>JAFGNH010000037.1 GCA_016927115.1 Anaerolineales bacterium | reverse complement strand
GGGGTGGATCCGGAAGCCTGCATAGACCACACTATCAGGCCTGTGCTACAATCGATCTGGAAAGGATGATTTACTATGAGTATGCGAACAGCAAACTCCTATTCAGATATTCGTCCGTCCCCGCTTGCCGGTGCCTGGTATCCATCCGACCCGGCTGAACTGAGGGTTTCCATTCATGCGTACCTCAACGCCCGGCCCGAACAATCGATCCCGGGGCAGATCCTCGGCCTTGTCGTCCCACATGCCGGGCACCAGTACTGCGGCCATACTGCCGCGCTGGCGTTTAGATTGCTGCAAAATATGCAGCCTGCGTACGCTGCAGTAATCTCACCCTCACACCGCCTCAGCCCCGGCAGCCTGCTTACCAGCGGTCACGAGGCATACAGCACACCGCTGGGTACGATCCCGATCGCTGCCGACCGGATGGATCGACTGGAAAACCTGCTGCAAAGTAACTACCACCTCAGCCTCACCAGGATCCATAATGATCAGGAACATTCTCTTGAAATTGAACTTCCGTTCCTGCAGACTGTACTGATCGAGCCGTTTCAACTTCTCCCCATTATGATGGCTGACCAGAGCGTGGAGACCGCCAGGGCACTGGGTTACTCGTTGGCTGAAAGTATCAAGAACGACTCCGCCGTCCTGATCGCCAGCACTGACCTCAGTCATTTCTACTCGCGGGATCTGGCACTTCGTTTTGATACAGAAATGCTGAGCCGCATCGAAGCGTTTGATCCAGAGGGCGTTATCCATGCAGAAGAAGAACTGTTCGGGTTTGCCTGCGGACGCGGTGCAGTGGCCGCTGTTCTGTGGGCCTGCGAGCATCTGGGGGCAGACTCTGTCCAGGTGCTTGGGTACAGCACATCCGGCGATGTCACCGGAGATTACTCTTCTGTAGTAGGGTACGGATCAGCTGTCATCTATCGCCAGGAAGGCTGATCCCATTCTCCCGGCACGACTTTCTGGCGATACCGGGTCACTCAGCGGGCACAATAAGCAGTCAGCCGTTCTGTGCTCGACTTGAAGTATTTAGTCCGTCTGCAGCGCACAGGCAGCAGACATCAAATCTTGTTTGAAGAGGTTTAGCCTTCCTGATGGAATCAACTTTCTGGTTAATACTCCTTAAGTTATTGGCGGTGGTTGTTTTGATCCTGGCAAACGGCTTTTTTGTTGCCGCAGAATTTTCCCTCGTCAGCGTCAGACGTACCCGTATCAGTGAACTGGTATCCCAGGGCAATCCAGCAGCCCGCTGGGTGCAAAAAGCCATTCATGATCCAGACCGCTTTATCGCTGCCACACAGCTTGGCATCACGATCTCAAGCCTTGGGTTAGGCTGGATCGGCGAACCGGCCGTGGCAGAATTAATCGAGCCGTTGCTGGATTCCTTCCCGGCCCTGGCCGAGAAGGACATCGTATTCAGCCTCTCGGTAGCTATATCATTTGCCCTGATTACATTTCTGCACGTTGTAGTCGGTGAACTGATGCCCAAAACCATCGCTCTGCTCAACCCTGAAAAGACATCCCTGGTCGTTGCCCAGCCAACAGTGGTGGTTGAATGGATCTTCAAACCCGCGATCTGGCTGCTGAATGGAACCGGGAATCTTTTACTGAAACTGATCGGGGTGCAGACATCGTCCTCACATGAAATGGCACATTCAGTTGAAGAACTGAAAATGCTTGTCACTGCAAGTAAGGAAAGCGGTGTAGTGGAGGATGAACAGGGAGATATTCTCAACAATGTCTTCAATTTTAATGAACTGCTTGTACGCCAGGTAATGGCCCCCAGAACTGAAATGGCCGCCGTGCCTGCAGATGCAACCCTCGACGACATGATTAACATCGCCATCGAGCAGCCTTACACCAAGCTGCCGGTTTTCCAGGAAAGTTTTGATCAGATTATTGGTATTGTGCATCTCAAGGAAATTCTGCGCGCCCAACACACCAGACAAGAAAAGGACCTCTCAGCCAGGGATCTCATGCGGGAAGCGCTTTTCATTCCAGAGACAGCCCGTATAGCTACGCTGCTGACAAGCTTCCGTACCCGCAAACAGCACATGGCCATCGTCCTCGACGAGTATGGTGGTACTGCCGGAGTGGTAACCCTGGAAGATCTTCTCGAAGAAATTATCGGTGAAGTGCAGGATCCTTTCAACAACATTCCCCAGATCGAATCCATGCCTGATGGCTCATTCCTGATCGACGGCCTTACTTTGATCGAAGATGTAAACGATCACTTTAACCTGCAGTTGACCAATCCCTACTACGATACCATCGCGGGTTATCTGCTTGGAAAGTTGAAACGTCTCGCCCGTGTTGGTGACACAATCGAAGAAAACGGCTATCTTATTCGTGTGGTTGCAATGGATGGAAAACGTATCGACCGTATTGCCATTTTACCCATAGCAAGTTAAAGGATTAATCAATTTTTACGGATCCCATGTTTGCACGAATTGCGATCAACCTGCCAGCCATTCAGAGTGCATTCGACTACGCCATTCCTGACCACCTGGTTGGCAAGGTTCATGCCGGCTCCCTTGTTACAGCACCCTTCGGGAGCCGGTCTGTTCAAGGTATCGTCCTGGAGCTGATCGAAGAGCCCGCTGTTCCTGAAACCAGATTCATCCACACACTAATTGACCAGCAGCCGGTCATTAACCAGGCACAACTGCAGCTCGCATATTGGCTGGAAACCCAGACTCGCGCACCGCTGATTGAATGTCTTGCACTCATGCTTCCCCCGGGCCTGAGCAAACAGGCCGACAGCCTGTACACGCTGCAGGAAGAAAACTATCAACCGGAGCCCGGTGTCGAAACAAGATTGATCCGCCTTCTCCAGCGTCGAGGTCCCCTGCGCGGCCGCCAGCTGCAGCGTGCGCTGCAGCGTAGGAATTGGAAGACCGTCGCCGAATCCCTGCTTCGGAGAGAAATTCTGGCACGATCGTCTGTTCTCTCCCCCCCCAGCGTACGCCCGCTAAAAATCCGCTCCGCCCGGCTGGCCTGTACTCCTGAGCAAGCCCGACAAATCACCGCAGACATCGGCAGGCATGGCTCTGAAGCCCATCAACGACGGATTGCCATGATCGACTCTCTGATCAGAGAAGGAGAGCCACTCAGTGTGACCTGGCTGTATGCTGAAAGCGGCGGCTCCATGAGTGATTTACGTATCCTGGAAGACCAGGGGTTGGTACTTCTCAGTGAATCAGAAATTTGGCGCGATCCGCTCGAGTCACTCGATTTTGTTCCTACCACGGCCCCGGTATTGACTGCAGATCAGCAGAAAGTCTGGCTGCTCCTGGAGAAAGCACAAAGAGATGGCACCAGCCCCAGAATTTTCCTTCTTCATGGAGTAACAGGATCCGGAAAAACCGAAATCTACCTGGCAGCTGTCGCTGAAGCCCTCCGCCAGGGGAAACAAGCCGTGGTCATGGTGCCGGAAATATCGCTCACACCACAGACGGTACGCCGTTTTGTATCCCGCTTTCCAGGCCAGGTAGGCCTGATGCATTCAAAACTCTCTCCTGGTGAACGGTACGATACATGGCGCAGAGTGCGGGATGGACAGCTTCCCATCATTATCGGACCACGAAGCGCACTCTTTGCCCCCCTCTCAAACCCTGGCGTATTAATCCTGGATGAATCCCACGACGATTCCTATAAAGAACAGAGCCGGGCGGTTCGTTATCACACCCGCACGGCAGCCGCAGAACTCGCATCTATCCACCAGTGTATCTGTATCTTCGGCAGCGCCACTCCGGATATCACCACCCGCTACCTTGCAGAACAGGGACAGCTGCAACTGCTGCAACTGCCCAACCGAATTCTCGGCCACCGTCAGCGGATCAAAACCCAATCGGAACGGCTGCACATCACTCCTGTTTACCGTGCCTACGATCATGAAGCAGAAGCTGCTGAGCTGCCGCCAGTGGAGATTGTAGATATGCGCGCGGAGTTGAAAGCCGGTAATCGCTCCTACTTCAGCCGCAGCCTCCAGCATGCACTAAAGGACACACTCGATGCCGGCCATCAGGCGATTCTGTTCCTCAACCGCCGTGGCGGTGCCACGTATATTTTCTGCCGCGACTGCGGTTCAACCCTCACCTGCCCCAGATGCGGGACTGCACTCAATCAGCACCTTGATCAGAATAACCTGCGCTGCCATCACTGCAGCTATCAGCGGAAAATGCCATCTCTCTGCCCTGAATGCGGCAGCAGCAGATTTAAGGCCTTCGGCGCCGGTACGCAGCGAATTGAGAATACCCTCCACGACCTTTTCCCGGTCGTCCGCACACTGCGCTGGGATCGGGACACAACAGGATCCAGAGGGGCTCACGATATCATCCTTTCCCATTTCGCTGCGCATCGTGCAGATATCCTCATAGGAACCCAAATGATTGCGAAGGGATTGGATCTTCCTCTTGTTACGCTTGTGGGAATAGTACATGCCGATATGGGTTTAAATCTGCCGGATTTCCGTTCTGCTGAACGTACATTCCAGATCCTTACCCAGGTTGCCGGACGGGCAGGACGCAGCCTGCTGGGTGGTAAAGTTATTCTGCAAACATACCAGCCCGAGCATTTTGTAATCCGGGCAGCCGCAAACCATGATTATGGGGCGTTCTATGCTTTTGAATTACAGCAACGAAAATCTCTCCGGTATCCCCCGTTCACGCGTCTTGCACGCTTGATTTATCAACACAATTCCGATTGTTCTGCTGAAGATGAAGCCAAACGAATGGCTTCAATGCTTCGGAAACAGGAGAATTTCCCCGCTGATACAACCACCTTGATCGGACCGGCTCCCTGTTTCTATCACCAGCTGAACGGTTTATACCGCTGGCAGATCATAGTACGCACTCCCCATCCCCTCCAACTGCTCCCTGACACCCTCCCGGAAGGCTGGTCTCTCGACGTGGATCCCGTTTCACTGCTGTGATACCCCGCCATTTTAAATTGCTGTTTCTGTAGTGAACAAAAAGCCCGCAAGTTGCGGGCTCATTCTTAATCCCGGACAGCTCTCAATAGAAGATTCAAGCGGGAACCTGTTCTGGTTCCTGCAATCGTTCCATTATCGAACCGATCTGACGACGCAGTCTGTCATCCGTCTCAAGCAGATCCGTTATCTTATCACAGCCGTAAAGGACTGTAGTATGGTCCCGTCCACCCAGAGAATCGCCGATTTGTGGAAGCGAGCAGCCCACTTCCTCCCGCATCAGATACATTGCTATCTGGCGCGGCAAGGCTACCTCGCGAGAACGCTCCTTGCTCAGGATTCGTCTCTCGGTAATCGAATAATAATCGGACACAATTTCAATGATTCGTGAAGGTGAGACATCAATTGAAGTCGGGAGTAAATCCGAAAGCATTGTTTCAACCATTGAAACATTCAGCGGCATACCTGTCAGGTCGGACATAGCCACCACACGATTCAGGGCACCTTCCAATTCACGAATATTGCTTTTTACGCGCCGTGCAATAATTTCAAGTATAGAAAAATCGACCTGAAACCTGGATCGATCCGCCTTTGTTCGGAGAATAGCAAGCCTGGTTTCAAAATCTGGCGGTTGGATATCAGCAGTCAATCCCCATTCAAAACGCGAGCGCAGCCGCTCCTCCAGGGTGACCATCGCTTTTGGAGGACGGTCCGAAGATATGACAATCTGCTTGTCCTGACCGTGAAGGGTGTTAAATGTGTGGAAAAATTCTTCCTGTGTTGATTCTTTGCCTGCAATAAACTGGATATCATCGATCAGCAGAACATCAATACTGCGATAGAAATCCCGGAAAGACTGTGTGGTCTGTTTACGTATGGCATTAATCAGATCGTTGGTGAATTCTTCAGAGGATACATACCTGATTTGTAAACCTTTCTGCTGGCAGGCCAGTCCGATTGCATGCAGCAGATGGGTTTTTCCCAGGCCGACCCCCCCATACAGAAACAGCGGGTTGTACGCTCTGGCTGGATTTTCCGTGACGGCAAGCGCAGCTGCATGTGCAAGCCGGTTGCTTGATCCAACAACAAACTCATGAAAACCGTAACGGGGATTAAGCCGAATGGATTCCCGGCAGGCCTTTTCTGATACCCTTTCACTGGCAGGCTCCGGTTCAGGATTTTGAACTTCACCTTGCCAGACGACAAACCGTACTTCAACGCTTCGTTCAACAATATTGGAAAGCAGTCGCTGTACAGTTGCATAAAGCCTTTCCTTCAGCCAATCACGAGCGTATGCGTTCTGAACCCCGATAATAAAAGTGCCATCCTCATAGGCGAGCAGCTCACTGTCGCGCACCCAGGTATCAAAAGAGGCGCGCGGCATTTCCAGTTGCAGCTGTCCCAGTGCGGCTTCCCAGTACTGCTCAGCTTTCATACGCGTCTCCTGATTTCAACATGATGTGCAAAACTAACCCCGGATGATACGGGGATTTTGTCCATTTTTACCTGTATCTATTCTGTGATTCGTACCACTGAGGTCAGTGAACTGCTCTTGCCAAGACCCCGGATGGTTACCGCCACCTGAATTTCAGACCAGTTCACTTTCTTTCGAGTGAATAGATTGTAGCAGAAGGTAAGGCCTGGTTCAATTGAATCAGGGCTTATTTATCTAAAAAGATTCGAATCTTTAAGAAGAGCTAATGTTAAATAATTCGCAACCACTCCGCGAAGATACTGGCGTCTGCCGTGATTCTGAACCCTGCTTCATTCACCAATAATTGCCCAATAATAATCCCTTCAACCTGTACACCCCCCATATCTTGGGGATAAGCAAGAGATGGATTAATCCGAAATATTTAAGATTCGGATTCCTTAAAGTTCTGATTCGAAGCAGCAATTTTTTTTCATAATTATCTACCTGTTTTTTTTCAGGTTCGTTGTGTATTCATACAGATAAGTGCCCTGAGGACGCATCAAGAATTGCCCCAAAATAGTATCTGCCCGACAATGCTGGCTATTTGGTCTCAGGAAAAACCATTCGGAAGGCTTCAGCCAGAGAGTGAGCCCTCAACACCTCCATTTTTCCGCCAGACTCTGCATCCGCCCGGGAGTTGAAAGGCACAAGCACACGTCGAAAACCAAGTTTCAAAGCTTCTTTCAAGCGCGGTTCAAGCTGCGAAACAGTTCGAAGCTCACCTGAAAGACCGACTTCTCCAATCAAGGCAATATCTGCCGGTACCGTCATATCTCTGGTGGAAGAATAGATCGCAGTTGCGACAGCAAGATCTACAGCCGGCTCATTTACCCGCAACCCCCCAACAACGTTTACAAACACATCCTGTTCCGCAAGCCGCAGACCAGAGCGCCGGGTTAGAACAGCAGTGATCAACAGCAGGCGGTTAAAATCCACACCATTGGCAGTGCGCCGCGGATTCCCAAATGATGTCTGGCTGGTCAACCCCTGAACCTCCACAAGCAAAGGCCTGGTACCTTCCATAACCACTGCGATGGCTGATCCAGATGCTTTTACCACCCGTTCAGCAAGAAAACGCTCAGAGGGATTGGGTACTTCCACCATTCCCTCGGAACGCATTTCAAACACACCCACTTCACTCGTAGCACCAAAGCGATTCTTCACAGATCGCAAAAGACGAAAAGAATGATAATGGTCACCTTCCAGGTAAAGGACAGTATCGACAATATGCTCCAGAACACGGGGGCCCGCTATAGCACCTGCTTTCGTAACATGCCCTACCAGAAAAATGGGGATGTCCTGTGTTTTTGCCAGTTCCTGAAAACGCGCTGATGATTCCCGCACCTGCACAATTGAACCGGCGCTTGATTCAAGTTCCGGGATCGACATGGTCTGGATCGAATCCACGATCACCAGTCCGGGTTGAGTCTCCATTATCGTATCCTGGATCCGGTTCATATCCGTTTCAGGATAAAGATACATCTTTTGCGGCAGCGGGTTTTCTCCCAGAAGCCGCAGTGCTCTGGTTTTGATCTGGTGATTGGATTCTTCACCGGAAATGTAGAGAACGGTTCCGGTTTGAGCCATTTGTAACGCTGTCTGCAGCAGCAGAGTTGATTTTCCAATCCCGGGATCTCCGCCGATCAGGACAAGCGATCCGGGGACAATCCCTCCACCCAGGACCCGTGCAAATTCTTCAATCCCAATCGGCATCCTGGTTTCCAGCTTCTCTTCAACCTCAGCCAGCGAGCTGGGCTTGGTAATTCCAGCCAGCCGTCGCGCAGGCTGACTCATTTTGGCCTGTACAACCTCTTCGACCATACTGCCCCATGCACCGCACTGGGGGCATCGCCCAAGCGATTTGGCCGTGGTTTTTCCACACTGCTGACAGACATACTGGGTTTTTATTTTTGCCACGATTCCTCCTGATCTCGATTATACGGGTGTGCTCATGGAGGTTCAAGCGGATTAGATCAATTTCTGCCTTACACAGTCCCCATCTGTGCCCGCTGTGCGAGACAGCGGTGGATACTGCTTCAATGGACAGAAAATCACCCAGAGAAAATTGCTGCTGACCCTCTTTCTTCCCCTGCCGGAAAAAAAAGAGCTGCTCAAAATTTGAGCAGCTCATATTTTCTTTACCACAGCAGAACCGCTATCCCAAAGCGATTTCTACCTGCTCTTCATTATTCTCTTCAGGTGTATCATGACGAAACACCAGTTCACCCTCATGCACATCGATCAGAATGTTATCGCCTGTTTTAAATTCCTCTGAGAGCAGCGCATCCGAAAGGTGATCCTCCACCCGGTTCTGGATCACCCGGCGCAGAGGGCGGGCTCCCATCTCCGGATCATACCCGAGATCTGCCAGCATGGAACGGGCCTCATCCGATGCTTTCAGGACAATTTCATATGCACCCAGTCGCTCAGCAAGCTTCCTGAGCTCGAGTTCAACAATCTCTTCAATCTGATCCCTGGTCAGCGCGTGGAAAACGACTGTGCCATCGACACGATTGATAAACTCCGGCCGGAATACCTTCTTCATCGCTTCCATGAGCTTTTTCCGCATTTCATCGTACGCAAGCCGCTCTTCCATAGCTTCATCACGGGGCAGGTTAAAACCCAGTTTTGTCTGGTTGCGAATAAGATCCGCGCCTATATTGGAAGTCATCACAATCACAGCATTGCGGAAATCAACCTTTTTACCGCGCGCATCAGAAAGATGTCCCTCCTCCATGATCTGAAGCAGCATATTGTGCGCCTCAGTGTGTGCTTTTTCAATTTCATCAAACACCACAATGGAGTATGGTCGGCGGCGGATCGCTTCTGTCAACTGCCCGGCGTCATCATAGCCGACATATCCTGGCGGCGCACCAACCAAACGGCTGACGGAATGGCGCTCCATAAACTCCGACATATCGATCTGGATCAGCGCTTCTTCCGATCCAAACATAAACTCGGCCAGCGCTTTGGTCAGCTCTGTTTTACCAACGCCGGTCGGGCCAAGAAAAATGAAGGATCCGATCGGCCGGTTGGGGTCTTTCAATCCCGCCCGGGCGCGACGCACAGCTTTCGAGATCGTAGTAATTGCTTCGTCCTGCCCGATAATCCTCTCATGGAGACTCTGCTCCATCTGCAGCAGGCGGTATGATTCTTCCTGGGCGATCTGTGTAACAGGGATCCCCGTCCACATGCCGACCACTTCAGCCACATCTTCAGATGTGACAGTCGGCCAATTCTCTTTGCGTCCCCACATTGATCTCAGCTCTTGCAGCGAATCCCGCTGGCTTATTTCCTCCAGACGCAGCGCTCCGATCTCCTCAGACGCCCCCTCTTCGTCAGCTCGGGCGATATCCGCCCGAACTTCCCGCAGCCGGGTGGTAAGCTCCTTCAACTTTACAGCCTCCGGACTCTTGTACATGCGAACCCGTGAGGCAGCTTCGTCGATCAGGTCTATAGCTTTATCGGGCAGGAACCGATCGGTGATATAGCGTGTGGATAGTGATACCGCTGCATCGATCGCCTCCTGGCTGATCAAAAGCTGATGGTGCTCCTCATAGAGCTTCTTGACACCCTGCAGGATCTGCACAGTTTCTTCAGGGGTTGGCTCGTCAACCATGACAGACTGGAAACGTCTTTCCAGGGCAGCATCCGATTCGATGTGTTTCCGGTATTCCTCAAGTGTCGTAGCACCAATGACCTGCAGCTCGCCGCGTGCCAGGGCTGGTTTGAGAATATTCGCAGCATCGACAGACGAGCCCGCAGAACCTGCACCCACCAGCATGTGGACCTCGTCGATAAACAGGATCGAGCCGGCGGATTTTAATTCATCGATCACCCTCTTCAACCGTTCCTCAAACTGGCCGCGATACATCGTGCCGGCCACAAGGGACCCAACATCCAGTTGGAGAACACGTTTTCCAATAAGTACCCCGGGCGTTTCTTCTGCAATAATACGTTGAGCAAGGCCTTCGATAATCGCCGTTTTACCAACCCCCGGTTCACCAATCAGGGCTGGATTATTTTTCGTCCGCCGGGCAAGGATCTGAATAACACGCTCAATTTCAACTTCCCTGCCGATAACGGGGTCCAGCTTGCCTTCTTCCGCCAGTTCGGTCAGATCTGTGGCCAGTTGGTCGACAAGCGGTGTTTTGGCATCCTGTTCTTTTCTGGCCGGAGCAGACTGTTTGCTCGCCCGGCTGGTTGTGCCGTCCTGGAGTATCCGCCTGGTCTGCCGGCGCACCTGTTCAGGTGTAATTCCCAACCTTCGCAGGACTTCGATACCCACGCCTTCTTCCTGGCGGACCAGCGCCAGAAGCAGATGTTCCGTCCCAATATAATGATGGCCAAGACGTCGTGCCTCTTCAAAAGCCATCTGCAGCACCCGTTCAGTTCCTGGCGCAAGCTCAATTTTTCCACCGGAGTACTGCCCCATGCCACTCAGCCGCTGAACCATCTGGTTCACTCGATCCGGCTCGAGTCCCAATTCACGCAGCACACGGCCGGCAACACCTCCGTCCTCAAGGATTAATCCAAGAAGCAGGTGCTCTGTCCCAATAAAATTGTGCCGAAGTCGTTCAGCTTCCTCATGGGCCAGGCTTAGCACTCGTCGGGCGCGCTGAGTGAATCGTTCCATTTTATCAGCCACTACAAAATCCTCCGCAGTTAAATACAACTTCCTACTGAATATATTCTACCAAATTATCGCCCGACAGAATCAGGGAGTAACCCCGATCTTAAAAAAAGAAAACCGGGTAAGCTCTACTGAACCTACCCGGCAGGATCTTTCTTCCAGACGTTCAGGAATTTTTTTCGACCGCTTCATCCGCTGGAGTCTCTTCGGTTCCTTCGACTTCAACTTCTTCGGCTCCAGCTTCTTCGACTTCAGCTTCTTCAACTTCGGCTTCTTCGACTTCAGCTTCTTCAGTTACAGCTTCTTCGGCTGCAGCTTCTTCGACTTCGGTTTCGTCGACTTCGGTTTCGTCGACTTCGGTTTCGTCGACTTCGGTTTCGTCGACTTCGGTTTCGTCGACTTCAGTTTCGTCGACTTCAGTTTCGTCGACTTCAGCTTCCTCTACTTCGGCTTTATCGGGCGCGGCTTCTTCCTCACCGGGCTCTTCAGGTGCAGGTGCCTCAGGCTCGACAGCAGCTGTTGCAACCGTGGATACTTCAGCCGCTTCTTCAGCTTCGTCCTGTGGACCGGCCGCTTCGCCTTCATCCTCGGACTTGATCTCCTTCATCGCCGTTTGCCAATCCATTTCAGCAAAAGCAGGAGAATCCACTTTCTTGAGGCTCAGCCCTATGCGCCGGCGATCGATATCAATCTTAATCACTCGCAGAGCCAGGCGGTCTCCTTCAGCCACTACTTCCTTGGGATGAGTGATATGACGCTCTGCCAGCTCAGAAATGTGAATCAAGCCTTCGACATCAAACTCTTCCATCCCAACCAGGCTGGCGAATGCTCCGAACTTCGTTAGTTTGGTGATTGTACCCTCGACCAACTGGCCTTCCACGAAGGTGTTTTCAAGCATTTCCCATGGGTCCGGTTGGAGATCGCGGATGCTCAGACTGATACGCTTCTTACTGCTGTCCACTGAAAGGACTCGCACCTGAACCTCATCACCAACACTGAGCACTTCGTTTGGATGGTTGATCCTCTTCCATGAAATCTCTGACAGATGTACAAGGCCATCTGCGCCGCCAATATCAACGAACACACCAAAGTCAGCCAGGCTTATTACGTGCCCTGTCCGAACCTCTCCTTCTTCCAGTTCATCAATCAGGCGCTCTTTCAGGATGTCTCTTGCTTCACGCGCTGCTGCCCGTTCAGAAAGAATCAAACGATTGCGATTACGATCGACTTCGATAATCCTGGTGACAATAGGTTCACCAACCATCTTGCCCCAGCGCTTATCCGGCGTTTCGCCTTCCGACCGCTTTCGGCGAGAAAGACTTATCTGTGAAGCCGGGATGAATCCGCGCAGGCGCCCCAACTTAACAATCAAGCCGCCTTTGTTAAAACCGGCAACTGTACTTTCGTAGGGATCCTTGCTGTCGCGCAGTGTTTCCGCTTCCAGCCAATCCTTTTCTTCTATAGCGCGATGCAAGGAGAGCCGGATCGGGTGATCACCCTGCCCCAGACTCTGGATATAAACGCTGATCTCAGCGCCTTCAACCAGTTTTTCCTGTTCCTCTTCGGGAAGCTGGTCAACATCCTGGCGCGGAATAACTCCTTCGGATTTAGCTCCGATATCCACCAGAATATCTGATTCTGTAATACGTGCTATGGTTCCTGTCCGGATTTCACCTCGACGTGGCGCAGAAAAGCCAATAGACTCTTCTTCCATGAGCAAATTCATCGGGTGGACTTCTTCGTTTCGGGAACCTCCTTCCACTGCACTCTGGGCCCCATTAGGGCTATCCTGTTTCTCCATCAAAATGATATTCTCCACGGTTAAGATAGAATGATTATAAAGGTGAAACATGCCTTTGACAACCATGAATCATTCGTTCATTGCTCCGATTACGGTATAATCTCACCGGAGGGTACGATCAGTGGCAATTGTTTATCCATTTACGGCTATTGTTGGACAGGAACGAATGAAACGGGCATTGATACTCAATGCCATCAACCCGCGTATCGGAGGCGTATTAATCCGCGGCGAACGCGGCACCGCAAAATCCACTGCGGCGCGCGCGCTGGCTGCCTTGCTGCCGGAAGTGGAGGTTGTCGCAGACTGCCGCTTCGGTTGTGACCCTGACGATCCTGCCAGCTGGTGTACTGACTGCAAGGAACGCCATGCTCATGGTGAAAACCTTCCGGTAAGAACCCGGCGCACACCCTTTATCGACCTGCCTGTATCGGCTACCGAGGATCGTGTCGTGGGTACGCTCGATATTGAAAAAGCCATCAAACAGGGAGAACGCCATTTTGAACCCGGCGTGCTTGCTGCAGCGAATCGCGGGCTGCTGTATATCGACGAAGTGAACCTGCTCGACGACCATGTGGTCGACCTCCTGCTGGATTCGGCCGCCCTCGGTATGAACATCGTCGAACGGGAAGGTATCTCCTTCAGCCATCCAGCCCGGTATATTCTCGTCGGAACCATGAACCCTGAAGAAGGAGACCTGCGGCCGCAGCTGCTGGATCGATTTGCCCTGTCTGTGGACATCCGCGGACTGCGCGGCGCCCGTGATCGCGTGCAGATCATGCAGAACAACCTGGAGTTCGAGAAGGATCCTGATTCTTTCTCTGAAACGCATCTCCCGCTTGAAAACGAACTCTCCCGGAAAATCCAGCATGCACGCAGCCTGCTGAAGGACATCGCCTTTTCCTCACGCGACCTTCTTTCCATTGCTGCCCTGACATCCCAGATGGAAGTCGACGGACATCGTGCAGACCTGGTGATCCTCAAATCAGCCCGTGCAAACGCAGCCTTTGAGGGTCGTCCTGCGATCACTCAGCTCGATATCGCGCTGGCCGCCGAACTCGCCCTGCCTCATCGCATGCGCCGTTCCCCATTCGAGGAAACCAACCTCAAGCTGGAAGAACTTACGGAAAAAATAGATCAGATCCAGGCAGAGATCGGTGCAGGCTCAGGCGACGAAGAAATCAAAGAAGGCGAACCTCAGGAAAAAAAAAGCCTCCCCGCCAAATCCTGAGCGAAAAGCCCGAAGATGAGCCGACCCAATCAAGTGAGATTGACCCCTTCCAGCAGGCTGCTGATGCATCCCAGGATGCACGCTGGTGGGATGGGGGAGAAGAAGTAGAGGTTGGAGAGGCTTTCAAACCGCGCAGACTGGAAGGCCAGATCGACAGATTGACCCGCCGCCAAACAGGCCGGCGAACCCGCACTGAAACCAATCGTAAACGCGGACGCTACATCAAAGCAATCCCCGCGCGGGAAAAAGAAAGGGATATCGCCCTCGATGCAACCCTGCGCGCAGCAGCCCCATTCCAGAAATATCGTGAGGAACAGCGCAAACAAGTAGCCTTTGCTATCCAATCCTCTGATCTGCAGCGTAAAGTGCGGGCAAAAAAGGCTTCCAATCTCATCCTGTTTGTTGTGGACGCCTCGTGGTCCATGGCTGTGGCAGAACGGATGAGTGCCACCAAGGGAGCGATCTTATCACTGCTTACCGATGCCTATCAGCACCGTGATCGAGTAGGTTTAATTGTCTTCCAGAAGGACCGGGCCCAGACTGTGCTGCCCCCCACCAATTCCGTTGTTCTGGCCCGAAAAGCGCTGGCAGATATTCCTGTAGGCGGTAAGACCCCGCTTTCTGCCGGACTGGAACTCGCTCTGGAAACTTTTCAGCAGGATCAAATTTCTCATCCGGATGCACTGCCCCTGATGATCCTGCTGACAGATGGCGCTGGAAATGTATCAAAAACCAATCTCCCTCCTCAGGAAGAAGCACATCTGATCGCCGGAAAAATCCGGGAGGGAACTATTCGCTCCGTAGTGATCAATATGGAAAATGAAGCGTTTGATCAGGGCCTCGCATCAGAGCTTGCCCGCCACCTGGATGCTCCCTGCTATTCCCTGGCTGAACTAAAAGCCGAAAACCTGTATCACACAGTCCGGCAGGAAATGGAAGCTTGAAAATAACTACTCGCTCATCCACCGGATTCTCTGGCTGCTTTTACTGCTAACCGCTTCTGCCGATGTTCTATCTGGCCCCATAAGGCTGCCCGTTTACGCCCCGCCGGCCAATGAGTCAGGCACACCAGTGCCTCCTGTGCCCAATACCGGGCCATAGGATAATCCCGCTTATGCCACTCAAAATACTTGGCCAGCTCAAGGCATGGTGTCGGATTTTCAGGAGCAAGATCACGCCATTCCTGCCAATGTTCGACGGCTTCTTCATATCGCCCTTCACGTTTCATCCGGAGTGAAAAACGCTGTAATGCCTCCCGTCGAATCCCATCCTGTGCGCTGCCCAGAGCCCTTCGCAGCGCTGCTTCTGCAGAGTCCTCTTCCCCTGCCCGTTCGTACCAGCGAGCGAGTGCCAGGACTTCCCCATCCGGTAAACGTGAAAGATCCTCCTGAGAGAAACGTTCAGCGAGCTGAATCAGCAGGCTGATCAGAGAAAGTATATCTATCTCATTGTGATAACACACACGCTGAATCCCGGTTGTATCACCACGCTGCAGGTAATCAAGGTAGATTGCCGGAATCTCCGCACCGGGAATATCCTGTCCTGTGCGTTCCACCCCAAGCAGACTACGCTCAACCGTGCTCAACCTGCAATCTGGCAGGACCTTTCGCCACATTCGGCGAGTCAGGTGAAGCAGATCGATATGCGGATGGGCTGAAAGGCGCCATCGCTTCCGCAGTCCAACGAGAGCTCTGGTTTCCAGCAAGGGTATATCGAATGTCCTGCCATTGTAGGTAACAAAGACGGGCTGACTCCCCAGATCCTCCTCAAGAACCGAAAGCATCGCAGCTTCTTCCCCCGGGGAGCGCAGGAAGTATTGTCTCAGCAGGAAAAAATCCTGCCGTACATAACCAACGCCTATCAGAAAAGCCAGGGTTCCAGCACCCCCTGCCAGTCCGGTGGTTTCGGTGTCGAGAAATACAAGGTTCGCAGCGTCAAGCCCTTCGGAACCCCCGATCCCTGTCAGGGTCTCATTCAGATACGGACCCAGGCGGAGCAGATCACCGATAGGTGTGTGTCCATGCCGGGTGTGGAATGGGAAAATTTTTTCAAAGACAGCAGCAGGGCCAAATGGGGATAAGCGTTCGGGCAGGGGGATTTTATCACCTGGAGGTAGTATCTGATCCGACGGCTCTGAAAGGCCATCCTTTCTGACAGTTCGCCGTCCTCCCAGTCGTGCTAAACGGCGCCGCAGTGCCATCCGGTCCTGTTCACCCATTTCTTTTTCTCCCACATAATTTCAAAACCGTTCCCCGGAGCCATGAAGGAACACAGCTCGATTGGAAACGCACATCCCTGGTGTATGTTCTGTATTGGATGGAAGTCACACGGGCACGATGATTTATTACAATTCACCTTTTCACACTCTTCCCGTATTATACTCATCAGAGACGTGAGACGGTGCATGGTATGCTCATCGCTGTCTCCTCCTTTGGCGAAAGCCTACGCCGGGCGATCCCCTCATCACCCGGCGTAGGCTATTTAAACCGCCCATTAAAATGTTATTGTATGCAGCGGTCGGTCAGTTCGCCTGGATTCGATCCAGCGGAAGCACTACAATAAATTCCGTTCCTTCCCCCAGATGGGAATCGACCCAGATTCGTCCATTATGTCCTTCGACTATAGATTTGACAATGGAAAGGCCCAGGCCGGTGCCGGGCAATGTATCGGGGATATTGCTTGCTCTGAAAAACTTGTCAAAAAGGTACGGCAGATCAGCTGCAGGTATACCCGGACCATTATCTCTGACTCTTATGAAAACCTGGTCTTCTTCGGCTGCAATCTCGAGCCGGATCGTCCCCCCTTCGGTTGTGTACTTGATTGCGTTCTCCAGCAAGTTCCCCATCATCTGCCTGATGCGTACCGGATCGCCATAGATATAAGGTGATTCGTCCGGCATGACTATTTCAAGGATGAGATCCTTCTTTTCAGCGAGTCCGCGCAGCCCTTCCACAGACTGCTTGCTGAGGATAGCAATGGGAGTTCGTTCCTTCGTTGTATCAAGCCCGGCTTCAATTCTCCCCAGATCAAGCAGATCAGTTACCAGGTTGGTTATTTGTTCCACACTCGTCTGGACCCGGCGGATAAATTCGCGCTGCTGGTCATTGACCTCTCCGGCTCGTTCGATTAATTCTACATAGCCAAGGATAGCGGTCAGAGGAGAGCGCAAATCATGTGACACAGTTGTTACAAACTCAGACTTTATTCGATCCAGTTCTTTCAGGTGTGTGATATCCTGCATCACAATCACCTGCCCCACACCTTCCACCCTGGTGCACAGGGCATGAAATACCCTGCCCTCGACCGTTTCGATTTCCTCCCGGCGAGGCTGGCTGCCGCCCATTCGAAGCAAGCCGGCGATCTGCTCATTTTCGATCAGGTCAAACACACGCTCGCCGACAGGGTTCCCTTCAATCTTCAGTGTTTCCCTGGCTGTCGGATTAATCAGGATAACGCGATTTTCCTGATCGACAACCAGAACTCCATTGCGAATCTCTGTAAGGATAGATTCAAGTTTGTGGCGCTCGCGTTCGGATGTCTGGAATAATTTCGCATTCTCGATCGCAATCGCAGCATAGTCAGCTATGGCATTCAGAACCATAAGATGTTCACCGGTAAACGTGCGCCCTGCCTGGCGATTGTCCACACCAAGCACGCCAATGATATGACCACGGGCTCGTAGGGGAACATAGACAAGTGAATGCACCAGATATGCTGTCTTGATCTTTTGTGGCGCGGTTTCATCAAGGAAAACCGGTTTTCCGCTTTCTAAAACCTGGCCAGCCAGCGAATCCTGTACCCGAAGGCGGAAAGTCTGTGCAAACTCCTGATCGAAGTTTTTTGACGCACGCATATAAAGCTCGCCGCTTTCCTCATCCAACAGAAGCAAGCTGCCCTCCTCAGCCTCGGTGAGTTTGATCGCGGCATCAAGCACCGAACCCAATACCTGGTCAAGGTCCAGCATGGCGGTCACCGTACGTCCGATCATGGCCAGGGTCTCCAGTTCCTGCACCCGAAGGTTCAGTGACCTGGATTCACCGTCAAGTGGAATACCCTGTTCGCGCGCGATGGCCAGTTCTGTCTCCCGATTTACAGCCTTAAGCAGCTCAACCGGGTCAAACGGTTTGATAAAGTAATCAACCACACCAGCACGCAGGGCCTCGATTATCAGGGCTTCTGTACTTTCACCGGTAATCATAATCACCGGTATCCCGGGGTGATCCCTGTGTATCCTCCGGGCCAGCTCCACGCCGGTAAGATTCGGCATCTGATGATCTGTCAGCACCAGTACGGGCTCGAGTTCACGGGCCAGGGTAAGGGCGGACATTCCATCGCCCACCACCTTTACGGAATACCCGGCGGGTTCGAGGACTGCGTCCTGGAGAAATTCGCAGATTTCACGATTGTCATCTGCTATCAGGATAAGCTTATTATTCATATCAGAAGTTTATGCACCTTCCTCAACCAGTTTGTTTCTGTTGAAATCGGGAGAGTCGTATTTAGCACATCTTACACCAGGAGTCAGGGTAGAGAAACCACTCCACAAACAGGCTCAGGATGCAATATCAGGATTTACCAGGTGTTCCAGCTTGCTGATGAGTTCCTGCAGTTCCTGTTGCAGATTTGGGTTTTCGAGGCGCGTCTGGAATCCCAGTAATTCCGTATGAAGATCTGACAACAAAGGATACATCGTCTCGGCGAGCTGTTGTTCACCGCTTTCCAGGTGTTCTACCTGATTAATTTTCTCCTGCAGCCTTTCTGCTCTGGCTTCCAGCTCTTCAAATAATCGTGCATTGACCAGGGATATTGAAGCGTAGTCTGCAACGGCACTCAGCATGGCCTGGTCGCGCTCAACGAATGCCTGCTCGCGCTTCCTTGCGACCGACAGAACACCGATGGCCCGGCCACGCACCATAATTGGCTCAAGCAGAACAGCTTTACAGAAACGCCCCAAACGAGACTGGCGCAGCCCATCTCCGTGCAGAATCAAACCCTGACCGGAGATCATTACAAGCGAACTGACGCCGTCTTTCCACGGCTGGTGCAGCCTGGCAGCCTGGTCTGATGGGAGATTGCGATGTGCCCGCAGAATCAGCTGGTCTGTCAGTTCATCTTCCAGCGCCATCCAGCCGATATCAGCTTCAGCAACATACATGCAGCCTTCCATGAGTTTGGAAAATAGTTCGGAATGGTCGGTAATCGAGGTTACAATTTTTCCTATGCCGTACAGCGTGGTCAGCTCACGAACCCGTCTTCCCAGCTGCAGATTTTTTTCTGCAAGCTGCCTGGAAAGCTCTTCTCTCTCATTTCGAAGATGCACTTCTTTCAGGGCACGTTCAACAGCAGAGATGACTTCTGCCTCACGCAGGGGCTTTACCAGATAGTCACTCGCGCCCAGGCGAAAGGCCTGAATAGCATCCACTTCACGACCTTCCTCAGCTGTTACCAGGACAGGGACTCTCATACCCTGTGACCGTAGTGCAACCAGCAGGTCTTTCCCACTCAAACTGGGAAGCGTAAGGCTTGCAATAATCAGATCAGGTGAAAATTGAAGTGCTTTGCCAATGGCCTGGCTTACATCCTGTGCAACCGCGACATGATACCCGAACGGACCGAGTATCTGTTCAGCAAGTAGACTCCGCACGCCGGGATCTTCATCGACTATCAGTATTCTTTCCAATTCCTTATTGAACCCCATGGCTGTATCATAGCATGGAAACTAACCTATAGCGAAACCGGAATCGGCTGGATTTTTTACGATATGAGCCCCTGCACTGTATTAGAAATATATTAATCCTTCCTGCTCTGGCTTGACTTACTGTGAATGGCAACCTTACAATTTAACAAGGAAAACAACGAATGGAATATAAAGACTACTATAAAGTTCTGGGTATCGATCGTAATGCAAGTGAGGCCGAGATCAAGAAGGCGTACCGCCAGCTTGCCGTTAAATATCACCCCGATAAAAACCCGGGCAATCAGGAATCAGAAAATCGATTCAAGAATATTAACGAAGCCTACGAGGTTCTGGGCAACGCGGAAAAACGCCGGAAATATGACCAGCTCTCAAATTCATACACCGATTGGCAGAATCGCGGCGGCGCTGCCGGGACTGGTTTTGATTGGTCCCAATGGATGGGCGCCAGCCCGGGCGGTGTCAGGGTCGATGTCGGCAACATGGGTGATATTGGTGATCTATTTGACGGCGGATCCTTTTCTGATTTTTTCACCGCAATCTTCGGTGGAGGAATCGCTGGTGCCAGGCCCGGCTCCACTACACAACGCGGTCGCAGTCGGGGCAGGAATATCGAGCAAACTGTGACAATTTCACTGAAGGAAGCGTATCAGGGAACCACACGCACTTTCCAACGCGATGGACGCAAGATTGAAGTAAAGGTACCCGCCGGATCCACTACAGGGACAAAAATCCGTGTCAGCGGGTTTGGAGGCCAGGGTGCCGGGCAGGCCGGCGATTTCTACATCAAAGTCAAAGTTGCACCGGACCCCACATTCAAAATCCAGCAGCGCGATCTTACAGTGGATCAAACTATCGACCTTTACTCGGCTGTTCTTGGCGGTGAGATACAGGTTCCGACACTGAGCCGGCCGATCATGCTCTCCATCCCGGCTGGAACACAATCAGGAAGCATATTCCGAGTACGCGGGCGCGGTTTACCTGCCCTGAAATCAAAGGATAAACTCGGAGATCTGCTTGTTAAAATTAATATTGAGATCCCCGGAAAACTCAGCAAGAAAGAGAAAGATCTGTTCGAGCAGCTTGCTGCAATGAGAAAATAACTCCCTCTTGTAGCTGATCTGAATCTGCTACAATTGTAGAAAAGGTGGTAGTTTTTTTAATGAAAAGGTTCCGCAGGTACCCGACGTTTATCTTCATGCTTGTTTCACTTGCATTGGTAGTATCCATCTTAAGCTGTTCCACGTTCACTATCCCACCGGTTCAGCCTCAGTCAGGCCAGGAACCGGATTCTTTCGTAAATGAAAATACAGCAAATCAAACCAACTCTTCAGAATCTGAAATACCCGTAAAC
Source organism: Anaerolineales bacterium (assembly GCA_016927115.1). Classification (GTDB taxonomy): domain Bacteria; phylum Chloroflexota; class Anaerolineae; order Anaerolineales; family E44-bin32; genus JAFGNH01. The sequence continues at coordinate 79,465 of JAFGNH010000037.1, read as the reverse complement.
ATTATTGTCTCTGCTGAAGATGCCAATCTGATAGAACTGTACGCAGCTGTCAGCCCTGGCGTTGTCACCATTAAGACCTTTGCGGACATGGACGGAAGCATTGATACCACGCTTGAACTCGGTCAGGGGTCTGGTTTTGTCATCGACAGAGAGGGGCATATCGTCACCAATCAACACGTTATTGAAGGCTCTGAGGAAATCGAAGTAGATTTTCCCTCCGGGCTGCGTGTATGGGCTGAGTTGATCGGTGTCGATCTCGATTCTGATCTGGCTGTACTGAAGGTAGATGTTCCAGCGGATGAACTCAACCCGCTCTCACTTGGAGATTCATCCCTTGTCCAGGTTGGGCAGGCAGTGATTGCGATCGGCAATCCTTTCGGGCTGGACGGATCCATGACAACCGGGATCATTTCTGCCATCGGGCGTACACTGGATTCCCAACGGGCATCACCCGGCGGACAGCCATTCACCGCCGGCGATCTGATCCAGACTGATGCCGCCATCAATCCTGGTAACTCCGGCGGCCCCCTGTTGAACACCAGCGGAGAAGTCATCGGGGTCAGCCGGGCGATCGCCACAGAAATCTTCAGCACATCCGGCTCGGCAGTCAACTCGGGAGTCGGTTTCGCTATACCTATTAACATTCTCAAAAAAGTGCTATCCTCATTGATAGAGGAAGGATCCCACGCTTATCCATACCTGGGAATTTCTTCACTCTCTGCCCAGAGCTGGAACTTGAAAGTCCTGGAGCAGATCGGTCTCCCAGCAGATGCTTCCGGAGCCTATGTGACCTGTGTCACGCCGGGTGGCCCGGCTGACAGGGCTGGTGTAATCGGTGCCGGATCGTGCTCTGCCGCATCCCTGCTCCCAGGTGGAGACCTGATTACGGCGCTGAACGATCACCCGGTTTATGAGTTTAACGACCTTCTGGCTTACCTCATCACCGAAACCAATGTCGGCGATACCATTACTATCCATGCACTCAGGGATGGAACGGAGGTGGAAATCCTACTTACGCTGGAAGCCCGGCCCTGACTGCGATCTTGATCCTGCAAACTACAAAAAAGTACGGGCCGGATTGTATTAAAGCGGGCCGGCTTCTATCCGCTTTGGCCCGTAATAACCTCGAATATATTTTTATCCAATTCTATGGAGGCTGTCGTGCTTACCGAATCCAACCTTCAAGAGCTGATCGCCTATAAACCTGGATCATCTGTCTTAAGCGTTTACCTGAATATAGACCCATCTTCCGGCACAGTCGATACTCACAAACTTGTGCTCCGTCAATTAATAAAACCCTACCAGGAACAGGCACCCGATGATGTCGCACGTATTGAACGTTTTATTGAATATGAACATGATTGGCATAGTCGCAGTCTGATCCTGTTCTCCTGCAGCAGCGATTCTTTCTTCCAGCCCATTGCCATTGCTGTCCCCGTCCGGAGTCGAGCGCGGCTGCTGCAGCGGCCGTATGTGAAACCCTTGGCCCAGCTGCTCGACCAGTATGGTAACTATGGTGTGGCACTGGTGGACATGCAGGGCGCCCGGCTGTTTTATTTCCATCTTGGAACGCTTCGTGAACAGGAAGGAACACTCGGTGAAAGTATCCGAACTGCAAAAGATGGCGGTGGTTCACAATCATCGGGCAGGCGTGGCGGGGGATCAGAACAGGGAAGTGTTGACGAAACCGCCGACCGCAACCTCCGTGATGCCGCCAGTTTTGCGGCTTCCTTCTTCTCCGAAAATCAGGTGCGCCGCGTTCTGATAGGTGGAACCGATAAAAACGCAGCTCGTTTCCAGGAATACCTGCCAAAAGTATGGCAGAGCCTGGTCGCAGGAACATTTGCCATGCCGATGACGGCCACCTATCCCCAGGTCCAGGAAAAAGCGCTAGAAATCGTCAGCAAGGTCGATCAGGCAGAAGAGGCTCGATTGGTCAAACAGGTGATAACCGCCGCTGCCAAAGGGCAGGGGGGGGTGATCAGGCTGGATGATACACTCGGCGCCGTCCACGCCGGGCAGGTTCAGACTCTCTGTGTGGATGAAGGTTTTCGAGCACCCGGCTACCGCTGTACCGGTTGCGGCTATATTACATCACAGGAAATCAAGTCCTGTGGGTTCTGCGGCGGCAGTTATGAAAAAATCGAAGATGCGGTCGAAATGGCTGTGCGCAATGTAATCCGGGATGGGGGAGAGGTGGAGTTTATCCACAACTCGGAAGAACTGGTTGAAGTCGGCCGTATTGGCGGGATTCTGCGCTACTGAATTCGCCGTATGAAGTTGCTGCATTCCAGCGTACCATAGCAGAAAGGCGCCGGGAAAACCCGGCGCCTTTGAGTGTCAGACAATTGGTTTTCTTCTATTGAAACAGGGATGATTCCAGCGCTTGCAGATTTGTCCACAATACTTCGAGATCATTCTCAGCGGCAAATGAGTCATCATTGATCTCATCAAGCACCAGGGTCAACCGGCTGATCATGCCCTGAACTGTATCCTGCACATCCGGTGGCAGTATATCAAGCAGCGCCGCCAGCCTGGCTTCAGTACCACTCAGGGCCGCCTTGGCTGTAATCAAATCATCTTCTGCCAGAGCGACCCTGGCAGCGGAAACATCCGCCAGAACCCGAAGGATCTGCTGATCCGCCAGTGCTGTTGTCAACTGACTTTCGAGTGACTGATTTTCAGCCTCCAGTGTGTCCCTGGTATCCTGCAGGTCTGATACTTCTCCCTGCAATGAATCCACTTCCTGCTGGGCGGTCTGCAGTGAATCCTGCGTTTCAGTGAGTTCGTTTTGCAGCGGACTTACTCTGACAAACCAGGTTACCACAATTCCCAGAACAAAGATTAAAGCGATTCCAGCCCCCCAGCGCAGCAGTTTGCGCATTAACAGATTAAACTTGCTCGGTTCCTTTGCCGGCTCTGCTGGCCCTTCCGGTCCCTCTGCCTCCATCTCTTCCAGGGGGACAGCTTCCAGATCTTCCTCTGACACGCTGGCGCTCTCCTCAACATCAGGGGCTATCGCTGCAGCCACCGGTTCCGTTTCCTCTGGTGCATCCCCGTCCACAAACTGGTTTTCGGGCTGTTCTTCACCAGGTTCCAGTTCCTTGAATTCACCTTCCACCATTTTTCTCTCCTTTGCTCTTACTCAGATTCACTCTGTTCCAGAACAGCTTCTGGTTGGTTTGCAACTGCTTCAGACGGCTCCAGGAAATTAAGGAGCTCAGCCCATGAGAGTTCAAGTTCATTTAAAGCGAGTCGGGGCTGGGCCGGAAGCTTTGCCTTGGCCAATTCAAGATGAGCCCGGGCATTCTCAACCAACTCCTGATCGGTTTCATCAATAGAAACCAGCAGCCCATCCAGCACTTCCACAGTCAGCTGCAGATCTTCTTCTGCGGAGCCATAATTCTCCTGTCCGATAGAATTCTGTGCCCGATTGATCATTTCCAGGACTCGGACAATCTGGATTTGCAGACGCATTTCCTGTACAGGTATTCTTTCTTCAGAAAGGGCTGTTTCAAAAGAAGAGACCTGTTCTTCAAGGACTACAACCCGTTCCAGTTCTTTCTGCAGCTGTGCGTTCTCCTGCTGTACCGAGAATAAGTCATCTCGCAATTCCTGAAGAAGGTCTTCATACAGCGAAATAGAAGCCGCCAGTTCAGCATTCTGTTCTGTCAGCCCGGCCAGTTTTCCCTCAAAACCCGCAACTGTCTCACTGGTCTCATTTCTGAATGTTTCAGCCTGCAGATGCTGATTTTCAGATTCTTCTTCCAGTGATTCAATACGCGCTTCATTTTGCTGCACCGGAACCATGAACCCCCGGTAAAGCTCCGGTAAGCCGAGAAACGCGGCTACACCAAATGCAATTCCAAGCACGATTACAAACAGAACCTTTATAATGGTTCCCACCACTTTCCAACCTGACTTTTTTGGACTGGAGACAGCCCTTTCTGCATTTTCTGTTTCAGACACGCGTATGCCTCCTCTACTGAGCGCCTTCTACTGCTGGCTGTTCAAAGTTAAAGATCGTCCCCAGTAAATCCTGCAGCCCAGCAAAGAAGGAATCAAAGATACTTATCCGATCGGCGAGAACTGTCGTCTGGTCCTGCAGTTCACTTACCGTGCTCTGCATGGCAACCACACCTTCTGCTGCCTGGTCCACCTGGCTCTGAATGCTTTCGATCTGGCCTTCGACCAGGGTCATCCGCCCTGAAAGACCTTCCAGAGCCACCAGTTTTTGCTCAACGACAGCCAAGTCCTCTGCAAGCAAATCCAGATTTCCAGAGAGGGTTTCCACCCCATGGCTCATCGCCAGGAAACTGTCATTTCGATCGATCCGCAGGGTTCCATTTAATAACACCAGGACCAGCAGGGTAACCAGCACCGCAACGATCACACTTATAAACGACGTACCCGCCAGCAGCCAGACTGTATTACCGCGGCTGAAACCAGCAGAGATTGCCCGAAATGGTGCGGTCTTCGTATTGGATTCCTTTTGATCCTGCGCTTTATTTTCCTGCATTTTTGAGACCAGCACAGGTGGAGAAAAACCTGCAGACTCTTCAACAAAATTCTCTTTTTCCAATTCAGGTTCCAACACTTCCTCCTCAACAACGGGTGGGATTAGAACAGCTTCTCCAGAACCGGCTGCCTTCTGCTCCCCATCTTCCATTTTCACCTGCGGTTCTTCGGAATGTATCTGTCCGCCGGATACGGAGTTGAAACTTACCAGCGGCTTGAGACGTGAGAGCAGGGACTGCCCTATTCCTTTGACTTTAAGCAAATCTTCTTCCGATAAGTATGGACGCTGCTCTACGATTCGGGCCGCAAGATCCGGGCCGATACCGGGCAGCCCGACCAGTTCCTCTACTGCGGCCGTGTTGATATTCATACCCTGATGCGATTTCTCATCCATGTGTACCTCCCTTTCCGTTCAGGACACTTGCCATCCGTCAGCCGGGCGGAACCGGCCCATCAGATGGCGACACATTTCTCTAAGCCTGCGGGGCATGCAAACATGGGCAGCGAAGGCCGCCGCTGGCGTGATTGTTTGCATAAGCACATAATTTCATGAACAGCTTCCGGCATCTCCGTGGAAACCTGAAGCCCCAATTCCTGTGCCTCTTCCACTTTCATTTTATTATCCTGCATCCACTGCCTAAAAAAAAGCACCTCAACCAGTGTTTCCATATGAATTTCACCGATACTCTTTGGCAGGATAGTGCATACATGCTGCTGCAGCTGATCCAAGACCTGTGTGCACTATAAGCATACACCAACATTCTGTCATCAACCCTGTCCATTTCTTTCTGCTCCAGCACGTTCAGGGTGGAAGCCTCCGGTATCTCACCAAGCTTTGGGTCAATCGGGCCGAGAACAGCATTTTCATCCATTACAATCTCATCCGCTGCCAGAGCCAGCATGATGCTTCTGGACATGACATTGCAGTATAAAAACAACGGCTCTCCCTGTCGTTTGCTCAAGTTTTAGGCTAGCTGTTCCACAACCAGCGCCAATCCACCCGGCACATACAGGATAAGGTCCAGGATGACATTCGGATCCGATTTTTTGGCTCGCAGCACATCTTCCAAATCCTGGATATCTGCGTAATGGGAAACAGGAAAACCAGGAAAGGACATGGATACCTGGTGGCTGATCAATTCAAACACCCGGGTGCCGCGCTGGTTCTCAAACTCACTGATATTGTTAACCCGTTTGTTCTGCAGTATAAGATGCAGGCACCGGCCGTTAAAGAACTGTCGGGAGCCAAAGCAGAACGGCCAGATTCAATCCCATCCTCTACTCCGCTTCACCCTGCCAGGGTCAGTATTCATCATTATAAATGCGCCGGTAGGTTCGCTCTTTCCGGGAAAACAGCCTGACCGTGAGAAAACCGAATACAAAGCCACCGATATGTGCCCACCAGGCTACACCCCCAAAATCACTGACAGCACCCAGACTGATCAACCCCGATGAAAGCTGGGTCACAAACCAGATACCCAGGTAAATGAACGCTGGAATATCGATGAACCAGGGGAAAATGAAGACCGGAATAAGCGTGACAACCTTGGCGGCAGGGTACAGAATAAAATACGCCCCCAGCACACCCGCAATCGCTCCACTGGCTCCAATGGTGGGCATCGAGCTGTCCGGAAGGAAGAAGACCTGTGCCAGTCCTGCGGCGGCACCAGCCAGCAGGTAATAGAGAAGGTAGCGGCCGGAACCCATACGGTCCTCAACATTGTCGCCAAATATGTAAAGGGTCCAAATATTACTGATCAGGTGAAACCAGCCGCCATGCAGAAAAACTGAGGTAAAGAGTGTAATCCAGCTTAAGGGATTAAAGAGCGATAAACGGGCAGGCACCAATCCCAGGTATAAGAAAAGGGATTCCAGTGTCTGCGGGGGAAGAATTTCCTCAAACAGGAAAACCAGCACATTTACAGCAATCAATGCTGTATTAACTATGGGGAATTTCCTTGAACGGATGGTATCCTTAATAGGGAACATAACTTGCTCTCACAATAAGAACAATGGGCAGCATACTGCTGCCCATTTTACCTCAGAACCTTTTACCACTCTAAATCGTTTTTACCTTTATCTGACGAGGTCGAGCCTCTTCGGCCTTGGGAATGCGCAGCGTCAGCAGCCCATTTTCCATGCGAGCCTCAGCTTTATCAGCTTTTACGGGATCCGGAAGTCTGAACTTGCGGTCCAGATCCATACCCTGGATTTCTTTGAGAAGGTAATGTGTCTGTTCGCCCTCTTCCGCCGGTGCAGCCTGAGCTCTCAGAGACAGGATATCTTCCTTGATCTCAATATTCAGATCTTCGCTTCGGATGCCGGGCAAAGCCGCTGTCAGAACAAATTCATCCTCTTCAGAACGGATATCCATTGGATAGCGGCGTCCGCCATTAAACCCTGTCGGTTGCTCCATCATTCTCATCCGGTGTGGTTGTACAATCATGTGTACCATTATTATCTCTCCCTTACAACTGCTCGAATTTTCCATGTTTTGGTTTTACAGGAAAATCGTAATCGCCAGATCTCAGAAAAGAGTATGAACAGTATTGGAATTAGGTTAACCATGCATAAGCTTCTCTCTAACACTCCATCAACACGATTCTTATACTGTTTGACTATTGTAGAGATGATCGTTTGTACACCGCCGCGATTTCAGGAACTGCAAGGGGGCTGTTTTCCGGTTAAATGGCAGAAAGCGGTCAGATAGCAGTACGGAGGAAACCATGAAACTCGATAACTACACACAAAAAGCGCAGGAAGCGATTGTAGATGCACAGCAGATTGCAGAAAACTACCAGCACAGCAGTATTGAAACCAGTCACCTCCTGCTTGCCCTGCTGCAGCAGAAGGACGGCGTAGTACCAGCTATTCTGACACGCATAGCAGGCAGCCCGAAATTGATTCAGCAGGAATTGGAAGAGCAGCTGTCCAATCAGCCCAAAGTATACGGTGATGCCAGCCAGCCCACCCTTTCGCACGCCTGCAGCAGCGTGCTTTCCGACAGTGAAAAACGCGCCAGCTCAATGAAGGATGACTTTATCTCTACAGAGCACATCCTGCTCTCCCTGGCTGCCGGGCCTGAAGAACAACGCCTGAAACAGTACGGCATCACACCCGACAGCATCCTCAAAGCACTGGCTTCGATTCGCGGCTCCCAGAGGGTGGTCTCTCAGAATCCTGAAGATACCTACCAGGCGCTGGAACGCTTCGGCCGGGAGTTAACAACTTTGGCCAGGCAGGGAAAGCTCGATCCCGTGATCGGCCGTGATGAGGAAATCAGACGCGTGATCCAGATTCTTTCCCGACGGAGTAAGAACAATCCTGCCCTTATTGGAGATCCGGGCGTAGGTAAGACTGCCATTGTGGAAGGCCTGGCCCAGCGAATAGTCAAGGGTGACGTACCCAGCGGGTTAAAAAATAAACAGTTGTTCCAGCTTGATATCGGTGCACTGATCGCCGGGGCAAAGTACCGCGGCGAATTTGAAGAGCGCCTGAAAGCTGTATTAAAGGAAATCCAGGACGCAGAAGGTGAGATTCTGTTGTTTGTGGACGAAATGCACACAGTGGTTGGCGCAGGCGCAGCTGAAGGCGCAATGGACGCCAGCAACCTGCTCAAACCGATGCTGGCTCGCGGCGAACTCCACCTGATCGGCGCTACAACGCTCAATGAATACCATAAATACATTGAAAAGGATGCAGCCCTGGAACGACGTTTCCAACCGGTGCTGGTCAATGAGCCCAGCGTGGAGGATACCATCAGCATCTTGCGTGGTCTGAAGGAACGTTATGAAATTCACCACGGTGTGCGGATCCAGGATAGTGCTGTAATCGCCGCAGCTACCCTTTCAAACCGGTACATCACGGACCGCCGCCTGCCGGATAAGGCGATCGATCTTATCGATGAAGCCGCAGCCCGGCTTCGCACAGAGATCGATTCCAAACCGGTAGAACTCGATGAAGCTGACAGACAGATCATGCAGCTTGAAATCGAACGTGAAGCGCTCAAGAAAGAGGCAGATGAAGCCTCACAGCAGCGATTGGAACGTATCGAGAATGACCTGGCCGAACTGCATGAGCGCTCAGATGCACTCGCAGCTCGCTGGGAAAATGAGAAAGAATCCATCACCGCGCTCCGTGCAACGAAGGCTTCTATCGAGGAAACACGCCACCAGATTGAAATTGCTGAACGAAACGCAGAACTGGAAACAGCCGCACGGCTGCGCTACAGCACACTCAGAGGTCTGGAGGAACGCCTGCAGCAGCAGGAAACAACGCTCTCCGACCTGCAGCAGTCAGGCTCTCTGCTTAATGAAGAAGTTGGAGCGGAGGAAATTGCCGACATCGTCGCCCAGTGGACCGGAATTCCCGTGGCCCGCCTGCTGGAAGGCGAAGTGGAGAAACTGCTCCACATGGAAGAACGCCTTCATCAACGGGTTATCGGGCAGGATCAGGCTGTTGTCGCAGTCTCCAATGCGGTTCGCCGAGCCCGCTCAGGTATACAGGATCCGGACCGGCCCATAGGCTCGTTCATCTTCCTGGGCCCGACTGGTGTAGGCAAGACCGAACTTGCTCGTTCCCTGGCAGAGTTCCTCTTTGATGATGAACATGCCATGATCCGCATCGATATGGGCGAATATCAGGAAAAACACACGGTATCGCGGCTTATCGGCGCTCCTCCCGGCTATATCGGCTATGATGAGGGCGGCCAGCTTACTGAAGCCGTTCGACGCAGGCCCTACAGCGTCATCCTGTTCGATGAAATCGAGAAAGCCCACCCGGAAGTGTTCAATGTCCTCCTGCAGCTGCTCGATGATGGACGCCTGACGGATGGGCAGGGCCGGACGGTGGATTTCCGCAATACAGTGGTCATTATGACGAGCAACCTCGGATCTGAGCTGTGGGGCGGCGAGGATACCTCCGGCGAAACCGAAGAAAACATTCGCCAACTGCTGATCCGCCACTTCAGGCCTGAGTTCATCAACCGGGTCGATGAGATTATCATGTTCCGCCACTTGAACATGAAGGATCTCACCCAAATAGTGCGTATCCAGCTTGCGCGTGTCACCAGAAGGCTGAAGGAAGCAGGCTTCGAACTCCAGGTAAGTGAAGAAGCTGCTGCCTGGCTGGCAAAAGTCGGTTATGAGCCTGTATACGGCGCACGTCCCCTCAAGCGAGCGATCCAGCGCGAGGTTCAGGATCCACTCTCGCTGAAGATTCTCGCCGGCGACTTCGAACCTGGAGAACGTATTATTGTAGATGCCGGGAAAGAAGGAATCGTATTCAGGAGCAGCTGACAAGCCGGAAGAACGGCGACATTCCAGCTGCATATACCCTATAGAACCTGCCGGCAGGCTTTTCTACCTGCAGCCGGCAGGTTTTTCTATCCCTCGCCACTCCGACAGATTTGGTTAACTGCCATCCCCAAGGGCAGGCGGATGCCGCTGAATGATGGGAAAACTGAAGAAGTTGTATTTCCTGTACAATGAATGCATGAAAACAAGCTCTCCCCGCCAGGATCTTGCAGCAATGGGCATTCTGTCCGCCTGTTCCCTTGCATTTGAAATCATCATTACACGGCTTTTCGCCCTGCAGCAGTTCCACCACTTCGCGTTCCTGGTTATCAGCCTGGCCGTACTCGGGATCGGTGCGGGAGGAACGTTTCTATCCCTTTTCCCAACCCTGTTTAGTTCAGGTGGCGCGGCACTGGGTTTTTCTTCCGGTCTGGTGCTGACCTATGCTGTAATCAATTTCGCCCCCTTCGATTCCTACGCTGTCGTTTGGGAACCCCGGCAGGCTGGAATCCTGCTGCTGACTCTTCTTGCTCTCAGCAGCCCCTTCTTCTTCTATGGCTGGATCGTCTCCTCCATGCTGGACCGGGCTGGAGAAAAAGCATACATTCCGTACGCTGTAAACCTCGGTGGATCTTCTCTGGGCTGCCTGCTTGCAGTTGGTTCGCTGTCGCTTCTCTCTGAAGAGGCCGCCTTTTTTCTGATTTTCAGTCTCTCGCTTCCGGCAGCCTGGTTCCTTGGCCGGACCCACAGGATTTCCATAAAGCTGCTGGTCCTGGCTGCCTGCTTTTTTGCGCTGGTGCTGCTCGTCCCATCCGGACTGATCCTGCAGATTTCCCCCTACAAAGCTCTTTCACAATTCCGGCTGCAGCCAGGCACATCTGAGATTCTGCAAACCTCCGATGCCGGCTCACGTGTGAACATCCTGGAAAGCCCTTCACTGCACAGCTATCCGGGTTTAAGCCTGCAGTATTCGGGCGAACTCCCAACACAGACAGCGCTGTTCCTCGACGGCGAAGGACCTTACCCCATCACCGCAGTCGACCCGGACTCAGAGACTGCCGGAGAGTTGGCGGATTCTTTCCCCGGCAGTGCTGCCTACCTTCTCCGCCCTGATGCCGACACATTGATTCTGCAGCCGGGGACGGGGTTTGAGGTGCTTCTCGCAGTTGCATCCGGTGCAGACCGGATCACAATCAGCACACCCGAGGAACAGGTCAGCGACCTGCTGCTCGGCCGATTTGCCGCTGCCACCTCCAGCCTGTACGATCGCCCGGAGGTTACCATCGTTCCACATTCCGACCGCGGAACTCTGCAGAGCAGTCAACTCTATGACCTTATCATCTTTCCTCTCAGCGAACCTTATCATCCTGTTACCTCCGGTGCATTCAGCCTGAGTGAAAACTATACGCTCACGGTGAATACAATGGTCGAAGCCCTTGGCCATCTTGAAGACCAGGGGATCCTTGTCTTCTCGCGCTGGTTGGGGACACCCCCCGGCGACAGTTTAAAGACCTGGATCATGCTCATCCAGGCGCTGGAAGAGACGGGCATCACGCAGCCAGAGTTCCATCTTATCGCCCTCCGCAGCATGCGCACTGCAACTCTGCTGGCCTCTCCCACGCCTTTTACAGAAATGGACTTTTCAACCCTGCGTGCGTTCTTAAACGACAAGGGGTTTGATCCGATCTATTTCAAGGGGGTACGGGAAAACGAATTAAACCACTTCAACCAGCTCCCTGAGGACAGCTATCACCGGTTTTTCACCGCCGCTCTGCAGGATTCCCGTGAGACCACCCAAAACTATCCACTGAATATCTCTCCAGCAGATGACAACCAGCCGTTCTTCTACCACTTTTTCCGCTGGCGCCAGACGCCGGAAGTAGTCCGGTCTCTGGGAAAGGTGTGGCAGCCCTTCGGCGGCAGTGGCTATCTCGTTCTTCTCCTGCTGCTTGGTGTGCTGGTCCTTTTCAGCCTTGTGTTGATCGGCATTCCGCTTGGAAAGTATCGATCTGCAGGAAGCCCTGTTTCTCGATCGTTTCTGCTGTATTTCGCGCTGGTTGGAGCCGGCTTCATGCTGGTGGAGATCCCCCTGCTGCAGCAGTTCACACTGCTGTTTGATAAGCCATCGCTTGCGTTGAGCTTCATCCTTTTTACCCTGCTGCTGGCCTCAGGAATTGGAAGCTGGTTTGTACCGCGGCTAACGAACAACCTGGTGCTGTTCGCACTGCCGCTGCTTCTGCTCAGTGCTGTCGCACTTCCCGGCCTGATACGATTGCTGCTGGTGCGTTCGCTTTTCGAAAAGGTCTTGTGGAGTTTTCTTGTCCTGCTGCCGACAGGGTTTCTGATGGGGATCCCCTTTTCATGGGGTCTGCGGTATTGTGAACATGAAGGCTCTGGATTAATTCCGCTTGTTTTTGCGATCAACGGAGCCTCTTCAGCAGTAAGCGGGGTACTCGCAGCCTTGCTCACACTCGATTTCGGGATCACCCAGACATTGTATTCAGGCGCAGGCGCATACATCCTGGCCGTCGTGTTGATCAGCCGGGCAGGTTCTTTCAAGCAAGCACGGCCTCAGGGAAGCTGATTCGTGGTTGTACCCCCAGCTTCACTGACCAGGGGGACAAACCGCACTCCCCCCAGACTCCTGGACTGGACGCGCCCCTCTTCGTCAATCGTGATTTTCCAAAGCTCCTGGTACCCACCCACCGGGCCGACAGGGATAATCATAATCCCGCCCGGTAGAAGCTGTTCAAGGAGAGGTTGCGGCACATGATCCGGTGCAGCTGTGACAAGGACCGCATCGAAGGGCGCCTCTTCCGGCCAGCCAAAATAGCCATCCGCGAGAAGTGTATGGATCCGGCCGTATCCCAGACGGTCAAATCGTCCTCGTGCCTCCTCGGCAAGCTCAGGAATCACTTCAATGGTATAGACCTCACAGCCCAGTTCAGCCAGAACTACAGCTTGATAACCTGAGCCCGTACCTATTTCAAGGACACGCTGACCGGGTTCTGACTCCAGCTCCTGCGTCATTAAAGCCACAATGTACGGCTGCGAAATAGTCTGCCCGTAGCCGATGGGCAGGGGATTATTCTGGTAAGCAAGATTCTGTAATCCTTCGGGGACAAACTCGTGCCGCGGCACTGTGCCAATAACATCTAACACCGCCGGGTTCTTTATCCCCCATCCTGCAATACCTTTCTCCACCAGCGCTGCCCGTTTTTCTGCAAAAGCCTGCTGCTCTTCAGATGTTGTTCCACTGACGGCAGAGGATGCTTCTCTGCAGCCTGACATCAGGAACACAGTACAGAACCAGAAAACAATCAGAATGAAGGGAACTTTTTTCATAGTCCACCTCATTCTGATTGTACACTACCAGTTATGGCGAAACGATGTCTGGAGTGATCCTGATTTAAGCCAGCTGGAACGAATCCGAAATCTGTCGGCCTGCCAGCATGTTTGTTAAATCTGTGGGATAACCATTGATGCAGATACCTTGATCGCCGGTGGATACTCAAAATGCTTCTTCACCGCGCACAAATCCGCCGATCGAATGATTGCTGCGTGATACTTTTCAGGGATCGCTTCGGGAAGTTGAATATCCAGGTCGATTGACTCGACCAGGCCGGTAAACGGATTGGAGCGCATTCGCTGTACAAGGCGTACGCCTTCGGTGGGAAGGCTGCGCTGACGAAGGAAACCGAGTACATAAATTCCTGCACAGGTTCCGATCGAAGCCAGAAAAGTTACAAACGGTGTGGGCGCTGAGCCGTCTCCGCCGCCTTGTGGGGGTTGATCTGTCCTCACAATTTGCCCGCCGAAATCCGCATCTACCCGCAGTCCACCGGGGAATGAAATTACCATCTCCATAGTTAACAACTCCTGTCTTATTTAAGGTCTCAAGACATTAGATGCGGTATCTTGGAGAAAGTCACAGAAAGTTATAGTCGACAAGGAAATTAAAGAAACAGACGGGCTCCATAGGGAACCCGTCAGAAGGCCAACTCAACGATCCTGTTGGAATAGATCAGAAGCCCAGCATCTTCAAGGGTGCATAGAGAACGTCGGGCATATACATATCCATCAGGATTCCAACTACGATAAGGATCACAAGGAGTACAAGGCAGCCACAGCCTGCATATAGCCATGGGCTTCGTTTTTTAGGTTCAGCTTCCGACTCAATATCTGGCTGTGGGATGGGGGCCCGGGAAGGGGTTTTCCCTCGGGCAGCTTCCGGTGTGGGCCTGGGAGGCGCTGTTTGTGGTGAAACAGGAGAGCTTATAACTGTCGAAGCGCTTTCCGGGGAGGTAGAGCTGAAGGTCAGCGTTACATTTTCGCTCAAACCTACCAAATCCCCTGAATTCAGTACACGGGGAGCCATAATCCTTTCCCCATTGACGAATGTTCCGTTGGTGGAACCAAGGTCTTCAACAACATACCCACCTGGTGTACGGGTTAAACGAGCATGCTCACGGGAAACTTCGGCGTCGCCAATGACGATATCGCAAGTAACATCCCGTCCAAAAAGAGTCCGCTCCTTTACAATATCAAACGCTGTGCCTGGATTTGGCCCAGTCCGGACAATAAATCGAAAAGCTGCGGGGGACATACTTTCCTCCTCGGCGTATGATTGATGTCAAGTTTACATGGAAGACACCCGGCTTGGCAAGTTAATTCTCTACCTTATACGGTCGAACCAATATATGCAAACCTTCTACACGAACAATCTGTACCTGTTTGCCGGCATCGAGTTCCGTCTTCCGATCCTCCAGCACGGCACTCCAGAGCTCACCTGCCACAAGCACCATACCTTCCGGATTTAATTCGGTACGGACAATACCGATTTTCCCGGGTAAAGCTTCTTTACCGACAGATGCAGGCCGTCTGGCAGCTTTGAGTGCAAAACTAATAATAACGCCAAATCCTGCGGCCGTAAACACTGCCATCCCGATAATCAGCAGCAGGGACACTCGCTGGAAAGCAGGAGTTCCAGGGGAATTAAAGAGAATCAGCGATCCGGCTATAAAACTGGCTATTCCTGCCGCTGCCAGTGCGCCATGAGTGGGCGCTTTTACCTCCAGAAAGAAAAGAACAAAGGCCGTGATCAGGAAAATCAATCCAAACCAGTTCACCGGCAGCACACCCAGACCATACCCGCCCAATGCAAGGCAAACCACACCGATAAAACCCGCGACCCACCCTCCCGGATTTGAAATTTCAATCAACAGCGCCTGGACACCAACAGAAATCAACAGAAAGACTATGTTCGGGTTGGTCAGCGTCTGGAGCAGCTGTTCAATAAAACTGGGGTTAAAGGTTTCCCTGGCGGCACCAGCAATCTCAAGCGTTTTGGTCCTGGTCCCCATCTGTACCTCAAAACCATCCAACTGCCGGAATAAATCATCCAGGTCTTCAGCGATAAAATCAACCAGCCCGATATCATAGGCTTCCTGCGAGGAAACCGCTGCCGCATCTTCAACCGTTGCTTCAGCAAGTGCGACAGCCTCATAGCCCCTCCGCTCAGCGAGGCTGCGGATGGATGCCTTCATGATTTCTTTGGTTTTGGTTTCGAGAACCTCATCCATCTCCCCCTGCATGCTGACAGGGCTGGCGGCACCGATCGCGGTTTCAGGAGCCATTGCCGCAGCATGGCCTGCCAGTGTAAGCACCGTCCCGGCGCTGCCTGCCATTGCGCCGCGTGGCGAGACATAGACAACGACAGGGACAGCACTGCTGCGAATCGACTGCACCATGCGGCTCATCAGATCGATAGACCCGCCGGGTGTATCCAGTTGAAGCACTACCACCTGGCAGGCTTTCTGCTCAGCTGCAGCCAGCCCGCGGTCAAGGTACTCGGCCATGGCAGGTGTCAGGGGGCCGCTGGCATCCAGTACCAGCGCACATCGTTCAGCCTGTCCTTCTGCCGTATACAAAAACACCTGCATCCCAAGAAACACAATAAGCAGTGCCCTGAACCAGCGTCTGAATCCAGCCATCTCACACCTCTTAATTCATTATATCCATTATCCTGTTTTCTGAAGGGACTTGTCAGACTCCCAAGGCAGTCTATAATTCCTTCAGGGTCAGAATAAATCTGCCCATCTCTTTCACATTGGATTAGGAACATGAAGATTATTGAATGTTCTCCGTTTCGAGATGAAGAAGGAAAAATCAGCCCACTCCAGCTGATAAACGGCATGCTGGAATACGGTATAAATTGGCGCACACTGGTAAAGTCAGAAGATCTGGCAATCAAACGCCTGCAGCGGACGCTTGATAAAGAATACACACTATTCCGGGATTTCGCAGTACCCGGCATTGATGCAAAAAACTGCATCATGGTTCTGCTTGGGCCCCAGGGTATCCTTATAATGATGGCCAAACCGCTCAAAGGCATCTATCGGGCAAAGGGCACCGAATGGATGATTTTTGATCAACGAAGCAGGAAGTTCAAAAAAAGCAAACCAAATTTCCAGGAAATCATTCTTAATAGTGCCACCATCCTGAAAAAATCCCTGGAAAATGAAGGGCTCGCTCTGATTGACATAGAGACCATCCTGCTCTTCACCAATCCACGCACGCTTGTCGATACAGCCCGCCCGAGAGTGCGTATCGTCCCCGCTGATGCTGTCGACTATTTCTCTGCCAATCTCCAGCAGCTGCCCGAGATTCTGGATAAGGAAGATATAAAATATCTGACTGAGCTTCTGCTGCGAAACACACAACCTTCAGAAGAAGACCCTGAGGAAACTGGGGTTTTTCCTGAGGAACCCGCTGCTCTGCTGGAATCCGGTTATGAACCCGATTTTCTTGAGGACGATACTTTCTTCCCGGACATTATTGAGGAAGAGCAAATTGAGGCGAAGCCGAAACGCAGAGGACTCCTGTTTGAGCGCAAACAATGGATGATCATTGGTCTGTTGATTCTCCTCGAGTTGATCATCCTTGGCCTGTTTGCTGTTCTGGTATTCAGTAATTTTAACCTTCCACTTTGAGCACCATTTCTCCGGAGATTCCATGGCCTTTCTTTCCATAATCATCCCGGCCTACAATGAAGAACAGCGTCTCGCTGACAGCCTGGATAAGATTCTGGCTTTCCTGTCCCGGCAGAAATTTACTGCGGAAATTATCGTTGTTGAAAATGGCAGCTGCGATCGGACGGCAGAAATCGCCCAGCTTTACGAAACCCGTTTCCCTGAGGTTCATTTGATCCAGGAGACACGTGCAGGCAAAGGACTTGCTGTTCGACGCGGCATCCTGGCAGCGAGCGGCACTTACAGGTTTATCTGCGATGCAGACCTGTCCATGCCGATCGAGCAGGTCACACGTTTCCTTCCTCCGGTTTGCAAGAACTATGATATCGCCATTGGATCGCGCGAAGTTCCGGGGGCTATGCGTTATAACGAACCCGAATCCCGCCACCTGATCGGTAGAATCTACAGCCTCCTGGTACGTCTGATCGCCCTTCCCGGCCTGCAGGACACACAGTGCGGCTTCAAGTGTTTCCACCAAACCATTGTCGAACCCCTGTTTTCAGTACAGCAGCTTGATGGCTGGGCGTTCGATGTAGAGCTGCTGTATATCGCACAAAAACGCGGCATGAACATTATCGAAATTCCGATCGACTGGTACTACAGGCCCGGAAGTCGTATCCGTATTCTGCGGGATTCGGTGAACATGTTCTCTGATCTATTCGCCATTCGGCGCAATTGGCGGCAAGGAAAGTATGAACCCAGCGAAACAAGCCTTATTCCCAACTCTGAAGATTGAAAACGATCTATACCAACAGGGATTCTGGCCGGCTGCCGGCCTGGATGAAGTGGGCCGAGGCGCATGGGCTGGCCCGGTTGTTGCTGCTGCAGTCATCCTGCCTGCACCCTCAGCCAGTCTCCTCGAGTCGCTGCATGGAGTGCGGGATTCCAAGCTGATGTCCGCCAACCAGCGGGAGCACTGGGCTGAAGTGATCTCACAAACTGCTATCGAGACCAGTATTGGTGTGGTATCGTCTGAGCAGGTGGACGCCATAGGTGTTCTCCCTGCCACACGATTGGCCATGAGCCGCAGCCTGGAAAATCTCTCCCGGAAACCGGTCCACTTGATCATTGACTACCTTGAGTTGCCAGAGGTGGAAATACCGCAAACATCCATAGCACACGGCGACAGCCTTGTCCTCTCAATTGCAGCAGCGTCTGTCATTGCCAAAGTTACCCGCGATCAAATGATGGTCCAGATCGACAGGCAATATCCAGTGTATGCCTTTGCTAAAAACAAGGGCTATGGAACCCGAGAACACCAGGCTGCTTTACGGAAATGCGGGATCTGCCCTTATCACCGCCGTTCATACCGCCCTGTTGCCCAGCTTCCTCTCCCTGGACTCTCTGAGCAGCTGTAAACCACCCTCCACAATCCCGCTGCCCTGTTCTGTACCGTTGTTCCAGGTCTTCCAGACAACTGATACCCCAATACCTGACATTCCTAACTTGACCTTTTAATCACCGTACTTTACCCTTTTGGGTTGGTGGTAACTGATAAGCAGAATTTTATATCCAACCCGCCTTCGAAATCGATCTGAATGCGAGGATAACTCTGCTGCAGTACGGTCTTATTTCCCGGATTGTGAAAAGGGTCAGCAGAGACCTTTTCCCATGCCGGAAGATATCTGAATCTTGCCTTTATAAGATAATTCTCGCTAATCAAGGAATAAGACGGGAATCCAGCTCCTCTCAGTGCGGACAGGCGAACAAAATGTTTAACTGCCTGAAAAGTGAAAAAACCTCTGTCTGAAGCGGGATCTCGTATATACTAAAATAGAGGAGTATACCAGTGTCAATTGAAGCATTTTTCTCTCCAAGAGCCGTCGCAGTAATCGGCGCATCTACTAATCCCGGCAAGCTGGGGTATGCTGTTGTACAGAACCTTGTTGAGGGTGGTTATCTTGCAGACGATCGCAAAGTCTACCCAATCAATCCCGGTGCAGAGGAGATTCTGGGGTTGAAGGTCTATGCCTCCGTCCAGGAAGCTCCGAACCCAATCGATCTTGCAGTCATAGTAATCCCGGTTGGTATTGTTCCCGAAGCACTGCGGGCCTGTGGTGAAAAGGGAATCCGCTCAGTGATCATCATTACTGCTGGGTTCCGCGAATCCGGCCGCGAAGGACTGGAACGGGAGAAAGACATTCTGGAAATCGCCCGCGAATACAAGATCAACATCGTCGGGCCGAACTGCCTGGGTGTTATTGACACTGTCACGCCGATGAACGCCTCCTTTTCAGCGGGGTCGCCTCCAAGCGGCCCTATGGCTTTCATGTCCCAATCTGGCGCACTTGGCACCGCCATTCTGGACTGGGCAATGGCTGGAGAGCTTGGACTGAGCCAGTTTGTATCGCTCGGCAATAAAGCAGACGTCGATGAAACAGCACTGCTCCGCGCCTGGGAAGATGATCCTTCCTCTAATGTTATCCTGATTTACACTGAAGGGTTGCCTGACGGGCAAGAATTTATCCGGGTAGCACGCGAGGTCAGCAAGAAAAAACCCATCATCGCGCTGAAATCCGGCATCACGCAAGCCGGTGCACGGGCGGTCAGCTCGCACACCGGTTCCCTGGCTGGTTCCGAACAGGCTTACCAGGCTGCTTTCCGCCAGGCCGGCGTCATCCGGGCGGATTCACTGCAGGATATGTTCGACTACGGCCTCGCCTTCGGCTACCTTCCGCCATTGAAAGGCGACCGCATTGCTATCGTTACCAACGCCGGTGGGCCTGGTATCCTGGCCACCGATGCTCTGGAGAGAGCCGGGTTGACACTCGCTCAGCTGGAAAACGAATGTGTGCGGGACCTTGAAGCGTTCCTCCCCGATGCCGCCAGCGCTGCCAATCCGGTAGATGTTCTCGGTGATGCCCGCTCAGATCGCTACCGGAAATCAATAGAGCGTGTACTTGCAGACCCGAATGTCGATGCTTTGCTGGTGATCCTTACTCCTCAGGCGAATACAGACATCAAGAATGTTGCCGAAGTGGTTGTTGACCTGGCCAGGGGATCAGACATCCCGATTATTGGCTGCTGGATGGGTGAAGCCCGTGCAAAAGAAGGTTCCGAATACCTCAAAGCCAACAACATTCCTAATTATTCTTTTCCCGAACGTGCAGCCATGGTGCTGAAGGCGATGAGCACCTATCGGTCATACAAGAATGAACCGCTGCCTGTTTTTGAGAAACTGGATGTGAATAAGGACCAGGCACGCAAGGCATTTGATAAGGTGCTTGCCGACGGCAGATTCTCATTGGGCGACTACGAATCCCGTGAAATCCTTGAAGCATACGGCTTGCCATACCCGGATGCAAAACTGGCGACCAACCCTGAAGAAGCCGCGGATATAGCTGCTGAAATGGGCTTCCCGATCGTATTGAAGATTGCCTCCCCGGACATTCTGCACAAGACCGATGTGGGCGGTGTAAAAGTGGGCCTGTCCTCAGCCGCAGATGTTCGCGATGCTTACGACCTCATCACCTATCGCGCGCAGCGTTATGCACCAGAAGCCCGTTTGTGGGGCTGTATGGTTCAGAAAATGGCCCCCTCCGGGCTGGAAATTCTTATCGGAATGAACCGCGACCCCCAATTCGGCCCCCTGGTCACGTTTGGGCTGGGTGGTATTTTTGTTGAGGTATTGAAGGATGTCTCATTCCGGGTCGCCCCGTTCTCCCGCCGTGAAGCAGAGCAGATGATTTATGAAATTCGCACACGCGCCCTGCTCGATGGCGTACGAGGCAATCCCCCCGCGGATAAGGAGGTGCTTATCGACGCGATTCTGAGAATTGGTCAGCTTGTCACAGATTTTCCGGAAATCACCGAACTCGACATCAATCCTTTCATCATCTATGAAAAAGGGCAAGGTGGTATGGCAATTGATATGCGCCTGGTGCTTAATCCTGATAAACAAGCCAGGAGTTGAGCCATTCATCCGGACATTCAAATAGAGGAGGGAGTGCTTAAAATGAAAACACTCTACATAACCTCGGTTGAACCACATTCCGGGAAAACAGCTGTCTGCCTGGCGCTTGGAAAGCAGCTTCAGTCGGACGGCTATAAAGTAGGGTATCTGAAACCGGTAAGCACCCAACCCTGGCGTACTCCAGAAGGGAAGCTTGTCGATCAGGATGCGGTCTTCGTGCAGCGTATGCTGGAGTTGAAAGAAGATCCATCCATTCTCTCTCCTGTTGTCATAACCTCATCCACGCTTCGTTCCTGCCTGACGACAGGACCACAGGCAGATTATCGGAAACTTATCCGCGATGCCGCCGCCAAAGCAGGGGATGGTAAAGATGTTCTCCTGCTGGAGGGCGGCAGCAATCTGCGCGAAGGACATGCCCTGGACTTATCTATTCCCAGCCTGGCTAAAGACTTCGCCGCCCCCGCCATGGCAGTCATCCGCTACCAGAACGATATCCAGATTCTGGATGACTCCCTGTCAGCAAAATTCCGCCTTAGCGACCAACTAAGTTGTATCCTTTTGAACCACATTCCAGTTGAATCAGAAGCGTTTATCAAGGACATTGTGATCCCCTGCCTGGAGAAAGAGGGGATCTGCGTGCACGGCGCTCTACCGAAAAAGCCGCGGCTTTCCGCCATCAGTATCGGCGAACTTACTTCCGTCCTTGAAGCTGAACTCCTTACAAAGAGTCTTAACCCTGACATCCTGGTCGAGAGTTTCGCTGTCGGAGCTATGACTCTGGATGCTGCATTGTCACGCTTCCGCCATCAACGTAATAAAGCCGTTATCACCGGGGGCGACAGGGCAGATATTCAACTCGCGGCTCTGGAAACTTCCACTGTTGCGCTGATCCTGACAGGCAACCTCCATCCAAGTTCCCTGGTTGTTCAGCAAGCCGAAAATCTGAATATCCCCATTCTGCTTGTCAAAGAAAACACCATGGAAACCGTAAACGCTGTTGAGAACGTCTGGAGCCGGACACGCCTGGCCCAACCGGAAAAACTCGATGCGTTTATCAATCTGATGGAAGATAACGCCGTATTCGATTCCATCTATCGTTCATTGGACTTGAAGCGTAAGAATAAAGGCTGAGAACGGACAGTTACTCCGAATTTGCCGGGAGCCAGATGGTGAAGATGGTACCTTCATTCAGCTGGCTCCTGACTGTAATATCTCCATGATGGCGGTTCAAAATTTCTTTGCAGATAGCCAGCCCCAATCCAGTTCCGGATGTTTTCATCCTGCGGCTTGCGGAGCCTCGGAAGAAACGGGTGAACAGCTGATTCTGCTCCTCGTTGCTTATCCCCAGCCCTGTATCCTGAACATCCACACAAACACCATCCTGCCCGTCCTTCTGGCAGGTTCTAATATGGAGCGAAACGCTCCCGCCTCTCTGGGTATATTGCAGCGCATTTGTCAGTAAGTTGGCCACAACCTGAGAAAGTGAACCCTCATCTCCCATAACTTTTGACAGCTGGTGTTCTGGTTCAAAAGTCAGCGCCACATCCTTCTCCGTGAACAATCGCCTGCGATCCTGGACCAGCCGTTCAACCAATGCATTGAGATCCAGCTCCTGAATATTCATCCTTACCGTATCGGTATCCAGCCTGGAAATTGCCAGCAAACTTTCAATCAAGGTTGTCAGACGCTCAGTTTCCCGATGAAGCGTACTCATATATTCGTCGGATTTATCCTCGCTACCCATTTCAAGAAGTTCAAGATACAGTTGGATATTGGTGAGTGGTGTTCGCAGTTCATGGGAGACATCTGCAACAAACTGGGTCTTCAGTTTATCGGCCTGCTGGGCTTTCTCCAGCGCACTTTCCAGCTCAGCTGTCCGCTCTGCCACCAGTTCCTCCAGCTGGAGGGTCTGGTTTCGCAGGCGCCCATACAGGCTGGCCCGTTCCGAGGCCACCGCAATCTGATCCGAAATTAGAGTTAGAAGTCGCAGATCATCCAACTGCAGCCTCCGCCTTCGGCTTGCTTCCACATTCAAAATACCAATCACTTCATCCGCCCGCTTCAGTGGAACTGCTATTTCCGATTCGATGATATTAATATCCCCGACAAAATCCGGATCTTTGCTGACATCCTCCACCAGCAATGGTTTTTCTTCCCTGGCTGCCCGGCCGACGATCCCCTCCTGGATAGGAATATCCATTTTTTCCTCTGTGAGCTCGGTGTTGGCAGCTCTCAGCCTGAGGACATCTCCATCACGGAGGAAAACTTCCACCAGCTCAAGATCCAGCAGTGCCGCAATCTGATCTACTACTTCTTTCAGCAGGGGCTCCAATTCATAGCGGCGGTTTACAGCCTGGGCAATCTGCTGAAGAAGCTGGCGTTCATTCAGTTTCCGTTGCAGCGACTGATAGCTGGCGGCATTAGAAAGTGCCAGCCCGATCTGATGGCTGACAGCCTGAACCATATCAACCTGGGCCTGATCAAACGGGGTTTCTGCCAAAATGGAAATTACACCGTACAGGTCCTCACCGGAAAGCAGCGGCATAGCAACCATGGCCACAACCTCATCCGGAATGACAATTCCATAGTTTTTCCAGCGCGGGTCGGAGCGGAAATCGTCAAGTACTGCACACTCCCTGTTTTTCACAACCCAGCCTTCGATACCATCGCCTGTACTCATACGTTTCAGGACATTCCATGATTCAGCATCTGTCTCATCACGGGAATAGGAACAGACCATTTCAATCTGCTCTACCTCAGGATAGTAAATGAATGCACTACCAAGATATCCATCCAGATTTTGCCTGATCCGTTCCGTAGCCTGCTTAAGTGTCTTTTTCAGGCTCAGGCTGCTCCCCACCTCACGGGCCACATCGTACAGAAAAGAAACCCGACGACGCTCAGCATCCATCCGGTCAAATAAACGGGCATTTTCCAGCGCAATCGAAGCCTGATCAGCCATCAGCTCCAGCACACGGATTTCCGCCTGAGAGAATTTATGCGGCTTATCATAAGCCACATTCATTACTCCGAGCACATGGTTTCCTACCCGAATGGGAAGCCCGATTATCGCCCCCCCCCAGTTCCAGGTCTTAAAAAGCGGATGTTCACTCACATCCTCAACAACAATACGACGGCCACTTCGTGCAACACTATAGGTAAGACCATCTTTTCTGGGTTCTTTATAGGGTTCTCGTTGATACTCGCCTGTCCACCTGGCTGCCCCAAACATCAGACGGTCTCCCTCATATAAAAACACATGCGCATCTTCCCCATCCACCATCTGCAGAGTCTGCTCAAGAATGGTCTCAAGGACAAGACGGATGTCCAGGCTGGAGGTAATACTCAGGTTTGCCAGGCGCAGGGCTTCCAGCTCCACATTTCGCTGCTGTTCTGCCTCAAAAGCCTGTGTCTTCGCCAGCGCAAGCACCGCCTGTGCAGCAGCCTGCTCACAGAGCTGGATTTCTTCCTCCTGAAACGCATGATTATTCATATAAGTCAGGAAAATTACACCCAGCCAGCGTTTGCCGGTAATCAGGGGCAGTGCCATGCCTGCCTGGGCGGACTGGAAAAGCATCGATTTTTTATAATTAAAGGAACCCCGTGAGAAATCCTCAAAAAGATATGGCCGCGATGCACTGAGAACATTCCGTATCATCTCATGATCATGGATACTCAGCTTTGTTTGAGGAAAAATATCGCGCTCCGGACCAAAGGCGGACATCGGAACTGGCTCTCCACGGTCTTCATCCCATAATACAATCAGGCATCCATCAGCATGGATCAGATCCGCCATCCCTTCAGATACAACCCTCAACAGGGACTGCAAGTCCCCGGCCCTCAATGCAGCATTGGTCAGGTGGTTCATCTGCAGTACGCGAACGGCTCGCTCCTGTACAGTGGAAATCAACGCTGAGTTTTCGATAGCCATGGAGGCCTGTGAAGCAAAAAGCTGCAGTATCTCATATTCTGCTGAAGAAAACTTCCTGCTATTTTCACGAATGGCGAGGATGACTCCTTCGACAGTATTATTGATGATGATCGGCTCAGCCACAGCAAACAATTCGTCTTTTATCTGGGGAAAAGTCAGACCCAGTGCGTTCAATGAGGGGGCGGAAAGTACAAGCCTGTTGTGGATTTCACCACACCCTCTTCCCAGGTCTTTCAACTTTGTCTGATTTATATTCGCTTCCGGTCCGGTTTGTGGATAGATTAAAATCGAGGATTCAGAAGCAGAATCGAGACCATGCATCACGATGACACTACCAGTAGTCTCCAGAACGATCTCAATTCTCTCCAATATCTGGTAGAGAATCTCAGAGATATTCTGCTTCTTTTTAATTCTCTGGGTAATAAATGAAATATTTGCTCTATCCATCCACTAACTCCAGCAGCTCCTCGCTTATTGATTGTAGTTCTGTCCTGAAAGTAAAACCACAGGTGATACCTGGTAAATCTATACACAATGACCCCAGACTGGAATCTAACAGGTTCTTGGAAACATTGCCATAAAAGGTATCCAAAAAAGGGTGTGATAACAGGAGTGACTGCGTATAAAAACATCGTTGATAACAGGGAAACAGCTGTAGATTACAAACAGATAAATTTTCTGATCTCCAGCAGTGTATTCGGATCAAAAAGGGGAAAAACACCGACGACAGGAATGTTTCCTGTGGGATCAAGAATAACGGGATTATTCCAGCCCAATCAGATGTAAGAGTGTATCAACGGGTGTACCGAAAAGCGTAGAATCCAAGACCTCCAGCCGCGATCAGCAGACACACCCCGAGAATCCCCAACACCAGGGAACGCTGATTACCCTGGTCGTTGTCAGGAAGATCAACCACTCCACTGGCTTGTGCACCAAACTGGATATAGCTCACATCACCGGCTTCAAGCGTGATCCCAAGGTTCATACTCGTGGTGGCATTGAAGTGTTCCGGAACTGCAGCACTTACATTGTAATCACCATACTCAACATCCTTAAAACAGAATCCCTCTGGATCCGTATCTGTTGTGTGTTCACCAACCTGCGTTCCATCAACTCCAATGACACTGATCTGCCCATCGGGGAGTGCGCCTTCAGTCTCGTCCAGGCGCGCATTCCCGTTTTCATCCTCAAAAATCAGGATGCAGATTTCACCCACTCCATAGACCGGAGTGGAGGGTATCGCCATCGCAGTTTCGGTGAGCTGAGCCGCCGGCGGAGAGGTCTCCGTAGGAAGTGGAGCCGTCCCCAGCAGAAGCTGCATACCGGGCGTGATAAAATCGTCCTGCTGCATTCCATTCAGGGCATACAATTCTTCCAGAGTGATTCCGGCAACAGCGGCAATCGTCCAGGGCGAATCGCCGGACTGAACCACATAGATAATATTCCCTTCAGCATCGGGGGTCGGAGTTGGGAATGTTCCCTGGGTAAGTGAAGACGTCTCAACAGAGTACAGGTGAAATGGATTGAGAAAGGAAGCAAGAAGTACTACAACTGGAATGCTGAGAAGCATCCTACCTTTTTTGCCCATAGAAGCCATCCTCCGCTTCCTGATTATAGCCTGATCGCTGCATCTGGAACAGATCAATAACCTTGTGCCGTTTCTCAGTAGTAGAATGAAGAAATGTAAGTATAACTGCAAGGAATCGTTGCAAAGAGCGTGATGTCTGGTATGATCCGGTCGTACCGCACATAGATTTTTTCTGTCAGAAGGAGGGAATCATGCCTCTTGATATGATCCTGGGCGCACAATGGGGAGATGAGGGAAAAGGCCGCATTACAGACCTGTTGGCAGTAAAAGCCGATATCACCGCTCGATTCTCCGGCGGGGACAATGCCGGGCATACCGTTACCGTCGGTAGTCAAATATACAAGCTGCACCTTATTCCTTCCGGTATCATTCATCCACATACGCTGTGCATTCTTGGAAATGGAATGGTGATCAACCCCGAGCGGTTTATTGCCGAGCTTGATGACCTGAAAAAGCTGGGTGTCGATATCAGCCCGGAACGCCTGAAAATATCGCGGGCTGCTCATATCCTCACCCCGGCTCATATCGCCCTGGATGGTGCGCAGGAATCCCAGCGTGGTGGATTAAAAATCGGCACAACCAGGCGCGGCATCGGGCCGGCCTATGTAGATAAAGCCGCCCGACGCGGCATCCGGGCCGGCGCCATGGAAAAACCGGATACCTTTGCCCGCCTGATCCGTGAACATGTTGCAGCCGCAAATAAACTACTGGAACGAATCTACGGACAACCCCCTCTGGATGCCGAAGCGATCAGCGCCCGCTTCCACCAGATTGCCACCCGCCTGAAACCATATCTGGCAGACACCGGCTCGAAAATCGCTGAAGCTCTTGAAGCGGGGAAAACCGTTCTCGCAGAAGGAGCCCAGGGCACCCTGCTTGATATCGATCACGGAAGCTATCCGTACGTAACCAGCTCCAGCCCGACTGCGCCGGGAGCCCTGCTCGGACTCGGAATCGGCCCCTCTTTTCTGCAGCGTATTATCGGTGTCACCAAAGCCTTCCAAACCAGAGTCGGCGAGGGACCCTTTCCCACTGAACTCACTGGGCCCGAAGGCGATCTGCTGCGCGGCACCGGCGAAAACCCCTGGGACGAATTCGGTACAACAACCGGACGCCCTCGCCGCTGCGGCTGGCTGGATCTTGTTCTCCTTCGTTATGCCGCCAGAGTGAATGGCTTCACCGAGCTCACACTCACCAAGCTGGATATTCTCTCCGGGATTTCACCGCTGCAAGTCTGTACTGCCTATTCCTGCAACGGTCTCTCCTCACCAAACCTCACGGATACACCAGACGCCATCGGAAGTTATATGCCGGTTTACACCGAACTACCCGGTTGGGCAGAACCCATCACATCTGTGCGCAGCCCGGACAAACTGCCTGCAGGAGCACAGCAGTATATCCGTTTGATTGAAACCGAAACAAACCTCCCCGTCCGTATGGTATCCGTCGGGCCGGAGCGAGACGCATTGATCCACCGGTAGATCAAGTGGACAACTCTCGGTTATAATTCACCCATGTTTCGGACAACGCGTAAGAAAACTCTGCTGTGGTTTATCGGTATCCCTGTGCTGACAGGAATACTGGCCATCGCTCTTTATCAAATCCCCTTCATCCATGAGAAACTCTCCTGGCGTATTGATGAGCTGCAGACACGGATAAAATATGCGATCAATCCGCCGGAGGAAGCCATTTTTGTGCCGGAACAACAGCAGCAGCTAGCAACGATCGTACAGCAGACCCTGTCTGCACTCACACCTGAAGTAACCGACGCACCTGAAACCCCTACACCGGAACCCGCCACTCCAACACCAACCCTTCAACCTCTCCCTCAGTCCGTTTTCCTCGAGGGCGTTCAATATGAAGACCAGCACAATCGCTGGAATTACTGCGGACCATCAAACCTCTCCATGGCACTTAACTTCTGGGGATGGGACGGGGATCGTGATGTTGTTGGTGCCTATGTCAAACCTTCTGACAAGGATAAGAATGTCCTGCCCTCCGAAATGGAAGATTTCGTCCGCACTCAGACTTTTCTGAATATGATCATCCGGCAGGGTGGCGATATCCAGGTTCTCAAACAACTTATTTCCGCCGGGTTCCCCGTTCTTGTCGAGAAAGGGTACTATGAGGTTGACTACACCGGCAACCTTGGCTGGCTTGGCCACTACCAGTTTGTTACCGGCTACGACGACACAATAAACTCCTTTCTTGTGCAGGACACCTATATTAAAGACGGCAAGGACCATCTGACAACTTACGATGAGTTCCTCGACGGATGGATTTCCTTTAACTACATCTTCCTGGTTGTATATCCTGCCGAACAGGAAGAAGCCCTCTTCGAAGCGCTGGGCCCCTGGCTCGATTCTGCCTGGGCAGCTCAGCATGCACTTGAAACAGCCGTATCACAAACACAGACCGAAACCGAACTGGATGAGTTTTTTGCCTGGTTTAATCTCGGCACCAGTCATGTTGCCCTGCAGCAGTATGTAGACGCTGCCTACGCCTATGACCAGGCTTTTGCCATCTACGCATCCCTTACATTAGATGATGTCTCACGACCATACCGGATTATGTGGTATCAAACCGGGCCTTTCTGGGCATACTACTACAGCGGTCGCTTTGGAGATGTCATCAACCTGGCCAACACAACCCTGCTCGAAACTATCAGTGAGCCTGTGCTTGAGGAATGCTTCTACTGGCGCGGGTTAGCATACGAAGGCCTGGGCGATATTGATCAGGCCATACATGACTGGCGCGTCGCGCTGGAACTGCACCCGGATTGGGATCCGGCTCGGATCCAGCTTGAACGGGTCGGCGCATATCCGTAAAATCCATACCAGATTTTTTTCTTTTAATGGGCTGAATTCTGGTTTTTCGTTTTCCGAGGCTGCCTGATGGAGCAAATAATGAAACCCCAACAGGAAAAAAAACCGCTCTTAACCCATGTTGCCCGGTCTTCACTGCTGCTTGCCATCTTTTTTACGCTCGATAAACTGTTCGGGATGCTTCGGCAGATTGTAATCGGCCGCCAATTCGGCGTCAGTACAGATCTCGATGTCTTCAATGCCGCCAACAACCTGCCGGATCTGCTTTTTGCTGCAATCTCCGGTGGGGCACTCGCTGTCGCCTTCATCCCGGTACTTTCCCAGACTCTCGACCGCTCCGGCCGCGAGGAACTGTGGAATCTGTTCAGCCGTGTGGCAAACTGGGCATTTTTAATTACCGCTCTGGCTTCTGTTTTCCTGGCACTCTTTGCGGATCAAATTGTGAGCGCAGAAGCAGGCATCGTCCCCGGATTCAACCGGGAGATGCAGGACCTTGTAGCTGATTTGATGCGTCTGAACCTGATCGCTACCCTGATCTTTTCTGTCAGCGGATTGGTAAGTGCAGGACTCCAGGCGAATCAGCATTTCCTGCTGCCAGCTCTGGCTCCGGTTCTGTTTGACAGCGGCCAGATTTTCGGCGCTCTTGTGCTTGCGCCTGCCGACGGCTATCAGATCGGGGGCCTTACACTGCCGGCATTCGGTCTGGGAATCCACGGTCTGGTCTACGGTGTGATCCTGGGGGCAGTCCTCCACCTGGCCATTCAGGTGCCCGGCCTTGTGCGGTTCAAATTCAGATGGTCTCCCAGCCTGCAGATACGCTATCCGGGTGTGCTCCGTGTTGCACGACTCTTTGCCCCCCGGATTCTCACCATCGGAGTCTTTCAATTGATTTTTGTCGTACAGGATAACCTTGCATCCCGTTTGGATACAGGTTCTATCACCGCCCTCGCCTATGGCTGGCTGATCATGCAGGTGCCGGAGACAATTTTCGGAACAGCCATCGGCACAGCCATTCACCCCACACTTTCGGAGTTTTTTGCCCGTAAAGATGACTCATCCTTTGCTGACTCCGTCCAGCGCGCCATCCGGATCATCCTTGCACTGACAATTCCCTCAGCCGTGCTGCTCTCGGTAACCATCAGACCGCTGATTGAAGCCGTATTCGGTTTCGACTCACACGGGACAACCCTGGTTGTCCATGCCGCCAGAGCATATCTGCTGGGTCTGATCGGGCATTCACTGCTTGAGATTGCCGCACGGGCTTTTTACGCCAGACAGAATGCACGCATACCTCTGATCAGCCGCGGCCTCGGTGCGGCTGTGTTTGTTACCGTGGGGATCCTGCTGTACCGCGCCATGGGTGCTGCTGGAATTGCCCTGAGTAACAGTCTGGCTTTCACACTCGAAACGGGCTTGTTGCTGTATATTCTATCCCGCAGTTTTCCTTCGATCCTGCACCAGCGCAAACCTTTACTGCGTGTTATTACCGGTACTGTACTGGGTGCTGCCGCCAGCCTGCTTGTGGCATCCTTGCTCACTGCGGCCCCATTGGTCACAGGTACTGCTGCACTTGCCGTGGGCACAATTATTGTCGTACCATTCCTGCTGCCCGAACTGCGTCTGCTCCGAAATCTCTGATCACCTGCGGCTGTCTGACACGGAACTCACACAGGGAACACAAAACTGTCAGGTTTTTCGGATAGTATGCTCCAAAAACCTTACAGTATTTTCTGTCGTGTTTGCTATTCTATCTGCTGTATTCGGTCTCTGGCGGTTTCCCTATATACCCGGCAGAATCAATGGGATCAATCGCCCGGCGCCGCTAACAAGGATGGCTCTTCAGTAAACCGTACATCACTCTTCATAGACAGGTACCTGTCAATCGAAGCAGCTGCTTTTCTCCCGGCGCTCATAGCCAGAATAACCGTTGCACCACCGGTGACGATATCACCACCTGCAAAAACACCCTCTTTGCCGGTATACATACTTTCACTATCCACAATTATGTTGCCCCGTTTATTGAATTCCAGATCATTGGTTGTTTTCTGAATAATCGGATTCGCACCGTTACCGATAGCAATAACAACCATGTCTACAGGCATTTCAAACTCAGATCCCTCCACAGGTTCCGGGCGGCGGCGTCCGCTGGTATCCGGTTCTCCCAACTCCATACGGATCAAGCGTATCCTCGTAAGCCAATCATCCTCATCGCCATAAAAAGCAACAGGGTTGCAAAGAAACTGGAACCTGACACCTTCACTCTTTGCGTGTTTAATCTCTTCAATCCTGCCGGGCATTTCGGCTTCACTGCGCCGGTAAATCATATCCACCTGGCTTGCTCCAAGCCGCAGGGCCACTCGAGCCGAGTCCAGTGCTGTGTTCCCCCCGCCTATGACAGCCACATGCTTTCCCTGTACATTGAACACAGGTGTATCCACCCTGGGGAACTGCCAGGCTTTCATCAGATTTACTCTGGTCAGAAATTCATTAGCGGAAAAGACACCAATCAGGTTCTCACCAGGAATTTCCATAAAATACGGCAGTCCGGCACCCACGCCGATAAATACGGCATCAAAACCTTCCTGTGTAAGCAGCTCGTCTACGGTATAGGTAACACCGATCAGTGTGTTTGCCTGGAACTTGACCCCCAATGCCTGCAGCGCCGCAATATCATTCTGCACAATTTCCTTAGGCAGACGGAACTCTGGAATACCGTAAATCAGCACACCACCAAAATCATGAAAAGCCTCAAAGACTGTTACGTCATATCCCTGTCGTATAAGATCACCAGCACAACTCAAGCCAGCCGGGCCTGACCCGACCACTGCGACACTGTACCCCAATTTCTCTATCGCAGGCAGCTCTTCAACGGTTTCATGCTCAGCAGCATAATCAGTTACAAACCGCGCCAGCGCACCGATCGCTACCGCTTCACCGCGTTTTGTCAGAATACAGGAACCCTCACATTGATCAGACTGTGGACAAACCCGTGCACAAACACGCGAAAGCACATTATCTTCGTGGATAATTTTGGCAGCTTTTATATACTCCTGCTGCTCAATCAGGTGCAGAAAATCCGGAATCCGAACCCCTACAGGGCAGCCTTCCACGCACGCTGGGTGGCGGCACTGCAGACAGCGATTGGCTTCCTGAATGGCATATGCTTCAGAAAACCCCAGGTTGACCTCTTCAAAACAATGGATTCGTTTTTCTACAGGCCGCTCCGGCATCTCATGACGTGAAATCGCCATCCGTTCTTTCGGGCTGAGCGCCTGCAGCCTGGCGATATTTTCTTCGAGTGCACATTGTTCTTCATGCTTATGAGCGCGATTGCGATTGATCAGCGAAGTAAAGTCAACCAGATGTCCATCAAACTCCGGGCCGTCTACACAGGCAAACTTGTTCTCGCCCCCCACTCGTACACGGCACCCGCCGCACATACCGGTTCCATCCACCATGATTGGATTCAGACTCACCATTGTGGGAATATCAAACCGGCGAGTTACTTCTGTCACAGCCCGCATCATGGGCAGCGGCCCCATGGCGTAAGCATGGTCATACTTCTCTCCACTCTCCAGCAATGTTTTCAGAATATCTGTAACAAATCCCTGTTGACCGCAGCTGCCATCATCCGTGGCTACAAAGCAGGCATCACTCAGTGCAGACATTTCATCTTTAAGGATGACGAGATCCTTATTTCTGGCGCCGATAATCGTTGTTACAAAATCGTCTGATGCTTTGAGTGCCTTAACAACCGGATAACTCACAGCAGTCCCCACGCCGCCGCCAATGACTACCACCCGGCAATTCTTCACAATTTTTGATGCATTTCCCAGAGGGCCGACAAGATCTCTGATGCAATCACCTGTGTTCATTTCAGCCAGATGATTCGTAGTCTTCCCAACTTCCTGAACAACGAGTGTAATGGTTCCATTTTCCGGATCCGCATCCACAATAGTTAAGGGGATTCGCTCTCCCTCTTCTTCGAGACGCAGAATTACAAACTGTCCCGCTCTGGCTTTCAAGGCAATTTCAGGTGCCTGAACAATATAGCGCTTGATTTTTTCAGCAATAGTTGCAGTAAAGAGGATGGTTGAATTTTGCATTGGTGTCCCTTGTTATTGCCCGATTTACATCCTTTCAATTATAAGGGGTAAGAACGGGTAATCAGGATAAAACAATAATGAATTAATCCTGTTTTTTTGTTGATATTGATACTGATTTTCTGTCAATTCGAAGCTTCACCCCTCTGTGTATATTTTTTCCCGTCAAAAGCAACGAAGGACCAAATCATAAGATTCCTCTCTGTCTTTTGAGATGGGCTGTGTCTGTACACATGGAGAGCAGTAAACTGAAAGGTGATTACCAGGACAAACACCGGAAAGTGTTAAAAAAAGGCCGGCAGACTGCTCAGCCCCCGTTGACCGTAAGATTATAGTGCGGGATCATGTGAAAGTCCTGTAGAGGCCAATAAACAAGCACAGCTTTCCCAAGCAGGTCATCCAATGGAACATTGCCCCACCTGGAGGAATCATTGGAATTATTACGATTATCACCCAGCACAAATACCTCGCTATCGCCAACAGTCCATTCTCCGGTATAGGCAGGTACTTCAGTCAGGTACGGCTCATACAGGACGATGCCATTTACGATCGTCTGCCCATTCTGCACCACCACGTGATCTCCCGGAATGCCAATCACACGTTTAATAAAACGAATATCCTGGTTTAATGGATATGGGAAAACCACAATATCCCCACGGTCAGGTTCCGACCAGCGGTATGCCAGTTTATTTACAATGATCAGCTCACCCTCATACAGATTGGGCTGCATACTGACACTTTCCACAACGACACGCGCAGTGATGATATTGATAACAACAAACAGGATCGCTGCAATCAGAAGTGTCTCAAAGAACTCATACAGCTTGCTGCGAAAAGTGGTTTTATCTTGTATTTCTTCCCCTTGAGATCCATCCACCTGCAAAGCTGACAGCCATTCCGACGGGCTGTCCGGTTCAGAAGAGGGTTTATTATCGAATGTGTGTGTATTCAAGTTCTGGACTCCGATTGCACTTTTTTCCCTGTCAAAGGTCTGGCTGACTAATCATACCAATCATTCAACCGCAGGCAAGAGGCAAAAACTAAAGCAGAGACCAGCGTACTGGCCCCTGCCGGATTTGTAGAGAGGAAAATCTCAACTACAGATCATTCTTTCTCGTATGGTGTTCCTTCCGCCGCCGGTGCCTGACCTCTGCCGACCACACCGGCCAGCACAATCATAGTGGCGATATAGGGAGCCATGCCAAGGAATTGCGAAGGGATGCGGACGCCCAAAATAGCCAGTTTGGTTGCAAGTGAGTCAGCAAACCCGAACAGCAGTCCGGCGCTAAAGGAGCCGAACGGATTCCAGTTGCCGAAAATCATCGCCGCCAAACCGATAAAACCGCGTCCGGCTGTCATCATTTCATCGAAACGCCCAACAGAACCGAGAGTAAAATAGGCGCCGGCAAAACCAGCCACGGCACCGCCGAGCATCGTGGCCATGTAGCGGGTTTTAAAGACATTAATACCCAGTGTGTCTGCCGCACGCGGGTGCTCTCCCACCGACCGCAGCCGCAGACCCCAGCGAGTCTTGAACAAGCCTACATACAGGCCAATCAGCAGCGCATACAGCACATACACGAAAATGTTCTGATTGAAGAAAATAGGGCCAATAAACGGGATCTTGGCCAGCAGTGGAATTTCAAAACGGGAAAAAATTCCCGGATTATTTAATTCCTGATGCTTTTGCATGAATTTCGCGGAAATATAGGAGGTAATGCCAGTGGCAAATATATTGATTACTGTTCCCGTGATGATCTGATCCACTTTATACTTGATCGACATCCAGGCGAGAATATAAGCCAGAAACACACCGGAGCCGACGGCAGCCAGAAGTCCCAGCCAAAGATTGCCGGTGATCGAGCCAACGAGCGCACCAACCATGGCGCCCAGCAGCATCATGCCTTCAATCGCGATATTTATAATCCCGGAACGTTCACACAGAATACCGGAAAGTGCGCCCAGGGTAATCGGAACCGCTTTCGAAAGGCTGCTCCCCAGCATCCCGGCCAGATTGAGAGAATTCCCGGCAGCCGACCATGCAAGGAAGCCAAAGACAAAGAAAGTAACTACAGCTGCCAGAACCGTATTGGTCCAACGGCCAAAGCCACGAGCAATCTGGATTCCGCCAAACACGGCACTGGCCACAGCCAGAATGTTCAGCATGGGAACTGTATGGAACTGCCAGTCCGGGAGAATTACATCGGCGCCACCCGGATTTAATCCAAAGGTTGTGGTCAATGTGGCTGCGACACTTCGGCTCATGAAAAACCAGATGCTGAACCCCAGAAGCAGGAAAAGAACGCCCATCACCCGCTGACGGGTGGGTGATACAGTCTCTATCTGTTTTCGTAAAGCAGTCGTTGTCATATGTGCCTATCCTCCGAAACTCTGAAGAGGCGAATCTTCTTCTTCATCTTTCGGTTTCCGCAGACGATAGATAGTACGGATAATGGCCGGCGCTGCAATGAACGCCAGAATCATCGCCTGTAATACAGAAATGATGTCGATCGGTATCCCTGTCACCACCATCATTTTCGTTGCCCCATTCCGCAGTGTACCAAACAGAAGCGCTGCGAGCACCACACCAAGTGGGTGGCTTTTTCCCAGCAAGGCCAGAGCGATACTGTCGAAGCCGTAGCCGGAGGAAAAAGCCATAGCCAGGTTATGGTTAACACCCAGGACTTCATTCGCACCTGCCAGTCCGGCCAGCGCGCCCGAAAGCGACATAGCCAGGACAGTGGTCAAGGTGATATTCATCCCTGCATAGCGTGCTGCATTGGGATTTGCTCCTACTGACCTGAAATTGAACCCCCATTTCGTTTTAAACAGGAACCAGTACACCACCCATGCTGCTGCCAGAGCGAAAAAGAACCCGGCATGGAAACGGATCGGATCCTGAAAGAATCGGAAAAGCTTGGCATTATCAGAAATGGTGGGGCTGATCGGGTTGTATGAATCCGGTCTTTTCATCGGGCCGGTAAGCAGCCATTCACTCAGACGGAAGGCAATATAGTTCATCATGATGGTGTTGATCACCTCATGACCACCTGTTTTAGCTTTTAATAACCCGGGAATAAAGCCCCATAATGCACCGCCCAGTGCCCCTGCAAGCAGTGCCAGCGGAATGTGGATGATTGCAGGAAGGCCGGTAATTGAGTAACCGACAAAGGCAGAAAAAATCGCTCCCAGAAACAGCTGCCCTTCCACCCCGATGTTGAACAACCCGCTGCGAAAACCAAGCGCTACAGCCAATCCCGCAAAAATGTACGGCGTCGAGGCCACCAGACTCTCAAGGAAAGGATTAAAAGCCCTGCGGATCGCCAGTGCATCACCGCTCTGCAGCGCAGAAATAATATTTGCCGGGCTGCCAAGTGAACCGGCGAATAAGGCACCGTATGATTCTATTACAACCTTCCATATGGCCGCAAAGCCCGACCCTAATCCAGCGCCAAATCCTGCGTACACTTCCTCACTGGTCACAACAATCAAAACTGCACTCAGTACAAGGCCGGAAAACACCGCAAGGATCGGCATCCGGATGCTCAACCAGAAACTTTTAACCCCACCAGTCTGGTGCTCCGGATCAGGCTTCAATTCCTCCAGCAATATCTGTCCAGCATTTTTCTCGTAAGGTTTCTTTTCTTCAGTCAAGAGTTTTCCCTCGCATCCATTTCAGGATAAACCTTCAGGCACTCTGTTCCTCGCCAGTGATCCCCGCCATCAGCAAACCGACTTTCTCCTTGCGCACATCTGCAGAGTCCAGAATGGCCAGGATTTTACCCCGGTACATCACTGCGATTCGATCCGAAAGCTGCAGCACTTCGTCCAGCTCCGGTGAAACCAGCAGGACTGCACAGCCATTATCCCGCTTTTCGAGGATTCTATTGTGAATATACTCAATCGAGCCCACATCCAGACCACGGGTGGGTTGTGACGCCACAAGTAACTTAATCGGGCGGGAAAATTCCCGGGCAACAATCACCTTCTGTTGGTTGCCGCCGGATAAGGAGCCAACGCTTGTCTTAGGGCC
Source organism: Anaerolineales bacterium (assembly GCA_016927115.1). Taxonomy (GTDB): domain Bacteria; phylum Chloroflexota; class Anaerolineae; order Anaerolineales; family E44-bin32; genus JAFGNH01. The sequence goes on along the minus strand of JAFGNH010000037.1, from coordinate 42,229 downwards.
GGGTGTACGGATATCAAAATCCTCAATCATCGTATTTGCCGCTTCAAGCATATGCTCTTCCTGAAGCACCACGCCTTTTGCATTCGGCGGTTTGTAGTATGTCTGTAGTGCCAGGTTATCCACCACCGGGAAGGAAAGGATCAGGCCATCTCTCTGCCGGTCTTCCGGAACATGAGCAATTCCTTTTTCGGTGATCTGCCGAGGTGTGGCGTGAGTTATGTCGTCTCCAAGCAGCTGGATCTGCCCATCCATGGGGTGGCGCAAACCTGTAACTGCTTCAACCAGCTCTGTCTGGCCATTACCCTGCACGCCAGCCACACCCAGCACTTCTCCTGCCCGTACTTCAAACGAGACTTCATCGACAGCGATCTGGTTGCGATCATCAGCAACTACCAGATCCTTAACGATCAATACTGGCTCGCCCGCCTTGAGTGGGCTGCGCTCCAACTCAAGTTCCACTTCTCTGCCTACCATCATTTCTGCCAGTTTTCCCTGGTCCGCTTCCTGCGGCGTTGTGGTACCGATCACTTTCCCCCGACGGATAACTGTGATCCGGTCTGCCACATCAAGCACTTCGCGCAGTTTATGGGTGATAAAGATAATCGACTTTCCCTGTTCCGTAAGCGAACGCATAATCTTGAACAGTTCATCAGCTTCTTGAGGAGTAAGCACAGCCGTGGGCTCATCAAAAATGAGAATATCAGCCTTGCGGTAAAGCAGCTTGATAATCTCCACGCGCTGCTGCACACCCACAGGCAGGTCCTTGATATAAGCCTCTGGTGGAACTTCTAGATGATACTGTTCTGAGATCTGCCGGATTTCGCCGGATGCGAGCGAGCGATCGAGGAAGCCCCCTGCTTTGACAGCCTCTTCCCCCAACATCACATTTTCGGTCACTGTAAAAACCGGAATCAACATGAAGTGCTGGTGAACCATACCAATGCCCTGCTTGATCGCATCTGTAGGTGAGCTGATTTCCGCCTTTTCGCCCTGGATGAAAACTTCTCCTTCATCCGGATCATACAACCCATAGAGGATGTTCATCAGCGTGGTTTTTCCAGCCCCGTTTTCACCAAGCAGCGCATGGATCTCTCCCTTTTCCAGGGCGAGATTGATGGAATCATTGGCAAGTACACCGGGAAATCGCTTCGTGATACCGCGTAACTCGAGGATAGGTGTCATACGAACTCCCTTTGCGGTAAATGATAAAGTCTATACAGGCCAATAGTATACCAATCTTACACTCTGCACACAACATGATCAATTTCCCTGACATCTGTATAACTTGTTATCTTCGCTCCCTTCCCTGGACAGCAGGTTAAATAAAAAGAGGCTGCCCGAGTAGGGCAGCCCCGGTTATGCTTGGAGTTACTAATTACTCGCCGCTGACGGAAATGGAGCCATCGATAATGCCGGCTTCAATCGTATCCAGCTCGGCTGCCAGATCGGCGGTGATATTGGCAATCTCGCCGTTCTCGGCAAGCCCAACGCCACCATCAGCCAGGGTGTACAGATTTACGCCACTCACGAAAGTGCCTTCGACCACTTTCTTCGCCTGGTCGTATACTGCCGGAGCAATCTGCTTGAGGACTGAAGTGAGGACAACATCGCCATATTCGGGGGCAGTGAGTGTCCAGTCGGAATCCACGCCGATAATCCAGGCGCCACCGCGTTCCTGAATGGCTGCAGCTGTGCCGAGGCCAACAGGGCCGGCAACCGGCATGATGATGTCTGCGCCTTCATCCATCAGGCTCTCGCCCATGTTGCGGCCATCATCGGTGCTTTCGAAGTTGTTGGTGAACAGGCCGGTTTCAGCAGCTGGATCCCAGCCAAGAACTTCCACGCTTGCACCCTTCATCTCATTGTAGTACTGCACGCCGTAGTAAAAGCCGTCCATGAAAATGGTCACGGTCGGGATCTGTACGCCGCCAAAGGTGCCGACCTTACCGGTCTGGGTTACAGCAGCTGCGAGGTAGCCAGCCAAAAAGGCTGCTTCATCGGTCTGGAAGGCCAGGTTGGCCACATTATCTGCGACAACCCAGTCAACATCGACGATCGCAAACAACTGATCCGGATTCGCTGCGGCAGCAGCTGTGGTTGCGTCGGCCAGCAGGAAGCCAACCGGAATGATCAGATCGCAGCCTTCTTCAAGGAAAGCGTTGATGTTCTTCTCATAGTCGGTCTGCTGCTGGGATTCCAGGACCTTGCCATCTACGCCAAGGTCTGCCACGGCGTCTTCGACACCCTTCCATGCGCTGGCGTTGAAGGATTTGTCATCCACACCACCGGCATCCGTGACCTCACAGATTTTAACCATGGGTTCTTCTGCGGGTGCTTCTTCTGCGGGCGCCTGACCACATGCGGACAGGACAAATGCTGCCACCAGCAAGAAAGATAGGACAAAATATAGCTTCTTCTGCATTTTTTTTCTCCTCCAGGAGATTTGCCGGTTGAATTTATGGTTCCGGCTTAATGTGTCGCTATCATAGCATGACTCTATCAGTCTTTCAATCACTTGAATTTAAAATTTTTCCCATTTTCCTCCTTATATCGCGGTTTTTACCGGTTCTGTTTAAGAAAGCGTAGCACACTTAATCCATATCTTCAAATGCATCGTTATCAATAATCGGTTCACCATAATCAAGCACTTCTCGTGCATGGGATCCACCCTTCGCCGGGCCAATGATTCCATCCTCTTCCATTTGATCGATCAGCCGTGCCGAACGGGTGTATCCAATTCGGAGCTTTCGCTGGAGCATTGAGATGGATGCCCTTCTCGCGCTGCGTACTTCCTGCACAGCAATTTCATACATATCATCCTGATTGCTATCTGGATCTTCCTGCGATGCCATACCTTCCCATAACGGTGCCTGCTGAAGTTCTGCTCCAGCCGGGATAGTCTGTTCAGGTGCAACCCGGATTGGTTGAGGGGTCTCACCACCCAATGCCTGATTCTTCCAGAAGCGGATTAACCGCTCCAATTCTCTGTCGGAGACAAACGCACCCTGCATGCGGATCGGGGCTGGCGCATCGGGTGGATTAAAAAGCATATCACCCTTGCCCAGCAGACGCTCAGCGCCCGGCTGATCAAGAATCACACGGCTGTCTATCGAGGAGGCCACTGCAAATGCAATTCGAGCCGGGAAATTGGCCTTGATAATCCCGGTCACCACATCGGTTGATGGGCGCTGAGTAGCAATCACAAGATGGATCCCGGTCGCTCGTGACAGCTGCGCCAGACGGGTGATCACACGCTCGGTTTCGTCCGGCGCCATCATCATAAGGTCCGCAAGTTCGTCAATCACCACCACCAGGTAGGGCTTTCCGGTACGATTGGTCTGCTTCATGCGCTTGTTATAGTCTTCGAGGTTGCGCATACCTTCTTTTGAAAAATCCTGATAACGCTGATCCATCTCGCGCTGGACCCACTGCAGTGTTGGTACAACTCGTTCAAGGTTGACCAGCACCGGGGAAAGAAGGTGGGGAATACCGTTGTAGAACGTCAACTCCACCCGCTTGGGGTCGATCATGACAAAACGCAGGTCATCCGGTGTATTCTGCAGCAGCAGGCTGGCGATGATAGTATTCACACACACCGACTTGCCGGAGCCGGTGGTCCCGGCAATCAACAGATGCGGCATATCGCCCAGATCCGTAGCAATAGGATTACCGGCCACGTCCTGGCCAAGGCCTACACGCAGAGGAGAACGGATTTTTTTCGCTGCCTGAGAGGTGATCACTGCCTGCAGTGCTACCAGGCTGATTTCCGGATTGGGCACTTCGATGCCGACAAACCCTTTGCCCGGTACCGGAGCCTGTACACGTACAGATGGAGCCGCAAGTGCCAGCGCCAGGTCGTCTGCCAGCGATACAATTTTGCTGACTTTGACCTTGATACGGCGGCCGCCGCGCCCCTCGACAAAGGAAGGTTCCACTCCAAACTGAGTAATGGTCGGGCCATGATTTATCTCTACAATCTGTGCTGGTGCGCCGAAAGATTCCAGCGTTTCCTCAATAAGCCTTGCCCGTGCATGGCTGTGGTTCTCATCAAATCGGCTCTCCGCACCCGGCTCAAGAATCTCACCGACAACTGGCAGCTTCCAATCCCGTTTAGGGAGTACCGGAGCAGCCGGTGTTACAGGCTGTTCTGACCTGACCGCTGCTTGTTCTGTGGACTGTCCATCAACGGCTGCCTGGACAGAAGGTTCCGGTTCGGACGGTACCCCGAGTCTGTTTGTCTGTACAGGTGGCAGATCCTTCGTTCCCTCCGGTCGGGGGATCCGCTGCCCCACCCAACGCCCCCCTGCCGCAATCCATCCTGCAGCATCGACCAGGGAAATCCTGAAGGTCAAGAGTACGGCAGCAAGAACCCAGCCAAGCAGCAGGACAGTTGCGCCTGCTTTACCCAATGCCAGGATCAGCCCTGCCAGCATATAGGTGCCGATCACACCTCCGCCAGTCCCCTGTTGTGCCGCCAGCAGGCCTGTTTCAATTTCTGTCAAGCCCTGCAGCAGATTCGCAGCTACAAATAGCAGAAGTGTGAAAAGAACCAGTCCGACAGCCTGGTCCGGTGGGACAGCCGGAAGTCGTTTCCGTGAATCAGGGATAAGCAGCAGCACGGCTCCCAACAGCAGAATGAATGGAACAAGGTATTTAATCCAGCCGAACAGATAGCCGATCAGGAAAAGCCATTTCTGCCCCAGCCAGGTTTGCGGTGCAGCGAGCAGGCTGAACGTTGAAAGTGCTGCCAGTCCGGCCAGCGCCACACCCGCCAGCTCACGGCGGTGTTCACGCAGGAACGGACCCAGCTGAAATCCGGACAGGAACCCTCCGGCTCTACTCTGCCGGCTGGTTTTCCTTTTCGGACTGCGGCTGCTCTTTCTATTGGTGGAAGACTTTCTTCGGGTTGATGCGGTTTTTGCCAAGGTAAAACCCTCCAGAAAAACGCGTCTATAGTATAACATTCCTGCGAGTCCTGCTAAGCCATGCTACAATCTGAGCATGAAAAATTCCCCCTTCCAGGATCTGCAGCAAGCATATCTTTTCCAGGACCTGCCAGATACAGCGCTGCAGGAATTGTTCCAACTGCAGCGCCAGGAAACCTATCAGAATGGGCAAGCCATCCTGCGGGAAGGTACCCGCACCGATGGCATCTATCTCATTGTCGACGGTGAAATCGAACTATCACGCAAGACCAAAGAAGCAAACAAAACCCTGTTTACCCTGCAGAGCGGGGATGTCCTGGGTGAAGCGGAACTGTTCTTTTCGGAACGAAGAATGGTATCTGCACGGGCGCGCGCAGAAACCACTGTCCTGTTCTGGGAAAAAGAGACCTTTTTTGACTTCATGGCCAGCTATCCCGAGGCCATTCAGCGCCTGAAGCACTCCGCGTACAGCCGGCGCATTGCTTTTCAGCGCGCCTTTACCTGGCTGGCTGAAGGTGAAGTCATCCACACTCTCACACGGCGGCATCCTGTACACCTTCTTCAAGGACTGAGCCTGCCTGCAGCCCTTGTTATTGCATCCATCCCACTCGCTGTCCATTCTGCCCATAACCAGCTGCCTCCACTACTGTGGGTGGCGATTTTTATGGCAATAACCGGATCCGGGTGGACTGTATGGCGCATCCTTGATTACTTCAATGACTTCTATATCCTGACAAACCAGCGGGCAGTTTGGCTTGAAAAAGTTATTGGCGTATACGAACGCCGCCAGGAAACCCCACTGCAGTGGGTGCTCTCAACCGGCGTGAGTGCCACAGTGTTGGGCCGCATGCTCGGGTTCGGGGATATCCATATCCGCACCTATACCGGGCAGATGAGCCTGACCCAGGTCCCCGATCCCCCCTTCTTCGTGGACCAGCTGGAGGAGCTGTGGAGCGGGTTCAAACAGCTGCAGGGACAGGTTGATCGCGATGCCATGCTTCACACAATTGCCCAACGGCTGGCTGGAGACTCAGAGGAAGATCGGGATGCCAATCTTTCTCCCGCAGATGCTGAGGCAAAAACAGAAGCAAAGATCGGGCTTGATCAGTGGTCCTTTCGCACCCGCTTTGAAAACGAGGGGGTTATCTCCTATCGAAAACACTGGGCTGTTCTTTTCCGCGGCCTTTTACTTCCCCTTGCCCTTTCCCTTCTCACCATCTTTATGATCGTCCTGCGGTTGACCGGTTCTCTTGCCGTATTCAATGATGAACGTTTTCTGTTGTATACCCTGCCCATGGCCCTTATCTTTCTTTTCTGGACCAGCTATCGCTATATGGACTGGGCAAACGAAATTTTCCAGATCACACCAACGCAGATCATTGATATCCATAAAAAACCTCTGGGACAGGAAACCCGTAAAGTAGCCTCATTGGAAAATATCCTTGGCACTGAAGTGAACCAGAAAGGGCTGCTCGGACTAATACTCAATTTCGGCGATGTCACAACCCGGGTGGGTACGTCGGAGTTCGTTTTCGAAGGCGTACTCAATCCGAACGCAGTCCAGCAGGATATCGTCCGGGCCCAGAATGCATTCCTGCAGCGCCGCAGTAAAAACGAACAGCACCAGCGGCAGATGGAAGTGGTAGAATGGTTAAGCGCCTATCACGAAGAAACACAGGCGGAACATTCCGGTTCAGATGAACCAAAAAGTGAGTTTGATAATGATCTTACCAGTCAGAACCATTCCGGACCCGGTCCTGCGCCAGAAAGCTCGTAATGTATCCCGGGTCACTGATAAAACCAGAGAATTACTGCAAAACATGGTGGAAACCATGCGCGATGAACCTGGTGTGGGGCTTGCTGCCCCTCAGGTGGGTATCAGCGAACGTCTGATCGTCGTTGAGTACACCGAAGAAAGTGAAGATTCCGGCGCAGCGAAGAAACCCTCCAGGTTGTATCAGCTGGTCAACCCGGAAATCGTACGCCACTCACGCGATACCGTGGAGGGTAACGAAGGCTGCCTGTCCATCCCGGGTTATCTGGGAACAGTGGATCGCTACAGGCAGGTTACCATCAAAGGGCTGAACCAGTATGGTGATCCGGTCAGGATTAAAGCCAGTGACTGGCTTGCCCGTGTCTTCCAGCACGAGATCGACCATCTCGACGGAGTTCTGTATATTGACCGCGCCAGCGAAATGTTCGAACTGGTGGAAGAGCAGGAAGAAACCGAAGCAGTACAGGCCTGAAACATCCTGCGATTGTTTCCAGCTGAAAAAACCCGATTCAGGAATTCTGCACGTGATTATTCTGTCCGATCGGCTTGACCCAAGCCTGGTTTCCTGCTGATTCACCGGATAGAGTTGTGCTACAATGCTCTGGCAATGTTTGTAACTCACCTGTCTCTGACGAATTTTCGCAACTTTACACGCCTGGAAGTGAACCTGGGCGACGGCCCTGTCCTGTTTGTAGGTACGAATGCGCAGGGGAAAACCAGCCTGCTGGAAGCAGTTTACTTCCTCAGCGGCGGTACTTCGCCGCACGCCAGCTCAGATCGCCAGCTCATCAATTTCCTTTCACTGCGTGATCCGCAGCCCTTTTCCCGTCTTGTAGCAGATATCCAGCGGGGCGGCCGCCCCCAGCGTATTGAAACCCGCCTGATCCTTGAGCCTGTGGGGATTGCAGGTGATCTGCGCCTGCGTAAAGAAATCCTCATTAACGGCGTAAAATCACGCCAATCCCAGCTTTCCGGTGTGTTCAATGCCGTGCTGTTCCTGCCGCAGTACATGCAGATCCTCGAAGGCGCACCACAGGAAAGACGTAAACACCTTGATGCGCTGATTTGCCAGGCAGATCCGGTGTATGCGGAAGCACTCGGCAGCTATCAGAAGGTTTTGTCGCAGCGGAATGCCCTGCTCAAACAGCTGCAGGACCGCAGAGGAAACCTCGATCAACTGAGCTTCTGGGATACCCGCTTTCTCGATACAGCCGCCCTGCTCATCCAGAGACGAGCGTTGACGTTCCGTGAACTGGAACCGACTGCCCGGGAAATCCATGCAGATCTCACCCGCCACACAGAAGTCCTTCAATTTGCCTACCAGCCACGCCTGTCTCACGGCAGTTCCGGCAGCACACAACCCGCCCTTCCCTTCACGGAAACAGAGAGTTATACACCCGGGACGCTTGAAAAGATCAAGCAGGCTCTTCAGGAAGCGCTGGAGGCCAACCGCCAGGAGGAAATCGCCCGCGGCATCACCATTACCGGCCCTCACCGCGATGATTACAACTTTCTGGCCGACCGGATCGATCTGCGGACCTACGGTTCGCGCGGTCAGAACCGGACGGCTCTGCTCTCGTTGATGCTCTCTGAAGTGGTTTGGCTGCGACAGCGTACGGGGGAATGGCCGGTGCTGCTGCTTGATGAGGTACTTGCTGAACTGGACCCCGCCAGGCGGAGCGATCTGTTGGAGCGCATCTCGGCGGCCAATCAGGTAATGGTGACTGCGGCGGATCTGGACATGTTCACTGAACCGTTCTACAGTGCCTCCTCAATCTTCCAGATACAATCCGGTAAACTCTCTTCTATGAATGCTGCTGATCTGTTATAACGGGCGTTTGGCGGGAATACCGGCCCGGCGGGGATACTTCTGTGGTGTTTCAGATATTTTATCCACCACCACCAGGTAGCGCCTCTCAGCAACCCTTGGCAGATCCACCGGTACCAGCTTGCTAACCCTTCCCCCCAGAATTTTTAAAGCCTGTGCTGCAGATTGTGTTTCAACCGGAGCCATCTCGCCTTTCTGAGCCACCACCCGTCCACCCATCGGCAGCAGAGGCAGCAGATACTCCAGCAGGACCGGCATCGGCGCAACAGCACGCGCAAGAGCAATCTGAAACCGGCCGCGATAGTGGTCGTCCTGGCCCAGTTCCTCTACGCGCGCATGCAGCACATCCACGTTTTCCAGCCCCAGCGCAGCTACCACATGACGGCAGAACTGCACCTTTTTCTCCGTAGCTTCAACCAGGGTCAGCTGAATTTGCGGGCAGACAAGCTTCAGGGGAAGTCCGGGAAAACCTGCTCCCGTCCCCACATCGATCAGTCTCTCGTCAGCCGGTTTGAACGCGAGCAAGCAGGTAAGGGAATCAAGAAAGTGTTTACTTTCAATCAGAAACGGATCGGTGATTGCTGTGAGATTATATCGTTCGTTCCATGCCAGCAGTTCATCGCGATACCAGCGAAATGCCTCCAGCTGTGAGGCTGACAGGTGAATGGAAAGCAGGGAGCGAGCCCCATCCTGGAGAAGATCCAGTTCGTTCACCTAAATCTCCCGCACATTGCCCTGAAGCTGGAATACGGGAATCAATTCTCCAACACTGAGGCCGCGTGAATTCCGAACGATTTTCTTCTCATCCGGCAGAACTTCACCGGCTTCACTGTCTGTGATTGCGCCAATCTGCCGCAGCACTTCTACAACCACCGCAGCTCCCGCCCGGTTTGCCGTATCCCCGTCAGCGATTTTTATCGCCACACCCAGCGCAGGAGATCCGGGATACAACGCACCCTGCTGAATGCCAATTCCCTGGAAACCTTCCGCCCCTCCCTTGGAAACCAGACGGCCGCCAGTTACTTCCATCAGTCGCGTATCAAACCGATCCGGGCCAGCCACCATGAATGGGTGGGTGGACATAGCCCCGCCGATAAGGCGGAGTGCATCCGCCCGGGACGGGAAAAATTCAACCGGATCAACCAGCCGGGCATACGCCCGGGCGAAATATCGCAGTGGAATGGCATAGACAGGAACCGAACAACCATCGATTCCGATCCTGATCTGGTCTTTCGGGTAGCCACAGATTTCCGCAAATGTATTCAGAATCAGCTGCTGTACAGGATGGTCCTTGTCTGTATAATCACTGAGCGGCAAACCTTTGAGCCGGGCCAGTGCCAGCATGCCTGTGTGTTTGCCGGAACAGTTATGCCTGATGGGTGTTGGACTGATGCCCTCACGGATCAGGTGTTCAGCCGTGGTGCGATCAATGGGCAGATGGGTTCCGCACAACAGATCTTTTTCACTGACTCCAATTTTCTCCTGATACCTGCGTAACACAGCTACATGCCTGTCGGTACCGGAATGGGATGCGCAAGTAACCGCGATCTCCTCGGGGGAAAGGTCAAAGAATTCTTTTCCGCCTGATTCAATAAGTGGAACCGCCTGGAAAGGCTTTGCACTTGAACGAGAGTACGTTACGACTTCAGGATCCCCCCACCAAACCCTCACAACGCCTTCACGGTCTGCAACGACAACCGCTCCGGCATGAACCGATTCTACAATCGGACCTCGCCCTACATGCAGCACAGGCTGGTAAGCTGAAGACAGGAAAGGTTCCACAGATGAATACTATCCTTTCAGGAGGTATGCTCTTCTTCATTATCCTGGGATCGGCGCACAAGCGCTTCCAGACCGAATTTCAATCGCATCTCGGACTGCGGGGCTGTCTCTTCATTGACGGGAAAATCATCCATCAGTTCCAGAGCCATTTCTTCCAGCAGTTGTGTGTTCTCCGGATCATTTTCAAGTTTCTCAACCCGGTCGCGCACCTTCCTCAGAAAACGAGCCGCATCGTTAATCTGACCACGTTCGATCAAGCCATCTCTTGCGGAAACCATCTGGTAATCACGGTACCCGGACTCACGCAGAATATCAAGTGTATCCAACCACTCACTCAACAACGCAGATCCAAGAAAGGGTGGTTCACCTGTCGGTACAGCATCTCCGATAAACATGACTTCCTTTTCCGGAATCAGAACCCAGCTTGAACTGCTCATCGGACCAGGGTGGAACTCGAACTGAATCAGCAGCCCCCCCAGATCGAGCTGCATCTCCTGCTGAAAGGTCAGATCTGGAACAGCCCTGCTCATCCCCGTTACCCGTTTGAGCCTGTCTATTTCGGATCCGATCGGATTTGCATTACCCTTGTAGGTATCCGGTGAGGCAACCATCTCCATCCGGGCCCTGTCGTTTGCTATTAACGGAACCCGGATACTGCGTGCTCCGATACTGCGCTCAGGATTATGATCCATCAATACGCAGTAGTGTGGTTCAGCCAGCCCAGAAAGGGTTTTTAACCAATCCTGGACATCATCCTCAATGTAGGGGCAGTCAATAGCCAATCCTATACCCTGATGAACAACATAACCCGTCGTTACAACCGGGTAGTCCTGAAACAGATATATTCCTGAAACGAGTTCATGCATAACCACTCCAATTAAAAAGTTTGTAAGTAACTGTATTATACCGGGAGGGTGAATGAGAATGTGGCCCCTTTTCCTAATGAACTGTCAACCCAGATTCTTCCCCCATGCGCCTCAACCGCCAGACGACAGAACGCCAGGCCCAGTCCAAGCCCCTTGATGGGTTTTCCTCGCTTTCTCAATCGCGAGAACTTCTCAAAAATCTCCTTCTGATCACGTTTGGCGATGCCGGGTCCATTGTCCCGAACCCTTACAATGACTTCCTGCTCCCCCTTTTCAACAATCACATTGATCTCACCACCAGAAGATGTATATTTGATGGCATTATCAATCAGGTTGTTCAACACCCGGCGAATCATGTCCAGGTCAAATTTTACCACCGGAATTATTTCCGCTGAGAGATCTGCGCTCAAGCGATGGTTTTTTCCTTCCGCAAACGGGAGGCACTCTTCGATTGCGTCCAGCACAATCCGGGAGATTGAGCCTTCGCTTTTATTCAGGACCGCCATACCGCTTTCCAGCCGGCTGAGATCAAGCAGTGAATCAATCAGCCGGGAAAGCCTGCGACTGGATCGGTCTGCAATCGAGATAACCGTTTGAACAGTCTCATCAGGCTCCGAGAAAGTGGACTGAAGGATTTCCAGGCTGGATATAATGTTGCCCAGTGGCGAACGAAGATCATGGAAAATCATAGAAGTCAGATCGGTGCGAAGTTCGTCCAGCGCCATCCGTTCGGAAATATCACGCAGAATCCACTGCAGCACAGGTTCCTGCCCGATGTCAATCCGCTTGAGATACACCTCAACCGGCGTTTCCAGGCCATCCTCGTGGATAATATGGCAGGTATACGTGAGTGCCTCACCAGATTTGAGGGCACCAGGGTCCAGTGGAGCGTCTTCACAGACATTATTCTGCAGCGAACTGACAGATTCCCCCAGTAACTCATCCAGCGTTTTACCAAGAAAGTCCTGCGCCCGCTGGTTTGCATCCGTGATCCGGGCGCTTAAATCTGAAATCAGGATAGGGTCTATGCTTCCTTCAAACAATCCGGCATAACGGCGCTTGGCAGCCTGTGATTCTGAATACATCCGGGCATGTGCAATAGCCGTGCCCGCCAGCCCGGCAATCCCCATCAGCAGTTCTATTTCATGCGGAAAAAACTCCAGATGGGCGGGATTGATCGCCTCAAGAGCACCGATCGGTTTCCCATGAACCAGGATAGGAGCACAAGCCAGCGCGCGGGTCTTGAATCCAATCTGCTGATCGATCTCGCTGTAATGCAGCGGTTCTGCCTGGACATCCGTGGTGACAATCGGTTTGCCATGGTCTGCCACCCAACCGGCAATTCCCTTACCACGTTGGATACGAAGACCCAGAATTTCCTCAGCACCTTTGCCGATCGCTGCACGGAATTCAAGCTGGTCGGTCTCCTCATCCAGCAGGCTCAGGGAAGCAGCTTCCACATTCAGGGACCGTTTCGTCTGCGCCATGATCCGCTGCAGCACTTCATCCAGGTCCAGGCTCGCCGTCACCTCCATGGCTGCATCGGCAAGCTCCTCCAGCGCGTCCAACCGCCGCTGACTCTCGGTAAACAGCTGAGTGTTTGCCACAGCCGTTGCAGCCTGGTCGGCAAAAAGCGCCATGACTTCAGCGTCGTGGGTTGAAAAAGCGCCGCTGGTATGACTATCCGCCGTAAGCACACCCACTGCCCGGTCCATCACGATTAATGGTACACCGATCCAACCATGGATCTTATTCTCAGGATCTGCATTTTCTCGTTGAACCCAGCCGGGTTCCTGCTGTACATTTTCAACAACCATCGGTTTGCGATGCGAGAGAACCTGCCCGGAAAGATTGGCCGGGTCAACCGGTATTTTCGTACCAAATACCTGCTCTGGATTGACGAAACCCGTTGAGGCAACCAGTCTCAGATGATCATGATCGAGCACCAGAATGCTGGCGCTGTCGAACTCAAGAACCCGAACAAGCTGCTTCAAGATTTCAGGAAAAACCGTTTCAGGTTCCAGTGCAGAACTGAATTTTTTCGTGATCTCCTGCATGGTCGCCAGCAGATTACGCCGCTCTCGTTCTGCTTTATATATACGGGCATTATTTACAGCCATGCCCGCCTGCTCAGCGATGGCAGACAGCAATTCGAGGTGTTCGTCTCCGTAATATTCTAGATCCGGATGAACCAGAGTTATCGCCCCCACTACGCTGTCGAACGATCGCAGCGGGACACTGATTGCCGAACGGGGATTAGCATCTCCCAGTGTATCCTGCGCGCGCAGCCAGCGCTCGTCGTTGTGTGTATTCTGAATGACAATGGGCTGGTTATGGTTTACTACCCAGCCCGCCAATCCCTGCTTGATGATCTCCTGTGATCGTTCCAACATGGGAATGAAGATTTCATTCTGATATAGAATCGAACCTGCCATAACACTGCCATCCTCTTCTAATGCAAAGATGGCGCCGCTTAATCCCCCCACATGTTCGACAGTAAGCTCCAGTATACGGTTTAGCAATGTTTCGAGATGAAGGTGCGCGGCTATCTCCCTGCTGATTAAGTACAGCAGCTCCAGGGATGTGGGATCCTGCTTAATTTTGTGCTGCCGCCCTTTACCCATCCGCAGATACTCACTTTCAGCTCTTTAAAACCTGCTCCAACCCTTCGGGCCGGATAACAGCTGACTTTCTGGACCGGTCTGGAAAATCTCGGTGTGTGGATAAATCTGCAGACCCAGCATGGTCCACCCAAACCAGGACCGATCCTTATCACCTGCTTTTTTTGGTTTTTTCCCCCTGAGATAAAAGTTCGCGCAGTGAGTGCGTTCCTTGGAACAGGTTGTAATACTATTATACGGCAGCCGGGCGCATTGTGAGAATCACCCAGCCATTATTATATTCGCAGTATAGCACAACCTTATGACAATACAACCTGAGATTTTCACCAGGCGAGATACTTATGGGTAGTAACGGGGGTTTCCGGAAGCAGCTTATCCCACCCGATGTACACGGACGGGAGAGGCATCCCCCTGTAGAAAAATTCCAGTCAGAAAAGCTGCTGAAACTTGGTGCGGAAAGGCTCGTCAGTCCCTTCTGTGTGCAAACCGCCGCGGTTTCAATTCATCCTTGAAAAACAGCGATAAACTCCAGTTGACTAATCCCACCAGAATACCACCCAGCAACGCCGCCCAGAAACTGCTGACGGAATAGCCGATGTTGAAAGCCTGTCCGATCAAGCCGGTCAACCAGAACAAACCAGTATTAATCACAATAAGGAACAACCCAAGCGTAACCAGAATCAAAGGGAAGCTCAGGATTTTCAGCAGCGGCCGCACGATTGCATTTAACAATCCCATAATCACTCCCAGGGCGACGATAGCGCCGAGGGTTGTGTTCTGTGCCTGTACACCCTGGATCCAGCCTGTTCCAACAGCCACATACATGGCAACTGCATTAATCGCCAATCTCAGTAGAATTCGATTCATACGAGCATCCTCCTCCTCAATTTCCTTTCGGTTGAGAGTTTATTCGACATATACTTCAACTCTCTTTCCATCATCATCATCAATAATATCAACAATTTTTCCAGTTACTCCCGCCTGTACAGCGTTAATCAGCTCTTGAATTTCCACACCATCCATCTCAGGCACAAAGCGTGCTCCCATCCGCAGGCCGATCTGTATCATCTCAAATGGCACATTCACATTCACCTGCTGTTTACCGGAATCTACCTCGGTAACTTTCACACGCAGCCAGCGCGGTGATGCACCGCTGACTGGTTCCTGTTTGTCACTCTTGGAAATCGCAGCAATCAGTTTGGATGCTTCCTCTGCTGTGATCTTACCTTCAGCCACCATTTTCAGGATTTTCATACGTTCCTGTGCCGTTGTCATGTTTCCCTTCCTTCCTCAACCCAGATAGACCCGCACCCGTTCACCAGAGTCGCCTTCATCAACTACGATCGAAAGTGGCTGGTTCCGCTGAATACTGTTTTCCAGTTCCATCAGCAGCTCATCCACCGCAGAATGTTTCAACGATGCCATCGAAGATCCAAAATTACGGATTACCCAGCCCGCAAGCTTCAACGGCAGCGGAAAACACAACGATATCTTTTTCGGCCAGTCCTCATCAGTGCGCACATGGATAAACAACCACGTCGAACGCCATGATACCACCACAAGCACCAGCAGCGGCACTCCGATCAACAGAAGCGGCGCTGCTCCAAGCCACCACCAGCCACCTAGCGATCCGAACCAGCCACCAAGCGCACTCAGCAGCATACCGATTACAAGAAGTGTCATACGCGATCTGCTGCGTAACAACTCCCTGTCTTCGTCTGTTTCTTCCACCGCTGCATACACAGGGGTTTCCTGCGTATCCACTTCCTCAGTCTGCTGATTCTTCAACAAGTTTACTGCTTCAACAGCAGATAGTGACCCGTCTTCAATCTGGCGCAGGATGTCCATCCCGGTTCTTTCCGGTTCCGGATATTCAACCTCCTTGTCAAAGTACGCCAGTGCCTCATCCGCTTCCATCTCACCGCGTTCCAGGCGCTCCAGAATATTCATCCGGACCACTGATTCTGTTGAAGATTCCGGCTGGGCAGCAGGTACGGCTTTCTGAGAAAGCAGGCTGACAGCTGTATCCACATCAATATGGCCGTCTGCAAGCTGCTGCAGCACTTCAGCACGCTGAAGTTCCTGTGTATACTCGTTTATTTTCTCCCCCCCGCCTTCTGGTTCTGCCATTGAGGGATTTTTTTCCTTGTCCATCAATTTTTCTCTCCTGTACATCCCATAAGCCTAGTCCATCGCTGCAGGTTCAAATTCCGGCTGTATTGGCCTCAATTCATCAGCTCCGGACAGCAGGGAAGTCATCAAAACGCCGCCTACCAGGATGAACCCCCCACAGAGTGCATAGGTCCAGGGAATCCCGATCAAGCCGCTCACCCAGCCTGCAGCGGCCATTGAAACGATGCTGGCAACGCTCAGGCCCACATCTACAACCGAACCAGCCCGGCCCAGCATTTCATTGGGAATTCCCTGCTGCAGCATTGTCTGCAGACCGGCATTCAGTGGTGGAAGGCTCAAACCTATTATCAAAACCATCGCTACAGACAGCGCAATCACAGGCATAAATCCCACCAGGCTGACTCCAACACCAAGTATAACCATACAAACAAATACAATTCGAAGTGGTTTGTAGTTGCTTCCGAGCCAGCTTACAGCCAACCCGCCAATAACCATCCCGATCCCCTGCACGGTCATCAATCCCCCCAGCGCTTCAGCACCGGCCTGGAACGAAGAACGCAGGAAAGGAACAATCAGGACATCCAGTCCGCCGACTCCCAGCATGACCACCCCTAATCCAAGTGTAATACCCTGAAGAAAGCGGCTGTGTATGGTAAAGGAAATACCTTTCTTAAACTCAAACCAGGCATTTTGAGTTTCATCTTCTCCTGTAGCCCGCGTCGCTACCCCGGCGATCCCGAGAATAAGCAGTCCGGAAATCAGGAAACTCGCTGAATCTACCATAAATGCGACCCGGGAACCCCACATGCCGACCACGATCCCCCCCAACGCCGGTCCGGCCAGTCTCGCCATGGTCTGCCCGATCTGCATCCATCCATTTGCCGACAGAAGATCACCTTCACTGACAACCCTAGGGATCAGTGCCGATCGTGCAGGGTAGAACATTACACTGAACATGGAAGCCAGAAACGCTACAACATAAGCAAGGGGAAGGTCATCCGGAGTCTGTACGAGCATGTACAGCGGGATAAGCAAAAACCGGGCAAGATCCGAAACGATCATCACTTTTTTTCGATCCCAGCGGTCGACCAGTGTACCGGCCACAAGCCCGAATACAAGCTGCGGCAGGACAGACGCGATCAACACACCGCTTAATGCCCGGGCTGAATCGGACGGATCCGGGAAAAGGCTATCTACTTTCAAAGCCAGCGCCAGGAAGTTAAACGTATCTCCCATTGCAGAAATCACCTGTGCTGACCACAGCAGCAGGAAATTACGCACCTTCCAGAAACGAAATGTATTCAGCTTCATTCAACTCACCTGTTCTTTAACTCGACACCTAATCCATCGGAATCTATACATCATCACAGATTCAGAAACATCCAATGCAGAGTATTTTTCGGTACAAAACCTAATCCGGCGATCTGTTCATCCGCCAGGCCAACCGGGTAGGAAAACATTACCGGCTTCTGTACTCGCTTCAACTCCGGAAGCACGAAGGGTAAAAGAGTCGCCTCCAGTTTTCCACGGAAAGCAGGGCCGGCTGCCAGAATTACGTGCCAGCCGCTCAAGTCCTGCCTGGAAACCAGCGACAGGCTGCCCAGCATACGGCCTGACTCAACCCACACCCAATGGTTGCGAAAATCAAGGCCAAGTGCACCTGCCAGGCTGGCCGGCTTGAAAAACGGTTCAATCGATGGAATCGGCCATATCAGGCCTTCCGGGTACTGCTGTTTTACCAGGTCCACCTGCTGATGCCATTCACCCTGCCGCCGAGGGCGGATAAAGGGGTTATCTACTCGTTCAACAACACCACTGTTCTGTGGGCAAATCCAGTCGGTGCGGGTTGCGGACAAGGTGAAATGAAGCTGCTCATACAACCTGCGGGCACCTGCGTTTTTCTCCCTGACCTGCAGGATGATCTGCCTGGCACCGTAGCTGCGAATAGTGCGGATGCAAGCTTCCACCAGCAATGTGGCTATTCTGCGCCGCTGAAAATCGGGGTGAACAGCGACGTTGGCAATCACCCAGCGATGCGAGTATCCCGGTATGCGCAGCATATGCGCATTACCGACCAGCCTGCCGTCCTCCATCCATACAAAACCCCGGGGAAATGCTGCTGTTGGGATCATAAGCTGTGCAAGCAGCCACCCCAGCCAGCCGTACTGCCCGTAACGTTTCATCTCACGCACCATGCGGCGCCCGGACGCATCCAGTTCCGGCCCGAACGCCAGCTCCATCAGTTCACCCACTGCCGCCAGATCCCGCTTGGGATCCGTTCGGCGGAGACCCTGTTCTGCAGCTTTATGCGAGAGCAGCACCGCAGCTGTCATTGTTTCCCCTCCAACGCCTGCAGCAGCATATCCGCTTCTTCAATTGAGATGGTTCCTGCTTCCACCATCTTCAAGATACTCATCTTCTCTTCTTCCGTCGGCTCATTGCCGTGCTGGGATGGGAAATCCATGCTGACTTTTATCCGGTGACCTGCGTCCTTGCTGCGCCCATGAACTCCCGAGTGTCGTTTATGGCGGAGTGCACGCGTAACAGCCCGCCGCACCTCACTTCCGATTCGGTCTGTCTCCTCTATCGAGAAGCCCAACCCTACAGCTCCCAATCTCGCCTCCGCTTCCGCAATCCGGCGATCCGCTTCTTCCAGCGATGCATCCAGATCTGACATAAAATCCGCACCTAGTATGGTGTTGGCCCCATTCACCTCCCGGCCGACTTTCATCATCAGATCACCACCGGATTGAAGCTTAAGATTTGCCTCTCCGCTTCCAATGACTATTTCTGCCTCACCATCTTCAAGAGCTGTCTCAGGCTGACCGCTCAGATGCAGTTCTCCGCCTGCAAGCAGCTGCACCTTTGCAGAAACCAGTTCGGGCAGAGTGCACACCAGGTCTCCTCCTGCCCGGAACTCAGACGTGCTGCCAGGCGGTATATCGATGTCCAGCTGGATATCTCCTCCTGCTGAAGCCTGCACAGCAGCCAAACACCTTCTCATTTTTAAGTCACCACCGATGCTCTCAATGGAAATTTCTCCTGCTGTCCGTTCAACAAACGCATCGCCACCAACCCAGGCGATCTTAAGCGCCTGTTCGATACGGCGCATATCTGCATCTCCCCCCACGCGCTGGACCTCAGCGGAACGTACCCGTCGCAGGGTAAGATCACCGCCCACAGTTCCAATGGTAACTGCACCCTTCACACCTGTTACCCGGCCATCACCACCAATTGATTCAATCTGCAGCGCGACCTCCTCGGGAACAAAGACCAGACAACTGGAGCGGCTGTCGAGCTCAATCAGGTCCCCATCCTGTCGGGCAACCATCCTGCCGCGTTCCGGCGCCTGTGCTTCAAAGGTGCTATCCGATCTGCCGGTAACACGCAGATCTCCACCAATGGATCTGATCACTATCTTGCTGCTCTGTGCATTATCAAACCGTATCGTTTCCATGAAAGTCCTCAATTTTCCGAAGCGCTGTTGGCCGTATTCAGACGAACCTGGACCGTTTCACCGGTCTTCCCCTCATCCACCTGAATGGTTACACCCTGTTCCTGCATAGCAGCAGATTCAAGCAGACGCAAAAGATCCTGGCTTTCCTGATCCACGAAGGGTGCTGCCGCTCGTGTTGCGAAGCGGACCAGTACAAGCGGGATTCGGATTTTTACCCGCGGCTTCCGATTAACGCCGGTCCATACATCCAGGCAGAGATCCTGTTCAGTACTGCTCTTGCTTTCCAGCTGCGGGAGCGCCGCCTCCGGAGTCAGCACTCCTTCTGCAACTTGTTCGAGAATACTTCGTCTTTGTTCCATCGCAAAACTCCTGTGCGCTATCACGGCTCGCCTTCCAGCAGCAGCATGGCTTCTTCAGGTGAAATTTTGCCGCTTGCCAGTTCATCAAGAATCCGGTGTCGCTCCTCTTCACTGATCGACGGCGTCTCCTCGCCAACCTGGAAGCCCATGGTTCGAATCACTTCAGTCAATCTGGCTCGCAGCGTCGGATAGGAGAGATCCAGCTCCTTTTCCATCCGGTTCAGTTTCCCTTCACAACGAATAAACGTTTCCACAAAATCAAGCTGAGAAGGATTCAAACGTGCGATTCTCCCCATCTCAAAATGACCGTCGATTGTGGTATCACAGCTGCGGCAGTGCAGCCTGGTCACCGACAGCTTTTCCCCACAAACCGGACAATTCGTCAGCACTTGAGTCATTCTATCTCCTCCTCACAGATCCCCACGGGCAGGCCGGGGTCCAGGCGTTTAAAGAGCCTGCTTTACAACGCGTACATTAGCCAACTGCGCCCCCAATGAAATCATACCCAATCCAATACGTTTCCGAAGCGAACCACGTGTGCTTGCCAGCAGAGCCCGCCTATCCTCCGTGGAGATATACATCGGACGCGCAGCCCTCCTCCGGTATTCCTCATGATACTGCCGGGCCAGTTCTTCCATAACAAATGGGTTCATGCCTAACATGGTGCCCTCCCTGTTTCTTACAACCAATTCCGAATAATATTTAACTCGTGTTTAATTTCTTCTGCATAATACACCATTTTTTTATAGATTGTCAATACCTTTTTTAGTTTTATTGATATTTTTTACATTTTTCTTGATTTTTTTTTCCGTTTTTCTTGGAAATCCGCATTTTCCACAAAAAAAGCGGAGGGAATCTGTGCAGCGGTTCGAATTTTTCACCTCGTTTGGTTTTTCGGATCTTCCTGAATCCTGTTCTGGACAGGACACCCGGCATAGAGGCTTCTTCCAATGACTTTTCCCCCGCAGTCTGTTCACCCTGTTTTTCGATGATAAACATGGTATAAACCACATCAGGAAGGGAGTGCACCCGATTGAATCAGGAGACAAGAACCATCCGACTCACTGGTATGGCTTATGGTGGAGAAGCTATCGGCAGGGATTCCGACGGAAGGATGGTATTCGTCCCCTTCGGAATGGAAAACGAGACTGTACAGGTGAGGCTTACGGATGTGCACAAACGCTGGGCACGCGCCGAACTGGTTTCCATTGATCAGCCCTCACCGGATCGCCAGAAGCCCCGCTGCCCACATTTCCAGATCTGCGGCGGCTGTCATTACCAGCACATCCCATACGAACAACAGCTCATAATCAAACAGGGGATCGTCTCGGAACAGCTGTCCCGAATCGGCCTGTTCGAACAGCTTCCTGTGCAGCCAATTGTTCCCTCACCGAACGCCTGGGGAACGCGGAATAAAGCAACCTTTGCCGCAACACCGGACGGACAGCTCGCCTATCACGGTTTCCTGCCGGATGAACTGGTCCCCATAGAACAATGTCCTATCCTGCAGCCGGAGATGGAATCTCTGCGTCAGATTCTCGAACTGGAAACGCTGGAGGGGATTGACCATGTAACCTTCCGAACAGCTGACTCAGGAGAGATGATCATTTTTGAAGGCAGTCTTGATGAGAGCCTCTCCTTCACCTTTGAAAGGCCGCTCTCTGTTGTATGGATCGGGGAAAAGGGAGTATCGATTCTCTCAGGAGCCGACCAGCTGCTCTACGTGCTTGATGGATTGGAATTCGTTGTCTCCGCAGGATCGTTTTTCCAGGTAAACACCGCCCTGATCCCAACCCTGGTGCAGCGCGTGCTCGAACTGCTGGCACCACGCCCCGGGCAGGTTGTAATTGATGCATACGCCGGAGCTGGCCTGTTCAGCAAATTCCTTGCTGAAAAAGGTGTAGAGGTTCTCGCCATCGAACAATCGCCCTGGTCTTGCCGTGATTTTGAATTGAACCTTGATCCCTATAACGCGGTTTCCCTGTATGAAGCAGATGTCGAAACAACGCTTCCAGTGCTCACGGTCAAACCGGACAGTATTCTGCTCGATCCACCTCGCAGCGGCCTGACAAAGGAAGCGCGCCTCGAGATCCTGAGGTTACAGCCAGATCGCATCGTGTATGTATCATGCGATCCGGCCACTTTGGCCCGGGATGGCCGCCAGTTTGCCGGGGCCGGTTACTCGCTCTCAACCATCACCCCGATAGATCTGTTTCCACAGACATATCACATCGAATCGGTTTCTCTCTGGCTGCACGAATAGGCCTGGCCGGCAGCGCACCTTGAAGGAAAATCATATCGTTTATCCAGATTATCGTAATAGTACAGACGCTTCGAAACACCTGTCGAAGTGGCCTGAGTAGAATATTAACAGAGTTAATCCATTTTTCACTCTACTACTCACCCCTTCAGATTTTGAAGTCCCTTGCACCGATCAACCAATTTCCTCTGCGCACAGGGTTGATTCTGCCCGGTTTATCAACTTCACTGTTATCGTTTTTATGATAACCGCCGCATGAGTCCATTTCCCATATTTGACTAATCCAGCGAAGGGTTTCTGCAGCGTTCTGAATACTGGGAAGAGCCAAGGGTAAAAACGAGCCTTTCGCCACCTCCAATCAATAGTTTCGGGCATTCCGCTTCTCCGTTTAAGTCATCTCTGGCTTATGAGATCCTTCGCAAACTCAGGAATAAGGATGGAAGGAGAAAACCGGGGTTCGCCTTTGGCATATTTACTTCTGGTTTTCGCAGCAGGACCACGGTCCCATCCAAAGAGCCTCTATCAATCCCTTTTTTGGGACTTCAGCACTATTCCCCTGCCCTACACAACCCGCTATACTGTGTTCAACAAACCGGAACAGTACTACAGCACACAACCTACAAATCACCCGTGGATGCTAAGATCTGGACAACCATTTGATGGTCGCTGGCAGAGAAATCCTCTGCAGGATGTTCAGGGAGCAAACAGCGAAACCGGCCACACCACTGAGCCGGTTTTTTTTGTTCCCCGAAGAGGAACACGCGCAGATGTAGAAAACGGGCACTTGCGCAGGTCCGCTCAGGGAACATCAGCAAGCTGGTCTCTGGCTGCCGGTCTGTTGGGGGGAAACGACCGGTCCTGCAGGGGGCAGGAGAAAAGCCCTGCACAACTCAGGGGGATAGACAACAAGGGGAAGGGCACTGCAAACAGGGGGAAAGGAACAGGGGGAGCTGCAGCGCACCAGGGGGATTAATCGCTCCGCACGTGCAGGAAAAGCCAGCCAAGGGGGGTCCCGGCAGGAAGTGAACCTGCCGGGTCTGAACAGAAGAAGCCTCCAGGAGGGAGGCTTCTTGTAGTTTCCAGAAATTAAAGGCCGGCTGAGGTTATTCCTTAATCAGGTTCCAGTTCACCAGTACGAGATTGCGGGTGCAGTCATTATAGGTTGAGAGGAAGATCTTCTCCGAAAGCGGCTGCTCCTCTTCCAGATCAAATACCTGCAGCCAAAGGGTGTTGGTAGAGGTGACCGGCACATCGCTGAGGACAAACTCATAGCCGGACGGACCATAAACCTCCGCTGATCCGCTTTCCGCATACAGATCGACTGCCTGGCTGGAAAGTGCCCCGTTGATGTGGATGGTGACCCCGCTTAACGGAGCGCCGCTGAGGTCGAATACCTGCCCTGCGATCCCCATCCATTCACATTCCTGATCATTAGCGAAGTTCTCTGTATACGATGGTGAATTCGTCTGCAGGACAAACGTGGGTGAAAAAGGTGCCTGTGTGATGTTTTCATCCACTGTCGGCGTAATTGTGGGTTCTGTGGTCCTGGTTGGTGTCTGCGAAGGGCGCGGTGTGTTGGTCTCCGTCGGAGTGGCGGTGCTCAGGTCCGGAGTTGGTGTCCAGGTAGGTGGCAGATACACAGCCGGTGTTTTGGTAGTTGTTGGTTCCTGAAGTGCGGCATTCGCAGTCGGAGGGGGGAATGGGTTAAACGGCAGGGTTGGGTTCAGAAAGATGGTGGCATAAACTGCAACCACTCCTAAAGTAGCCACCAGAATGGCTACAGTCAGCAGATTCAATAAGATACTTCTTCCATCCTTCGAGTTCCTGTTTTTTGCCATCGAAAGCCTCCTGCCTTTACCCCGGATCGGAGACAACCTCGACTCCGGCGTTTTCCTTTGCCTGTTCCAACCAATCCAGGACAGCCTGCTCGCGCAGATACTGCCAGGACTGCGGTGAGAGTTCTCGTTCTTCCTTTTCCAGCACTTCCAGCAGATGGTAACCCAGATCACTCTGGAGCACATCGCTGATGACGTTGAGCTCCAGACTGAAAGCTGCCTCTTCAACAGACGGCATCGTCAGCGTGCCGCGGGCAAACCAGCCCAGATCCCCACCGTTGATGCGGGTACTGAAATCCTGCGAGTACTGCGCTGCCAGGGAAGCAAAATCACCGCCGCTCTGGAGTTGCTGCTGCAGGGATTCCGCCAGATCCCGGTCCGATACCAGGATATGACGTGCATGCACCTGTTCTGTATTCTGGCCGACACCGGCGGTGATCTGTTCTACCATCCGGCCAGCCAGCAGGTCTTCTTCGAGTGCAGCCAGGAAGGTCCCTTCCTGGTAGTGGTTGGCTTCCAGCCAGGCGCTGAACGCAGCTTCACCGCCCTGATCAACCAGAATCTGCTGGTAAATCTGCTCAAGTTCTTCCGTGCTGATTGACAGACCGTCACCTCGAGCGCCTTCCGCCAGCAGCCGCTGTTCGATCAGCGCATCCAGAACAAGTGCCGGGTACGCCTCAAGAGATGCAAGGTCGATGCCAAGCTCAGCCTGGGCATCCTCAAAACGGGCAATCTCTGCCAGGTAATCAGCCAGCAGGATCGGTTCACCATAGATCCATGCAGCTGCTGGAATCGGGGTGGGACTGGGGGGAGGGCTGGTTTCAGTCGGGGAAGCATGTATGTCTGTAGAGGCAGGCACACCCGCCCCACAGCCCGTCAGCAGTATTGCCGCCACCAAAATGGCCAGCACAATCAGCGTAATTCGCCGTGATTGATTCATTACAGACTGGATTATACCCAGCGAGTCTCCAGGCTGGCAACACAATCGTTGTGCTTTCAAGATATAAAAGCCACGACCACCGGCCTGCGACGGGTTTTTGAATAGAAGTAGCGGTTCATCTCACGCTCGAGCACAGAGGCGGACTCACGGCCGTTTGTGCGCTTGATCAGTTCACGCAGGTGCTCCTCAGCATCTGCAAACAGGTCTTCTGCATCACGCATAAAGACAAAGCCTTTCGAAGAGAACTCGATCTTTTCAGCGTGATTGTTATCCGGATTGAGTACAACATGGATGACGACCACGCCATCACGGGAAAGTGATTCGCGTTCGCGCATCACTACCGGGCCTACATCACCCACGCCGCTGCCGTCGACAAAGATGTAACCGCCCGGGATACGTTCCCCGATGCTCATTTTACCGTTACGGAACTCTACCGGCATGCCGTTTTCCACCACGGCGATATGGTCGGCGGGAATGCCGGACTCCACTGCCAGGGCAGCGTGCATTTTCAGGTGGCGGATTTCGCCGTGCACTGGAATAAAATATTCCGGGTTTACCAGCTGGTGCAGCAGACGCATTTCTTGCTGGCTGGCGTGCCCTGAAACGTGAACCGGTGCGATGGCATCGTAGATCACATCTGCGCCGCGCTGGATCAGGCGGTTGATCGTTCGGTGCACCATCTCCTCATTGCCGGGAATCGGATGCGAGGAGAGTACAACGGTGTCATCCGGCTGCAGGTCGAACTGGCGGTTATCACCGCGCGACAGCCTGCCGAGAATGGACGAAGGTTCTCCCTGTGTGCCGGTGCACATCAAGACAACCTTTTCGGGTTTCATCTTGAATGTCGCCTCAAGCGGGACGATCAGCGAATCGGGGATATCCAGATAACCGAGTTCGCGGGCGATGCGTGCATTTTCCACCATACTGGTGCCCACGAAGGCCATTTTCCGGTCGTGGCGTTCGGCTGCTTCTGCTACCTGGGCCATACGGGAAATCAGCGAGGCGAAAGTGCCGATCAGGATGCGTCCTTTCGCTTTCAGGAACACCTGATCGAAAGCAGAGTCGATGACGCGCTCGGAGGGAGTCCAGCCGGGCCGGTCAGCATTGGTCGAATCGGCAAGCAGTGCAAGCACGCCGCGTCCACCGAATTCCGCCAGCTTGGCCAGGTCGGTCGGCCAGCCGTCAATAGGGGTGTAGTCAAACTTGAAATCCCCGCTATGGACGATCAAGCCGGCGGGTGTGGTGATACCCAGGCCGACGCCGTCGGGAATGGAGTGAGCTACGTGGAAAAATTCCACCTCGAACGGCCCGATGTTTACTTTATCACCAGCGTTGATGGTGATCATGCTTACGTCCTGAAGCATACCGGCTCGTTTGAGTTTATTTTCTACCAACCCGCGGGTCAGGCGGGTGGCATATACTGTGGTATTGATCTCCTGCATCACGTGGGTGATAGCGCCTGTATGATCTTCGTGCCCATGGGTGATGATCAGGCCGCGGACAAGATTTTTCTTGTCCAGCAGATAGTTAAAGTCCGGGATGATGTAATCGATCCCGAGCATGTCGTTTTCCGGGAACATGATTCCCGAGTCGATGAGCAGGATGTTTTCTCCATACTCAATCGCCGTCATATTTTTGCCTACTTCCCCCAGTCCTCCCAGGGGAATGATACGCAGTGGTTTTATTGCCATAAAAAGTACCTCTTTCTGTTATACAACAGCATCCCGCCGGCTCAAGGCCGCCAGGGCTGGTTTATTTTTTGATTAAGATTCGGCAGGTTCAATTAAGCCGGGATACATCGGCCGCCATAGGGCCGCGCACACTATTTTCGAGGAAAAAGATGACCTGTTCTCCTTCAAGGAGAAGGGGGTTGTTCTTATCCGAAATTGCACTGTAATGCACGAAGACATCAGTACCGTCTTCGGTGTTGATATATCCATAACCTTTGGAACCATCGTAGCAGCGTACGACGCCTGTCGCTCGCTTTAACACTATAATCCTCCGATAAATAATCTAAACGATTGTAACACAGACTGCACATAACGGACAGAGCATCCGGAATGGACTCCCTCAAAAGATACACCGGATCTTTTTTTACACTTACCTGATGTGCTCAAAGATCCACACCTTCCCGGAAGTATCGCCGACAGCCAATCTGCTCTCATCCGGTGAAAGCCTGATATGGGCGATTTCTGCATCAAACGCAAACAGCGTGGTGATCGCTTTGCTGTCGCTGTCCCAGCGGACCAGGCGGTTCTTTCCCTGCACACCCAGGATCAGCGCACCATCTCTGCCAGACACCAGTTTTTCCACGAACAGAATCTTATCGTTGGTTTCGACCTGCCCGGTGATGAGATTGATCTTTCCCAAATGCTCTGTAACTGCAAATTTCCCGCATGGCAGCAGGCATACCTTACCGTTGGTCAGGCTCTGGTACGTTTGAATCAGTTCTCCGGAGCCGATATCCCACAGAGTAGTGGTGCTCTGGCCGGAGATATCGCCGGATATGCTCACGGTTGTGTTCCCATCCAGCAGCAGCGCGGCGTGTTCAATATTCCGGCCATGGTTGCTCAGTGAAAACCGGATGCTGCCAGACGGCAGGTCCCGGATCTTCACACTTTCCCAATCCGCACTGAGCAGGGTTTTCCCGTCCCGGCTGAACGCCAGCGAGACCACCCTGGGTTTGCAGCCCGCCAGGGCTGCCACAAGCTCCCCCTTATCCAGGTCCCACAGATACACATCGCCTTTGTTGTCGCCGCTTGCCAGCATCCTGCCGTCGGGCGAAAAAGCCAGCGCTCCGACAGAGTCCATATGCTGTTCAAAGCTGTGGAGCAGCTCCCCCTTGCGGGTTTCCCAGACCTTCACCGATTTATCATACGAGGTGCTGGCGATTCTTTTTCCATCGGCAGACAGCGCTAATCCGGTAATCCCGGATGTGTGCCCTTTCATTGACCGCAGAAGTTTGCCTGATTTCAGGTCCCAGATCTGGACAGCCTCCTCTTTGTGTACATTCGAGCCGCTGAGAACGGTTTTCCCGTCCGGGAAGAAAAGCACATTTGTATCAACTCTGTGCTGCGGTGTAACTGAAAACAGAAGCCTTGCCTTCCGGCTGTCCCAGATATCAAGCCGGTTATTCCCGCTGTTGAAAGCTTCTCCAAGCACCAGAATACCGTCCCCGGATCCTCCACGCAGTCGCATCTGTCCCGAGATTTCGATCTCCTTCAACAGCTGCCCACGCCGCAGATCCCATATCAAAATCCTGTCATTGCCGCCTTTTATTTCAATTGCTGTGTCCCCGTCGAAAACCTTGAGTCCTCCTCTGGATGAGAATATTGGACCGAGAGTACGCAGCAGGGGGCCCGACGGCAGGTCCCATACATACAGGTTTGTGCCTGTATTGGTATACAGCTGGTCGCTGGAGGGGAAAAACTCGACTGATTCAATCCGCTGATTGTGTTCCCGGGTAAAAAGAAGCCTTCTTTTCTCCAGATCCCAGCACAGGACGCTGTTGTCTTCCATACTGGCGGCGGCAAAGGCAAAATCAGCCGAAACTGCCATGTGTGTTTTTCTTCCAGCAGGCAGAAGGAAGTTATGGAGCCGTTTCCCGGTCTGCAGCTCCCAAATAACCAGGTTGCTTTCCCCGTTCTGTTGTGCCCCAGCCGGACCGCCGTTCGCGATCACCAGCAACCCATCTGGAGAGAAAGAAAGCTGGTTGATATTCTCAGGACTTTCCTGCAGGACCAGAACCTGCCTGCCCGCTGCTACATCCCATACTTCTGGCGGATTGCCGCGCATCCAGCGGACCGCGTATGCCCCATCCTCGCTCATCTCGACCAGGATGGAACTGGTCAGGGAATCAAGCACCTGCAGCCCGGCGCCCGTTTCTGCATCCCATGCTTTGAAAACATGATCACTGTAGCGGCTGATAACCCTGCCGCCATCGGTTGAAAAAGTATTTTCTCTCACCGGTTTGGGATACCCTTCCAGTGAGTACGGGATGTCGTCCTGCTGATCGGGATTCTTCAAGCTGGCTGAGATTATCTTTTGGCCGCTCTGGGTCTCGAGAACGTTTATCTGGTGATCGTCGTTCTGCTTCTGGAAGAAGATAAATTGCCGGCCCTCTGCTGACAGCCCAGCCCGGGCTCCGTCCACATATCCTGGCAGCCTGTGAGAGGAAACCACCTCGCCGGAGGGCACCCGGCGGAATGTGATCCGGGTCTCATTGGATTCGGTGTACCCGCTTATCAGAGTGGACCCATCCTGCGAGAGGGCCAGGATGGTAATCTGCTGTGGTTCGGAAAAGGAAAACTGATCTTTGCCGTCCTCCAGGTTCCAGAACAGGATCGAATGATCACGCTGGTGGGAAATCAGTGTCTTTCCATCAGCTGCAAGAATCATCCTGGCAGCGAAGTCCTGCGTATTCAGGGAATGCCGCAGTGCGCCGGAAACAAAGTCCCAGATCAGGATGGTATTGTCCGGCAAACGGGCAGCAAGCAGGCTTCCATCCCGGGTGAAACACAGCTCCTGCAGATTTTTCCTGTATTCGCCGAAGGAGCGCTCAATTTCTCCGGTTTCCAGATCCACAACAACATAGGTATCCCTTACGATCACCATCTTTCTTCCGTCGGGTGAAAAAACCACTCTGCTGAGACCATCGATGTTGATTCCTCCCGGGAGGGGCCGCAGCAGTCCTGTGTGCAGGTCCCACAGTTGCATCGGCCGGTTCTGCTGATACAGCAGTGCAAATCTGCTGTCAGGGGAAACCGGACCGTGCTGGATCTGGTCATTCAAGGGTGTTCCCTGGAGTGCATACAGCTGCCTGCCCTGAACAAGATCCCATAACCGTATGCTGCCGTCGTCAAGTGACTGGCTGATGGCACCCAGTCCGTTTGGAAGATAAAGCAAATGATTGACGGGCGCAGTATGCCCTTGCAGGATATGCCGGATTCGCCCGCTGCTTGTGTCCCACAGCAGCAGTGCGGGGCTGGCGTACGAACCGGTCAATGCAGTGCTGCCGTCGGGCGACGGAACCGTTACGATATTGGATTGTTTCCTGTATCCAATCGTGCGCGGCTGTTCTCTGCGCTGCAGGTCGATCAGGCGCATCGTACTGTCATTCAACCCGCAGATCACCCGCTCTCCATCGGGGCTTACTGCTGCGTGCATCACCCAGGGTTTACTGCCGGGTCCTGTACTTAACTCAAAAGATTCGATCTGTTCACCGGTGTGCGTGTCCCATACACGAACCGTACTGTCCCACGAAGCGCTGATAAAACGGCGTCCATCAGGCAGGAAAGCCAGAGTCGTCACGCGAGACGTATGGCCTTCGAATTCCCGGATCTTCTCTCCGGTCTGTGTATCCCACAGGAGGAGTACATTGTCCTTGTCTCCAAGGAAAAGCGAGCCGTCCGGGGAAAAGGCAGCAGCAAATTCCGCTTCCACCTTATGCAGCTTTGTGCCGCTGCGTACATCCCGGATGTGGATATCGTACACCGCTCCCATCCCGGCGGACCTGCTGTCCCCGGTGAGGGTTTGCAGCTGCTGCCCGGTCTCCAGATCCCAGATGGAAACGCTCCCCTTGAACGCCAGCTTTTCCCCATCCTGTGAGAGTGAAATCGGAAGAAGAAGGCTTCCGGCAATCATGCGCCTGCCGTCAGGAAAAAAGGCGACAGATTTCACGCCAATGCTGTTTTCAATCCGGAAGGAGCGCAGCAGGCGCCCGCTTTCCAGGTCCCAATAGCGTATGGTTTTATCCTCGGAACTGCTGATAAGCCTGCGCCCGTCCGGGGAGAACACCACGGCGTTCACGCCCTTGATATGGCCTTCGTATGTACGGATCAAGTGCCCGCTGGCTGTGTCCCACAGCTTTACCATGGAGTCTTTCGAGCCGCTCAGGATCGTCTTGCCGTCCGGCGAGAAGGCAGCAGCATGCACCTCATCCATGTGCGGCTTTGGGGAAACTCCGGTGGTCTTTTGCTGCGGTATCGTTGGCTGAACACTTCGCAGCCAGCCGCTCCGTCCGGGGCGCTGGCTTTCACACAGGGCATGAACAGGACCCAAGGGGGCATCCAGCCAGGTAAGATGGTTGTACAGCAATGGGAAGAGCAGTTCGGGAGATTGCTGCAGGTAATGACTGTCAAGCCGCAGCCGGTCTGCAAAAACTTCCAATACCTGCTTCGGTGCCTGCTCTCCTTCCCAGTTCATCAGCGCGAGTCGGAAATCTGCTTCAAGCATGTAGACGGGAAAAGCAAGGCATTTCGCCTCCAGGAAAGTAAAATCCGTCAGCGTGTTATAAATCCTTTCCCAATCATGAGCTGCTGCAAGCTGGAACGGCTGCTCGGATAGCTTATGGGCATAGGGAACATCTCTTTCAGGGCTGCCTTGAGTGAGAGGCTGCAGGTAGAAGTAACACCCCAGCAGGCTGTGCCAGTCCTGTGCAGAACGCGAATGGACCATTTCAGGTGCAGTTCCCCCTGTATAGCGCGCCCTGGCGGCCAGTTTGAAACTCTCATAGAAGAAGTCGAAGCGTCTGTCCCGGAAAGCGAGGAACGGCTGCATCTGGCGCAGGTAGAGCAGCACGCTCTCCTGTGCTTCCTTGCGGCTGATCACGTAGCCGCCTTCAGCCAGCGCCAGCTCCAGCATGCCGGTCAGCTCCTCCACAGACAACCCCTGCCGGGCGTATGCCAGCAGCCCGAAAATGAGGGGGACTGCTCCTGCCGGATCGATGGGTGAGTATGCCGGGTCGCTTTCCAGCCGCTGCAGTACGCCGGCGAAGGCGGAAAGTGGTGTGCTGCCGAACCCGGAGCGGATTTTTTCGCCCAGGTTGGTAAACGCACCGAACACACGCAGCTCCGACAGGATTACCTTCAGAAACAGGGGGTTTTCCGCGCCTTCCGTTCCGATCAAAACCTCCAGGTGGCGTTCATCCAGTTCCTTCAGGTAATGAGCAAGGTAGGCATTCACAAGGCTGCGGCGGTCTTCCATGTTTTCAAACGGCTGGACTTCTGCCAGCACCGCTTTATCCTGCAGGGAATCGAGCAGGGCTTCTGCGTCCTCCTCGCCGCGTTTGAAACTCACAATCAAGCGGATATTGGGCGGCAGGATGCGCGGCAGCCAGGCCAGGTCATCCAGCCCATTCTCCAGCTGGTTGAGTGCATCCACAACGATAATGGTTTTACCCTGTTTCCCGGCCAGATCGAGCATGTCCGGCAGTTCCTTGCGCAGTTTCTGGGGATCAGCAGGGATCTCCTTTTTGATTTTGCCTGCCACATCCTTTAACTCACGCAGCAGATAGTAAAGCAGGGCATGGGGCGAGGCTGACAGGTCGCTCTGACCAATGAAGCGGAAGTGCAGTGTTTCGCGTTTACCCGCATCCAGTTCAGGTTGATAATGTTTGATCCAGTTCGCCAGCAAGGTAGATTTGCCGGAGCCGGCACGGGCGGTGAGAACAAACAACCGGGGATCATCACCCGCCGCATACTTGTCCAGGGTTTCAAAATCACCCTCGCGCTGGATGAATCCCTCACTGCTGATTTGCTGGAACTGGCTCTGCTGGTCGAGCTCCTGCTGCAGGTCGGTGCGTTCTTCAACCAGATTGTGCTCCGGGAAGCGGTCGAGAATGGCCGCTTTAAGATCATTGAGGATAACCTGGCTCAGCGGCTGATCCCCTATGAAGAAATCCGTCAATCGGCCAGCTGACCGGCGCTGATTGACTTCCAGCGCTTTCTTTACTTCGGCAGGATCAATGACAGCGGTTCCTTCCAGCCGGACCCCGAATTGTTCCCATTTTCCCTGCCACTGGCTGATGCTGTCAGGCGAAGCAGAAGGGGCTTCCAGCGGGAGCAGCAGCTCCGGCGTGGAAGCTGTCTGGTTCCAGCGGGCGGTATAGTTATGCAGCGGACGTCTGCGCCCGGTGCACAATGCAGGAATCTCAGCAGATACCCAGCGCTGAAGTTCTTCATCCGCATGGGCCCTTGCAGGCAGATCCTGGATACCTTCATTGGTATACACTG
Organism: Anaerolineales bacterium; assembly: GCA_016927115.1. Lineage (GTDB taxonomy): Bacteria > Chloroflexota > Anaerolineae > Anaerolineales > E44-bin32 > JAFGNH01. Next base: position 9,437 of record JAFGNH010000037.1, on the reverse strand, counting down.
CCCGCAGGGCTGGAAAGTCTTCCGGCAGCTGGGCCAGATAATCCGGGTCGCGCAGGTAGAAAAAGGCGTACTTCACCGGATCGTAACTCTCCCGATCCCCGCTTTTTTGCACCCGGCTGCGGTGGAACGGGTTTACAAGTGCGTGCAGGATTTCAAGTTCGGTCACGGACGCACTGCCGATTGCCTCCCGCAGATCGGGAAACGCTTCCAGCCCCAGGGTCCCATCTGACACATCCTCCGGGCCGGGGACCCAGCCGCGGCGCTGGCCGAGGAAGCAAAGAAAGAACGGCCGCGCTTCATCGATACGCTTGAGACATACATCGACCACATTCCTGTTCTGCGTGTCTTCTTCCCTGACACCCCAGCGCAGGTCGATATCGACAAGGTGCAGCTTGCGCTGTTCACACCAGCCGCGCAGCTCAGGGAACACCTGCTTGATGAGCAAGTCGCGTTCTGCGTGCATATCCTCAAAAGTACTGCTGATAAAAATACGGACGGTTTGCCACTGAAGTGTCATGATGGTGCCCTCAGGAAGAGTACTATGTTTTATTCAAATACCTCTGTACCGGTACAAGAGAAAATGCATCCACAGCAATATACACTCATAACGGAAAGTCCAGGCCGATGCCCACATCCGTATGGTTAAATGTGTCGCAGTTGACGTGTGAATAGTGTGGTTCAACAATCAGTTTGCGTCTGGCCAGGATCTTCTTTCTGATTTGAGCATTGATATCTTCCCGCTGATAGAACTGCAGCAGCGCTTCGGCTGTCAGCTTGCGCTCTTCCCAACCCGGGGCTGCCAGGTTGCCGAGCAGCGGTTCCACCGCACGGGTATCTCCCAGGTCTGCGAGGGCTTCGATCGCCGCTGTGCGCACATAAGCTTCCGTGTCTTTGAGCGCGGCGATGAATTCGTCCACTGCGTTTACCTTCAGCTTCCGCAAAGCCTGCACTGCAGCCTCCCGCACAGGGGCTTCACTGTCCTTGAGCATGGCAGTAAGTGGTTTTACCAAGTCAGGATCCTGTAAAACGCCCAGTGCTTCGATGGCCGCCTCCCGCACAAGTTTGCTTTCATCATTAAGCGCGGCTATCAAAGGCTCATGTGCCCGGGAATCTTTCAAAATCTTCAATACATTAACTGCTTTCAACCGCAGGCCGCCTTCGGAACTTCCCTGGAGGAGTATAATCAGCGGCTCCACAGCCCGGGGATCCTTTAACAGCTCCAGCAGCTCCAGGATGGATTCACTGCGGGGGTCCTGCTTCCGCAGTGCTTCAAAAAGGAGCTCCATTGCCGGCTCTGCCAGTTCCGTCAGTTTTTCATTCAGCGTTTCCATGATGCTGCTTGTTTCATATTGGGCAAGGTATTTCTCGCGCAGGTAAACCTCAAACGCCAGAACGCACATCCCGGGATCACCCAGCTGTACACCGATTTTGCCAAGTGTCACGGCAATCAGAAAAGCTTCTTTTGAAAATCGATTCCTGGTCTCGCGAGACTGGTGCTCCAGTTCCAGGGCAGCCATCAGTGGTTCCGCGGCAGGCTGTCCGATCCCGACCAATACGTCTGAAACCACAAAGGTTTCGGGGTCGAACAAATACCCCTGATATGAGTATTCACCGCGCTGCGAAATACGGTAGAAATAAGCCAGGTTTTTTACCAGCGCGGCAGCTGCGCGGGGGTCCTTCAGCTCGCCCAGGGCACAGACTGCCGCATGCCGCACAGCTTTTTCTTCTACCCAATCCCCTCTGTTGTAATCCAGCGCTTTGATCAGGCCCTTCAAATTTTTTTGGGCAGCCAACTTCTCGATATCGGGTGGTCCAAACTGTGCCATCAGTTACCTTCCTTTATCCGTGGGATTGAGATCTGGAACCAGGTCAACCGGCAGCGGCAGCCCCGCCCCCTGCCATTGCACGCGAGAAATACCCAGTATTTCCATGGCACCGGAAAGTTTTTTTCCGGCTCGTTTCTGCAGCGCCAGACAATCAACCGGCGCCGAATACGGGTCGGAAGTGATACCCCAGGCCCGGCAAAATCCGCCGCACAGGTAGCGCAGGGCGCATGTCCTGCACTTTTCAGTGCTGTCCACAGTCACCTGCCGGTACGAATCATTCCGGGCCAGAACTTGATCCAGCCCATCTTTAAATACATTTCCCAGCCGGTGTTCCTTCCCCATCAGGGCATAACACGGGTAACACTCCCCTTCCGAGCCGATATTCAGGTTTTTCCCCAGTCCGCAGGTGGACGTAGGCTGGCTGCCGGCAGCAAGTATCTCGCTGTCTTTATCCAGAGAGTTATAAGGCTCAAGGGTCAGATCCAGTTCCCGGCCGCGGCCGATCGGCAAAACAGGTTTGAAGCGCACCCCGACCTGCAATCTTTCACCGAGTGCAAGCACGGACTCACCCTGCAGCCCTTCGATCTGCTGCGCGCTCAGCACGGCCATCAGCTGAATCTCCGGTACCGGCTGAACCTCCAGCAGTTCGCCCAGATTCTGCACCGTACGGGCGTAGGTCCCGACTCCCCGGCGGGTGTCGTGAAAGGCTTCATCACCGTCCACACTGACCACAATCTGGTCAAAGGTTTCCGCCATCCGGCCGGCAAGGGCTGGAGTCAGCGGGTATGCCAGGTTGGTGCGCAGCACCAGCTGAGCCGGCTTGATATCTCTGCGCAGTCCGGCCAGTGCCGCGAGCAGCTCATCCCGCCGAGGGTGCAGCACCGGTTCTCCGCCGGTGATCACAATTTTACGGAACCCGGCGGCAGCAGTTTGCCGGACCAGCCGCCTGATCTCCTCTACGCCCATCGCCGCTGATTTCTCCGGCCCGCCCCTGGCATAACAATGTGTACAGGATAAATTGCAGCTGTAGGTTACATGCAGGTATGCATTGACCATCCCCTGCAGCGGCCGCTGATCCAGCCGCTGACGCAGTGCCCGCAGGCTGCCCAGGGCGACTTCACGCCGGGTGATAATCCCGGCCCGATCCAGCCTGTCGACAGCTTCTTCTACCGAGGAACTGCAGGCCAGGGCAACCGATGCTGCAGCCTCACGGGCTCTGCCTGCTGCTGCATACGGGTGCGGCTCCTTATTCATGATCCCGATCAGCCGCCCTTTCTGCATCAGCCCGGCTTTGCCGGAGCCTTGTTGCACAACGACTTCCAGGTTTTCTTCGGAAAAGACCTCCTGCAGCGCCTGTTCCGTGATCAAATCGTACAGTTCGCGATACACCCGGCAGTTCGGATCACGCCTGTCTGTCCCGGCAGCGAAGGCATTGTATGGGCAGCCCCCTTTACAGTATTCAAAGTGGGTACAGTCCCCGCAATCCTCGAGTACGGTTTGTTCCCGCCTGCGCAGCTTCTGCCAGACCGGTGTTAAAGCCAGTTTTTCCTCGTCGGGGAGCTCTATCACCGAACCGATCTGCCACTCGGGATGATAGGCAAACCGATTACAGGGATAAATGCCTCCCTCTGGACCGACAGCCAGATACTTCCCCAGGCAGTCGCTGAAGGTGCAGATAGTACCATTTCCGTTGAACAACCCTCTGGCCATGGCGTCGAAGTTGGAAATTTTCGTGCGCGGCAGGTTATCCAGATAGGTTTCGAACAAATTCCGCATCAAGCGTGCGGCTTCATCCGGGTGGAGAGTAAACCCGTTCTCTACATCACCGCCCAGAGTGTCCACGGCTTGATGGATGCTGAATGCCAGTCCCTCATTGGCAAAAAATTCGAATACTTCCCGATAGTGGGGTGCGGAAAGCTGTGTGAATGTGCAAATGACACCCGGGTTCAAGCCATTACGGCGGGCGGTTTCGATCCCCGCCATGGTTTGCCGGAAACAGCCCTTGCCCCGCTGGGAATCGTTTATAGCCTCCGGGCCATCCAGGGAAGTCCCGATGGAAACCGCATATTCTTTATACAACGCACAGAAATCGTCATCCAGCAGCCACAGGTTGCTCTGGATCCCCAACTTCAGTCGTCCGGTGAAGCGTTGCTGCAGAATGGGGAGAGCCTGCCGGTACCAGTCCAGACCGGCAAGAAGCGGTTCGCCTCCGTGGAATGTAATTTCAACGGTTTGTGCGGTTTTTGTTAAGGTATCAATCCATTCGACCGCAGCGTCGAAGACATCAAGCGGCATGATCGGCCCGTGATTGGGGCCGAAACAGTATCCGCAGTGAGCCTGGCAGGCCAGGGAAGGGAGAAGCATGAAGTTTTGAATCTTCGGTTCCTTTACAGACAGCAGGAGACGAACAGCCGCCTGCCGTTCAGTGTGATTTTTAATCCTGCTTCATCTTATCGATCGAAGATATTCAAATCAGCCTGCAAAACGGAAAAATCAATCGTGACAGGAAGGACCATAAACCGGTCAACCCTGAAAACACCCGCACCGCGGGCTCCTGGTCCGGCAGCTTCGAAGGTTTGCTGCCCGGGTTAACGGGACCTTCTTTTTATGCCAATAAATCCATGGAGTTTAACCACTCGAATTATATATCCATTCCCCGATCCCGCCATCCTGAGCTTTTTTTATAACTGCTGCAAAGAATTCTGGAAGAATTCCTCTGAAACTCCGGTCCTTTCGAGAAACTGCACCTTAACAATTGGTAAAGGAAACCGGATCGTTCTACAATGGATTGAATCCTGGAAAAGCCCGGGAGCAGGCCGCTGTTTGAATGAAACACACCCATTCAGGATTCCCCGGACCGGGAAAACGACATAACCTGAATACGGATAAAGCAGGAGAAAATCATGGGGCTTTTTGGTCCCCCCAATATTGATAAATTGCAGGCCAAAGGAGATATCCAGGGACTGATACTGGCGCTCGGCTATCAGAAAGATGTCTCCATTCGCCAAAAGGCTGCCCGGGCTCTTGGTGAGATAGGCGCAGCGTCAGCAGTCCCCCCACTTATCGCCGCACTCGAACAGGATAAACCTTCTGTCGCCATGGAAGCTGTGAGTTCTCTGGCACTGATCAAGACCGAAACTGCTGTGGAAGCCTTGATCGCAGCTTTACAGCAAAACAATCCAGACATCCGGAGCAGGGCTGTTAGGGTTCTTTCCGGAATTAAGGAACAAAAAGTTTTCGATGCCTTCCTGTTATTAATCCGCGGCGATCAGCTGTATCTGAGAGAAAGTGCCGCCAAAGCATTAAGCAGTCTGGGCTGGAGACCAGAGGATGCAGATAAAGATAATCGCGCCTGGTATTGGTCTTCTCAGCTGATGACCTCCAATGCGAAAATGCGTGAGAAGGCCGGTGTTGAGCTTGGCAAGCTTGGTTCCGCAGCGGTAGATCCGCTGATCGGGTTACTTCGCTCTGGAGAAATGTTTGCTCCCCGGCATGCTGCCGAAGTGTTGGGGGGAATCAAGCAAAAACGCGCGGTCGAGGCACTCATCGATGCCCTTGATGATGAACATGTCGCTCACGCTGCTGCTGAAGCCCTCGGGAGAACAGGGGACAAACGTGCAGTTGAACCATTAATCCGGGCCCTGGAAAGTGAAAACAAATACCTCCGTGCGAATGCTGCGGCTTCCCTCAGGTCCCTGAAGGACCCTCGCGCCGTCCCAGCGCTCGCTAAACTGCTGAAAGATGAGTATAAGGAGGCGCGTAATAACGCCCTCTTCGCACTGGAAGATCTCAAGGATCCTCGCGCCGTAAACCCGCTGATAGCGCTGCTGAGGAAAGAAAGCGGCGGTTTTACAGGAGAGCAAACAGCCAGGGCACTCGCGGCTGTGGGCACAGAAGCTGTCGAACCGTTGATATCACTGTTGACCGGTAAAAAAGCTGACCTCTGCATACTGGCCTGCCGCGCGCTGGGCTGGATCAAGGATCAACAGGCGGTTGAACCACTGATAGCGCTGCTGGACGACAAGCACCCTCTCGTCCGCGCCGCTGCTGCACAGTCGCTCGGTAAGATCGGTGCCCCGGAAGCACTGGAAGCACTGCTCCCGCTTCTTGAGGATCCCGAAGAAGCTGTTGGCATATCAGCTGCAGAGGCGCTGGGCGGCATCCAGGACAGGCGTGCCGTGCCCGCCCTGCTCGGCTGTCTCGATTCCAACGAGGCCAGACGCAGGGCTGCTGCTGGCGCGCTGATGAATATTTACCGCGCCGGCCAGCTGGCAAAGACCGATAAACAGGCTATTCTTACTCACGAACACAAAATCCAGACCCTGTCTCATACGGATCTCGGTGCGGAGTGTGAGCAGCACAGCGACCATGACTATTTCCATGCTGATTTTTCGCTCTGAGTCCGTTTGTGCCCTGCTCAGAATCACGCGACAATCCGCTTATCGTTCACTGAAAGCAGGTGTGTTATGGCATTGTTCGGACCTCCCAATATCGACAAATTAAAAACCCGTGGTGATGTGGAAGGCCTGATAAAAGCATTGGATTACAAGAAAGAAAGCCGGGCTGACAGCAAAGTCCGTGCTTCTGCCGCCCGTGCATTGGGTGAATTGAAGGCAGAGCAGGCTGTTGAACACTTGATAAAGGCGCTGGATGAATACTGGTTGAAAGATTCGGTGCAGGAAGCATTGGCAAACATCGGGACACCCGCAGTTGGGCAGCTGAACGCCCTGCTGAAGCATAAGGATTTCACTCGCAAGAAAATTGCCGCCACTGTGCTCTGTGACCTTCAGGATAAGCGCTCCTACCCGCACTTCCTGGCCCTGCTCGACGATTATTCATGGGAGTTGAAAGAAATCGCCATCCAGGCCCTCGGAAAATACGGCGACCCGGCTGCGATCGACCCGATCCTGACAGTTGTGGCCGACCCCGAAATCAAACTTGGGTCCCGGAACAGGATTGAAGACGCTGCCGAGTTCGCGCTGAGCAAATTGGGAGCTGCTGATTTTGATAAACTGGCTGCCGCTATGAATCACAGCAACTATCTTGTCAGGCCTGTGGTCATTCGTGCCATGCACAAATTGTGCAAGACAGAAGAATTACGGGCTCGCGCCATCCCGCTCCTCGTTACTGTCCTGAATGAGGATAGCCACAGCATGTTCGCTGCCGCCGGAGCGTTGGGAGGCTTGAAGGCAGTGGAGGCTGTCGAATCGTTGATATCCCAACTGCAGGATACCAGGCGGTATCTCGATATCACCGTACTTGCTGCCGCGCTGGGAAAGATCGGTGATCCGCGTGCAACAGCTCCGCTAGTAAAATCTGCGGCTGGTATGTATTCCCCGGGCCATACACCGAACAACGCACAAAAAAGTGCCCGTGAGGCTGTCAAACAAATCGGCGCGCCAGCAGTCCCGGCTCTGCTGGAACTCCTGGATGATCCGGAACTGGCGGTCAGGCAGGTTGCTGCCGAATGTCTTGTCGAAATGAACATTGAAAAGATACTAGGTCCAGAAGAGATAAGGGCGATTTTAAAAAAGAAAAAGCAGATCAAATCCCTTGAATTTGGAACAAAGCACAGAGACACGACGGATAACTGCGATAACCATACCGATACTTCAGAAAAGATACAATTGTTCCGTTCTGATTTCCTTTTATAAAGGACGCCCGGCCTGATTTAGTTTTTCCACCGCCGGGAGGATAGTCCCCTCCGCGTCTGGCGCAGGGAACGGTCGTGACCGTTCCCTGCCATTGCCCAAAAGGTTCCGCTGTTTCGTTTTGGTTTTTTTTCGTTCTGGAGATCCTTCGCAAGCTCAGGATGACAGAAGAGTTGTGTGATTCCTTTGCGCATCCGGACAAAATAAATCGATCCCGTACGGGCGGGTTCCACAGGTTCCTCCGGATAAAAAAACCCTCCGGATCCTGTGTCCTCCTCTGCAAGCTGTAATCCGTGGAACCCGCCCCCTTCAGGCATTCTGTCGTTGCGAGAAGCGCACATCGTACTGCCACAAGGATACTGTCTGAAAAGAGTGACGAAGCAATCTTCAGTCGGTGCGGCAAACAGAATAGATTCGCAGGAGTGAGGCCCAGATCGTTGACAGGCACTGCGGCGGAAAGTACTATCTTTCCACAGCTTGAAACTACTGCAAAAAAAGGATCATCAGTGTACCGCTTCCAGGTCGAACTCGAGACAATCCAGGCGTTGATTTCCCGCATCGAAGAAAACGCGGAAAACTTTGCTGAAGCGCTGCGCCGCGAACATATCCCGCACCTCAGCTTCACCCAGATAACGACCGTCGAATCCTGCGAGTACCGCTACTACCTGCAGTACATCCTTGGATTGGATCCTGACCCCATCCCCGAGTATTTCACCAAAGGCAAACTGCTGCATGAAGCCATCGCCGGAATCTACCAGAAGCTGCAGCACGACAATCAACCCGACCACAACGATCAGCTCGGGTTCCTGCGAAGCAGCTGTAAAGAAGAATACCTCCATCACCTGGAGAACTCGCTTGAGGTCGTCCACCAGAACCTGTGGCAGGACGTCCGGATCTGTGCCATCGAACACCCGTTTGTGACGGTTCTGGACGAGGAACTACCTCCTTTTGTGGGTGTGATCGACCTTGTCCTGGAACGCGGTGATAAACTCTATCTCATCGACCACAAAACCGGCCGCCGGTTCTACCAGCCCGACTCGATGCAGATGGCTCTTTACCAGATCTACGCCCGCCGCAGCTTTGGCAAGGACAGGATCCACGCCTTCTACGACCAGTACCGCTGGGTAGAGAACCTGTCCCGCATCCGCAAGCCGGCCTTCCAGCGCACCGAGGTCCGTGTAACGCAGGACGAAGTGCACACCGGCATCGAGCGCGTCCGCGAAGGCTATGCCCGTATCGAACGTATCCGATCGCGCCAGGGGGCCGGAAAAACCGGGCCTTGCTACGCCTGCCCTTTCCGTTTCAACTGTCCTCTGTAATTATTCACGATGCCCCCTCATCAAGAGACCCGGTCCGGGGCCGAAGATTCCTTCAATCACCCGGACGTTTCAGTTTTCACACCAAAGCTGCTTGTTATAAAACCCCCAACCGGGGGTTCCTTATATTCCATCCTTGAAAGAAGCGTTGATACCCTTTGGAGAGCCAATCAGTTCCGCTGCTTTTCACAATGACAGATTGCTCGCAGCAGATATGTACATACCCTTACATGTTTTCCTGATGAGTATTGTACTGTCCCTTAACAGAAACTCCCGGCCCGAGGAAGGATTGTCTGTTTCGGCCAGAAACCAGCTGCTTTAGGAGATGTATCAGTCTGTATTAACTTCCTGGAGCCCGGATGGTACCGGTACCTGTCCACCATCACTTTCAACAACCGGGCCGGAGAATAAAATATCGAGGACTGTCTGCATCAGATATCCGAAGAAAATATAATATACGATTGCAAACGGATACATATACATCATTCCATCCTGATGTAAATGCGTGGACATGTGTCCTTTGGCCAGGAACCATGTCCATGACGCCGCCAATGCAACCACACCGGTTATGGCCATATTAAAGCTGTCTTTTACCGCACTTCGAAGATAGGGTTTTCGGATCCTCTTCCTCCGGTTCAACAGCT
>JAFGNH010000036.1 GCA_016927115.1 Anaerolineales bacterium | reverse complement strand
GTTCTGAATAATGCAGCCTTCAACAATGGTCACCAGGGACTCACTGCACATGAGATACGCGATGCTGCGTATTCGGGCAATCTTGTTTATGGGAACGGTTTCAGCAGCAGTGAGGAAGGCGAAGGCATCATGATATGGCGTTCAGAGAATGTGCTGGTAAGCGCGAATACCGTTCACAACAATCATGGATTCGGAATCCGTATATGGGAAGGGCTGGTGGATGGAGGGTCAGCGCCTGTCGTGGAGAATAATCTTCTCTATCAGAATCAGGGAGGAGGGTTGAAAATTTCCGGAACAGTTGAAGATGGCAGGGTATACAACAATACAATTGTTTTCAACACCAATACAGGACTGCAGCTTGGGGATATGATCTCGGGATTCGAAATTTTGAATACTATTCTGGCCGGGAACCAGCCGCAGCTCGAATATGATGGCGGAGCCTGGTTTGATTACAACCTGTATAACCCTGATGTTTTGTTTCCCGATAAAGGGGAACATTCCATCACTGGAGATCCATTGTTTATCTCAGTGGAAGAACAGGATTTTCATTTACAGCCGGATAGCCCCGCTGTTGATTCCGGGAATCTGCTCCTGTCGGTTTCTTCAGATATTGAAGGCACTGCCAGGCCGCTGGGTGCAGGATATGATATTGGAGCGTATGAATCTACTGCTGCCGGTGCCATTTTTCAAGACGTGCCGCCCGGGTGCTACGGGTACGATGAGATCGAAGCGCTCTACCGGGCCGGGTATATCGCCGGCTGCAGCGCAGAGCCGCGTCTGTTCTGCCCGGATAATACGATGACCCGGGCGGAAAGCGCAGTATTCGTGGAGCGCGGGCTGCACGGGGCGGCGTTCGATCCACCGGATCCGGAGGTGGTTGTATTTGCCGATGTGGCGCTGGAAGCCTGGTATGCCGACTGGGTTGATGGACTGTGGCTGGACGATTTCACCGCCGGCTGCAGCACGGATCCGCTGTTGTACTGCCCGCTTGCGGAGCACACCCGGGCGGAAGGGAGTGTTTTCTTTCTGCGTTTGCTGATGGGGAAGGACTACAAGCCGGCGCTGGTGGAGGGGTTGTTTGCGGATGTACCGCTGGAGGAATGGTATGCGCCGTGGATGGAGGAAGCATACCGGCAGGGCCTTCTCGACCCGTGCCTGGAGGAACCGGAAATGCGAATATGTCCGGAGGAACCGTTGAGCAGGGCGGAAGCTGCGGTGATTATGGCCCGGGCACAGGGATTGGTGGGACAATAATAAGCTGGATAGGTGTATCAGAGGGGATTGTACCGTCACTTATTTAAACCCGGCTGCTATTCCTGGTTCGCCCAGTCTTCAGCTGGAAGCAGCCATTCATCCAATGGCTGGTAGAGGTAACCGTGTCCGGAGCCAAGGTGCAGTGTGATTTCGGTGAAGCGGCTCAATCCTTTTCCTTCTGAATGAGTAAATAATTCCCCACATGAACCTGAGTATTCAGTATCGGATGCTTCATAGATCGAAAGAATATTTCCGCTGACCGTCAGCCCTTGTTGAATCCATTCCCCAATTTGATCCGAAGCGCATGTACCCATGATTACATAGTTCAAATCAGCCTTCCCAAGCTGATTTGAGATAGAAACGGCCATGGCACCTCCCATGGATGCACCGATAATCGTGATGGAACCGGGAGGGACGCCGGTATCGAGCAGAAGCTGGATCTGAGTTTTCGTCCGGTCGATATAAAACTGCGATCCAGGGCCAGGATCCCGTACCTCGCTGATTACAACGAAACCCGCGTTCTGCAGGTCCTGGAGGATCTCCTCATACCGATACTCGCCATACTCCGGGCTCACAGCCGGAAGGCCCTGTTCCTCGATAATCCTGCCGTGCAGGTAGAAAATATACCGCCGGCCGGGGTCCGGTTCTGCAGGGAAACCATACCTCTGAGCAACCGATTCTGATGCTGAAAGGGTGGCTGATGCAGGAGATATGCTGCCGGGAGCAGCAGGAGTTGAAGCAGGCATGGTTGTTTCAGGGATAGGAGTACTCTCTGCATTCCTGCTGCAGCTGGATAAAACTACAGCAGCAAGAATAAATAGTCCAGCCTGTATACTGCGCCGATTTCCGTTCTTCATTTGAATCCCTTTTTATAAAGGAATCAGTCTTATTAAGTACATTAGAGGAAAAACAATTTCCCGGCAAGGCACTTTCAGGTGACCAGCCGAAGGAATATATCAGGATAGCCGGGCTTCGGAACAAACAGGCAGGCAATTGTTACTCCCCCCCCGGTTGGCATCCGGGTGATTTTAGAAAGAGATTTCTAACCCGAACCACTGACTTCCCGCAGTCATGATGGGCTTTTCTGACCCGAAGAAGCTCCCGGGTTTTGCCGGGTGTCAGTACCGGTGCTGCCGCCGGGACCGCGGGCAGGAACGGTAACTTCCAAAATAATAAAAATGGTTTCTCCAGCGGTTCTGTATGTGATGATGGAATCAGGAGATGTGCTGAAGGTATGGCTGGGAAACGGTGTACTGGAGGCCGCAACAAACACTGCCCTGGAAAGTTGCGCAGGTTCCTGCAACCTGTAATAATGAGACCATACAAAGTTACTTCTGCATGCTGGATGGGACGACCGGGACTTTCAAAACAGGGCGTTTTTTACTACAATAGAATTCCTCAAATTCAGTGAAAGAAATCATAATAAAGCCGAGTGCCACGAGAGAAGACATTGAATCAAGAGATGAAAGAAAATACGCAGGGGTGGTTGGAGCGGATAATTCCTGGTGGGAAGCAGCGAAAAATTCGGGAGATGCTTACCGGTTATTTGATGATCCTTCCGGCAACATTCCTGATTTTCCTCTTTGGAATCTTTCCTATCGGTTTTGCCATGTATGTCAGTGTGCACAAGTGGCGTCTGAAGCGTACGAATTACCTTGGCCTTGAGAACTATACTGATGCAGTCGGCAGTCTGGCGTATATAGGGTTATTTGCCCTGGCTATTGGGACTCTTGTGGGGGCATTCCTTCTGTTCCGGCAGCTGCGTTCTCAGGCCAGGGAACAGGGCAAGCAGTTGAGAATATTCGCTGTGCCGGGACTGATTTATGCCGTTGGTACAGTAAGTTTTATGCGCTGGACGATACTGCTGCTGCCGGAAGTACTGGACATTGCAGATAAGATCGTTAGCATGGTAAAAACGCGGGCGCTGTTTCGGAGGCTGTTGGCAGAGGCGTTTTTTACACCTCATGTTTTCTATGCACTGCTGCTGAGCCTGGCATTTTTCGCGGCTGCGGTGGTCGTCGGGGAATTGTTCCGGAGGAAATGGCCTTTTACCGGAAGTGCGAAACTGATGATACAGTATGGCCTGATGTGGCTGGCTGCTGCAGTCGGTGTGGGATTGTTCTGGTTCACCTATTCGGAAGCGAGCCGGGCTTATCTGGAGGCTATACAGCAGGGAACCGATACCGACATCTGGGCGCAGATAATCACGATCAGTTCTGGGCTGATCCTTGTTCTGGCAGCCTGGTTTGTCTGGAAATCGGCCAATACAGATGTAAGCAACCGCAGTTTTATACTCAAGCTGCTGGGCGCAGTGCTTCTGGCAGGAGGCGGCTGGCTTCTCATTGCAGAATTGCCGATCGTAATTGCAGCCGGAGATAAGGATATCTGGTCCGGACTGGTGATTACGATTTTTTACTCTCTAGGGACTGTACCATTTCAGCTGGCGTTTTCGCTGTTTCTGGCGATTCTGCTTTTCCAGAAAATACGGGGGTCTGAAATTTTCCGGATTCTATTCTTTCTTCCATATGTCACTCCTGCTGTTGCCAGTGCAGCCGTATTCAAGCAGTTGTTCGGTGCCCGGCCGCAGTCTTTGATCAACCAGTTGTTATCCTTCCTGGGTATAGAGTCTCAGCGCTGGCTGCAGGAGTCGAATGGGATCTTCTCCCTTATTGCGGAGAACGCCGGAGTTCAGATCCCGGGGTGGATGGAAGGACCGAGCCTGGCTCTTATTGTGATCATGATTTACTCCATATGGGTATTCGTGGGATATGATACTGTGATTTACCTGGCTGGACTGGGAAATATTTCAACGGAATTAATAGAAGCTGCTGAAATTGATGGTGCGAATCGCTGGCAGGTCTTCCGCCAGATCATCTTTCCCCTGCTTTCACCAACCACCTATTTTCTCTCTTTAATAGCAATTATCGGGACTTTCAAGGCATTCAACCATATCTGGATCATGCGGCATGAACTTTCACTGGGAAGTGTAAACACTTTCAGCGTAACGATTTTCCTCGAGTTTTTTGAGAAAATCCGGTATGGTTATGCTTCTGCACTGGCTTTTGTACTTTTTGCTATTATCCTGGCGCTTACAGTTCTTAATAATCGCATTCAAGGTTCGAGGGTGTTTTATGGCTGAGCGATCGCTTTTTGTACCACACAGGAGTGTGAAGCAAGGACGTTATAATTGGCACGGGTCTCTTTCCCGCCTATTGACCTATCTGATTCTCCTGACTGGGGTTCTGATTGCTGTGATTCCGTTTATCTGGATGATTTCCACCTCTTTCAAATCCATCGGGGAAGCACAGGGTGTGCAGTTCTTCCCATCCCGTATTCGGCTTGAAAACTATATCAGCGCGTGGGAGGAAGCGGATTTCGCTGAGTATTTTGTTAACAGCGTTGTGATCACCCTGATCACATTGGCCGGTCGGCTTGTTTGCAGCATACTGGCTGCCTATGGATTTGCCCGCATCAAATTCCCCGGCAGGGATCTTATATTCAGCCTGCTGCTGGCTACCATGATGATCCCGGCCATGGTGATGATTATTCCCAACTTCCTTACTGTCACATGGCTGGGCAGAATAGGCCCAATCAAGTGGATCAATAACTGGCCGGCACAGACGATTCCCTTCTGGGGAAGCGTTTTTGATATATTTCTGCTTAAGCAATTTTTTGCCCAGATTCCTGATGAACTTTTTGATGCCGCTCAGATTGACGGTGCCGGACATTTCCTGTTCCTGCGCAAAGTAGCACTGCCGCTTTCCACTGCGCCTATAATGGTAATTGTTGTGCTTGCATTTATTGGATCGTGGAATGCATTGGCGTGGCCGATGCTGGTAACCAATTCGCCAGAATGGCGGCCGATCTCTGTTGGTCTGATGCAATTTGTGGAAGAAGCAGGACAGAGAACGAACCTGATGATGGCTGGTGCCGTCATCACGATCATCCCGATTATAATCCTGTACTTCATTACCCAAAAACAGTTTACAGCGAGCATCGCCCGAAGCGGTCTAAAGGGATAATGTAAAAGTGAAAGGAGGGTGACAAGAGAAGGAAAACGTAGAATAAAACGATACCCTGGATAATTATCTACAGTTACTCAATCTGGAGGAGGAAGAATGTCAAAGAAAAGTATGAACCTGTTTGTAATCCTTGCACTGCTGTCCTCAATGATACTGGCTTCTTGTGCAGGTACTGCTGGCGAAGAAAGCGGCGTGGCTGCTGACGTGGACCCCAACGGCCAGACAGTCAGTTTCTGGCATGTTTGGGGTACAGGAGCAACCGGTGAGGGCCTGACTGCCATCGTTGATGATTTCAACGCCACGAATGAGTGGGGCATCACGGTGGAAGCTGTTGACCAGGGCGGATACTCCGATCTGGAAGACGCGATGAATGCAGCGATTCAGTCAGGCGACCTGCCCAATGTTGTGGTCGGCTACACCAACGCTCTGGACACCTGGAATTCAGTTGGGACATTGGTTGATATCAATGAGTACATCAACGATCCGACCTACGGCCTGACCGAGGACGAAATCGCTGATTATTATACAGGTGCATGGTCCAGTGGTTTAAACGCCGCCGGAGTACGTGTCGGCTTCCCGCACGGCCAGTCAGAGAATGTGCTTTTCTACAACTCGGGCTGGGCAAAGGACCTGGGTTTCGATTCCGCACCTGCTAACTGGGCGGAGTTCAAAGAGCAGGCTTGTGCTGCCTCAGCTGCTAATATGTCTGATGACAACCCCAATAATGATGGCACCGGCGGACTGGTAATGTATACAGGCGCCTCCAATGTGGCATCCTGGATTTTTGCAGCGGGCGGCGATATGCTCAACGAAGCCAAGGATGGCTATGATTTCACTTCGGATGCAGCTGTTGCGACGGCTGAATTTTGGTGGGATCTTTGGAACGAAGGCTGTGCATTTGCAGTCGAAGGTTATTCAAATCCGGAATTTGCCAGCCGCCAGGCGCTGTTTGCTATGAGCTCCACCGCTGGTTATACCTACCAGGCGGATGCATTCGAGGCAGAAGGCGCGATCCAGGATGAATGGGGCTTTATCCCCTTCCCAGCCAAGGACTCTGGCGCAGGGGCGGTTAACGCCTATGCTCAGAACTCAGCCATTGTGAACACCACCCCGGAACAGAACCTTGCATCCTGGTTGTTCATCAAGTGGTTCACCAGCCCCGAGGTCAACGCCCGCTGGATCGAAGCAAGCGCATACTTCCCGATCCGGGTCAGCGCAGTCGATCTGCTATCAGATTACATTGCCGAAAACCCGCTGTGGGGAACCGGCATCGACCTTCTACCCCTCGGTGTGGCAGAACCCGCATGGTCCTCCTGGAGCACCGTGCGCCGCTCTACAGGTGACACATTCTCAGCCATTCTGCAGGGCTCGCGTGAAGATATCCCCGGCTTGTTGGAAGAGTTGAACGTAACGGCTGCTGAAGCCATGGAAGAACTACAGTAAGACAGGCTTTCTGAAACACATTGGAGTGTAGGTTTTCCTACACTCCACTTTTTTTTAATTTTAAGCCCATCCCCGGGACATGTACGGGCAGGTTCCAGGGATCTTTTAGCCGTCTGGTTCGATCGTTTATATTATTGTCCTGTATTCGGGAGAATTTTTAGAACCTGCCCGTACCAGGCAACCATCCCCGGGATATGTACGGGCAGGTTCCAGGGATCTTTTAGCCGCCTGGTTCGATTTTTTATATTATTGTCCTGTATTCGGGAGAATCTTCAGAACCTGCCCGTACCAGGAAACTATCCCGTGGTTATCACGGGAAAACAAACCAGGCGATTATGGGGTCATGATCCGATGCACGCATCGGCGATGGGTCACCGGGAATGGGTGGTGGGTAGTCGGCATTTACATGCAGCACGCTGAACCCTTCAAACAGCGCTTCAAGTCCGCTGCTGATCAGAATGTGATCCAGGGATTCTGAAAGCCCCTGGTAGATGTAGGTGTAGTTCTGTTCCATACCTTCCAGGTTATACAGGTGGGTCAGGCCTGCGGCCTTGAGTGCCTCGAGTGGGGCCGTGTTGTAGAATGAGTTCAAATCACCCAAGACAGCAATAGATGCATCACTGTCTGTGTCCAGCATCTTCTGCACAATGCCGGCGTTCCACGAAGCCTGCGCCGTACGACGCTGTTCAGTGATTACTTCTCCCTCCGAGAGTGATAGAAAATGGTTGTTCAAAATGGATACGACCAGCTTTTCTCCGGATGGTGTATTAAGGTCCGCCTGCAGCAGAAGCGGCGGCCGGCTGAAAACCTCTCCGGGTGCATCACGCTGCTCAACCCGTACAGCGGACACCATATCAGCACGGACAAGATAGCCGACATCGATTCCCCTACTGTCCTTGCCCTCAACCAGGTACGGTTGGTAGTGATAGGAAGCGAGAACGTCTTCTGCAGCAATGTCTTCAAGGATCCCGATATTTTCCACCTCCTGAAGCGCGATCAGGGTGGGGTATCCGGCACTGCGGATAGTGCCGGCCACCTTCTTGATTTCCAGTCGGTACTGACCGATTGTCGGCATGGCAGGGCTGCTCGGGTGGGGGCTGAGGATGTCAAAAAGGTTCTCGACATTCCAGGTCATCAGGCTGAATCCATTCTCCGGAAGCACAAGTTCCGGAAGTGGAAGTTCCGCTGCTTCGATGGTGGGAGTGAGTATTGGTTCAATCTTGTACTTGCCATAGGTATAGGCCAGAGGGCCGATCAGATCACTGACAAGGTCTCCGGTGGTTACTACATATGGAAGTGTACTGCGGTCTGTATGAGTAACATTCGAACCGTCATCGATGGTGATCATCATACCGGCCGGATCGGTGCGCCATACACGTTCTCCGGGATAGTCATCCGGAACGAGGGAGAATTCGCCGTACTGCGAAGTGGGTGCCACAACGCGGTGTGGCCCGGAAGCAGAAACCAGCATGCCTTCCAGCGTTTCATTGTAGACCAGCGCTGCCGTTTCGGATTCCGGTGGGCCATAAGGCACGGCTTCGGGCAGGGCGGAGCCGTGTTGCTCCACGACAATGTCTGCAGCAGAGGAAACAACCAGCTGGGTCTGAGAAGACGATTCACTCACCACGCCCGTGACGGTTAAAACATCACCAGCGGACAGGGTGCCTGTGTTTTCCACGATAATAAACAGGCCGTCTGATGTATCGGCCGAACCATCTCCTTCCGGGTCCTGGATAAAAAAACCGCCCAACTCCGGGAAAACACCGGTCACCACACCCTGTGTGCTTAGCGATTGCTGCTTATAGGGTGAGCTTTCGGTATCTCCCTGGACAGCCCAGACAGGAACAGCATTTCCCACGTACACCGTAAAATCGGGACCCAACACGGATTCTGCTGCACCATCATAAGACGCCTGGTAAGACGCGATACGGATCTCGCTGGCGTTTTCGGCTCGAACAGCATAGCTCACAGAGGCACTTTCCCCCCCGCCAGAAAGTGATGGGAGGGCCCAGTACAGGCCGTTCTCATCCTGCTTTCCATCGTTTTTTATGCGGGTTACAACTCCTCCCTGTGCCGGTTCAGCGATGCTGATTATCACATTATCGATTGGATCGGAGAGGTGATTGGTCACTGTGAGTGATACCAGAGCTTCTTCTCCGGGCAGGACTGTGTTGGGACCGCCGGCTTCGATGAGCACACCGGCAGCAAACACTTCAGCAAAATCCGAATCCAGCCGGGGATTGAGGAACAATGTGGTGCTGCGCCATTCAGGGATTCCTGTGACGCGGTACGAAAAGCCGGTATCAAGGCCGTCCACATTGATTTCGGTCAGCTTATCAACATACAATCCAAGGGTTTCTTCGTTATCACCGGTCATATCGATTTCATAGCTGTAGCTGAATTCTTCAATCGCTGTAAGCTGAGCTTCAATCTCAACGAGCTGGCCGGTGTAGATATCGGGTGCGTTAAGCAGTTCAGAAATGGATAGGGGAATCGGCTGGATGTCGTCGTAGTCGGCGGAGAGGATTTCTACATCCGCAGCGCTGCCCGGTACGATTTCGACAGCATTGTTGTACAGCATCGCTGTCCCGCGGACACGAACGCTCGCTCCGATGGGGACTTCAAGCACGCCGCCCGCGCCGGAAACATACACTTGCACGCCGCCACTGGCGTCCTGCATATAGAATTTTGCGCCGGAACCGGCATAGAATCCACCCGTGTACATGGTGGCGGTTCCCTCTACGGTGACTTCTTCGTTCAGCATAGTTCGGGCCAGCTGGATGGGGAGTGTGCCGCCTTGAACCGAAGTATGCAGCGAGCCTGCGAAATCAAGGATGTCACCGGATGATGTCAGCAGCCTGGCATTCATACTGGAGACCATATCATAGCTCCAGGGAAGGGCTGCCTGCAGATTGAATCCGGCAGTTTGACTTGAAGCAAGTGATTCCAGCGGCCACACAATCGTGTCCTCCTTCAACACTGCGCCCTGAGGGAGGGCGATAGTTTCCAGTGATGGATCAAGCGGAAACACAACCCGGAGATCCTGGAGAGATTGGTCGGAGAGGTTGGTGACAGAGATATGGTACGTGATGGTACTCCCTGGTTCAGCGATACCTGGACCATCGAGGATCATTTCAACAACGGGTTCAGAAGCCGGAGTGAAAGCGCTGCCGGAGGACTGGGGGTCAGGCTGTTCCCGAAGGACAAAATCCATCTCGTTATTGTTTGTATCCTGTGTGGATCCATTCTCCCTCCCAGGTTTTCTTTCAAGAGAGTATCCATCTTCAGGAGCAGGTGCGGGCTTCTCCTCAGCTGCTGACGGTGGAATGGTGCCCCAACCCAGCCCGTCGACGATGCAGCCCTCAGTATCGAGCAGAGTAAGTGCCCCGAAGAAGGTGTTCAGGGGCTGTTCGAAAACAGCATCTGCAGCCGCCTGGTTGGTGCCGCCCGACCGCACAAGGAGGATATGGCCATGTGGCGGAATGAGCAAAGTTGACTGCCACAGGATCACCGGCAGGTCTTTTTCTTCTTCGTTCAGGGTATAGGTAATGGACCATCCTTCCAGGTCCAACGCCTGGTCGCCGGGGTTGTACAGTTCGATAAACTCGTCGTTGTTATCTCCTGGAGCACCAGTCTTCAACTCGCTGATCAAAATGTGGGTTTCATCCGGGAGTGTTGAAGTGCAGGAAGTAAGCAGAAGGACGAGTGTGAGGATCAGGGCGGCAATTTTTCCTTGTGACATGCTGCTATCCTTTCGGTTTGAGCACTGGATGCTGTGTGGCAAGTACGCTGCGTTGCCTGTATTATAGCGATAGTCAGGGTTTTAAAAAGGGTTCTCTGGTACACTTGGAAACATAATTCAACACAACACTAGAAAAAGATGGGGGCGGACAGACATGACTGAAACAAAAGAACTTTGCCTTTATCATAATGATCAGGATGGGTGCTGTGCGGCTGCGATTGTGCGCAGACGTTTTGGGCATGATGTAAAACTGATTCCAATTGACTATGGTTATCCTCTTCCATGGGAGGAACTGGATGCCGCTGAACGAGTGTATATCGTTGATTTTTCTCTGCCGTTGGAAGAGATGCTGCGTATTCAGCAGCATGCGGAATTAATCTGGATCGACCACCATAAGTCTTCTCTTTTAGCACTGGAAAGCCTGGAAACATTCGGCCTGCGGGCGATGGATCGGGCAGGTTGTGTGCTTACCTGGCAGACATTCTACCCCGAGATCCCAATTCCCCGACCGGTTATGTACATTGGCGAACGGGATATCTGGTCTTTTCAACACGAGGATACAAAGCCATTCTGCGAGGGTGTTTATCAGCAGGACCCAGATCCCATCAATGATGCTCTCTGGGTACCGCTGCTGGATGATGATGAAATGCTGGTTGCACAGTATGTGGAGGAAGGGCGGCTTCTGCTCAAGGCCAGGCTGCGGGAGATCCAGCGGAAAATCGATAATTATGGTTTTGAAGTTGTTTTTGAGGGGTACCGCACGCTGGCGATAAACGCCCGGGGAACCGGTGAAATTGGAGAGTATGTCCGCTCGCTCGGCTATGAAATCTGCTATGCCTTTTACCAGACACGGCGAGATGGGGAGTTAATCACAGGGGTGACACTATATTCAGATCAGGTGGATGTGTCACGGGTTGCTGAACGTTTTGGCGGTGGGGGACATGAGGGTGCCTCGGGTTTTCTTTTTGTCAACAAAGAGAATCCCTTCCCGCCTGATTCTGCCGTTGCCCTGGTGCAGCCGGATCAGGAGGGATAGGATTCCCTGATCCGACAGAGTAATCGGTTCTCCATGCCTGCAGGCGTGGAGAATTTTTATGTGGGGGAAGCAGCAGGCAAAACCAGGAGGTATCTGTTTGCAGGCCGGATGAGTGTACTGTGGGTGTCTGGAGAGCGGGTCAAGCATGTGCCCGGTGGCGGATACGGTCGGTTGTATAGACGAGCAGGAAGGACATAAGGCCCAGAACCAACGCTGTTGTGTAAGCGCTGATGTACTGGCGCTCATCCAGTGCCCTGTAGATAAACAGGGTTGCTGTTTCAGTACGCCCCTGGATCCCGCCGCCGATGACAAGCACGGCACCAAATTCACCCAGTGCGCGGGCAAATGTCAGCATGACTCCATAAAGGATCCCCCAGCGCAGCGCGGGGAAGATAACCTTCCAAAAAATCTGCCAGTTATTTGCGCCCATGGTTGCGGCAGCCTGTTCCTGGCTGTGATCCAGATTTTCCAGCACAGGGATCAATTCGCGGATCATGAACGGCAGGGTAACAAACAGGGTGGCGAGGATCATTCCCGGCACAGCGAAGGCCACTTTTATTCCGAGGGATTCCAGCAGCGGGGCAAACAATCCGTTCCGCCCGAACAACAGCAGCAGCATGTAGCCTACCACAACCGGTGAGACAGCAAAGGGCAGGTCGATCAGGCCGTTGAGCAGGCGGCGGCCGGGAAAACGATCGCGCACCAGCATCCAGGCTGTCAGGGTACCAAAGATGGTGTGGAAAGCGACTACGATCAGGCTGATAACGATCGTAAGCCGGAAAGCTTGCCATAGTTCCGGCTGCGAAAGTGTTTTCAGAATTTCACCGATCCCCGCCGAGAATGCATTATAAATCAGGGCAGTAACAGGGGTGGCAATCAGGAAGCCCACATAACTCACCGCCAGCGTTATCAAAATGCCGCGTGTCCAGGGATTTCCTTTTAACCGCTTTCCCTCTCTGTTCTTGAAGGATGTCAGGGTCCATCTCATGATGCTGCTCTCCGTTCGTGATGCTGAAGCCAATCAACCAGCATAATGAGAACAAATGCAATAGAGACCATCAGAATGGAGAGCGCGCTGGCGCCAAGGCGGTTTTCAGATTCAACCTCTCCAAGCAGATATACTGCTGCGGTTTGGGAATAGAAAGGAATATTTCCGGCAACAATCACAATTGATCCAAATTCTCCGATCGCCCGGGCAAAACTCAACAGTGCCCCACTGGAGAGGGGCAAAATCAGGGGGGGCAGAGTAATACGGAAAAAGATCTTCCAGGACTGTGCCCCCAGTGTGGCTGCTGCGTCTTCCTGGGCCATGTCGAGTCGTTCGAGAACGGGTTGCACAGCACGGACAACAAACGGGAATGTTATAAAAAGGAGCGCCAGAACAATACCGGGGGGGGCGAAAATGATCGTAAAACCGAAAGTCGTGTCGAGCCAGGCTCCGAGTGTCTGCTGCGGCCCAAACAGGATCACCAGCATTACACCGGTCACCAGCGTAGGGATGGAAAGCGGGATATCTACCAGGCTGTTCAGCAGCGTTTTCCCCGGAAACTCATAGCGCACGAGGACATAGGCGGTGAGCAGGCCAAAGACAGTGTTGATCAGAGTCATCACAGCTGCAGTCCAGATTGTCAGCTTGAGAGCATGCCAGGCAATAGGAAGCGAGATCTGGTACCACAATCCTCCAAGCCCTTCACGCAGGCCATCCTGGAGAATCACTGCAAGTGGAATCAGCAGCAGCAGGGCCAGGTAGGAAAACGTGCCAGTGCGCAGAGCCCAACGGCTGCTTAGCGAAGCCCGGCCCTCAGAAGCGGTGCTGTTTGTAATCCTGGATGCCTGTTTCGGTTGTGTTGCTTTCATTCTTTTCGGTACCTGCCTGGAAAGTGGGTTGTTCAGCTGTATTCAGAGCCAATCAGGGTAACTTATGAAAGGTTGCCATTTTTGCCTGCCTGCAGCTGCCTGTGAAAATCATGCGATCTTACGATCAGAACAGAGCGCTCGTACAGACCTTCGAGGGTCTGTCTTACCACCCCGTTCAGGGAAACCGACTCGTCCCGACCGGTCAGTGGTGCACCGAGAACCACCAGGTCGTACGGTTGTTGACTGATCTCGGCACGGATCTCTTCTGCTGGTTCACCAACTCGGATATTCGGAACAGCCGGTACGCCCAGCAACGATAAGGAACGCACACCGCTTTCCAGGAAACGTTCCACCCTCTGGTGTCGCTCAGGATCCTTTGTTTCTGCAGGGATCACAGAGAGCAGGGATGCTTCGGCGCTGAGATGGCGCACAAGGCGCCCGGCAAAAAGGATGTCATCCTTGCCGGGCTCACCACTCGTTACGCATATCAGAGCGTGTACCGGTGCAGGCTGAGGGCGGGGAACCAGCAGGAGGTGGTGTTCGCCGATTGCCATACACATCTCAGCCAGTTCCAGATCCTGTGGATAACCGAAACCGAGGATCACCATGTCGTACGGACGCCTTTCAACGGCCCAGGCAACAGCCTGAGCAGCAGGTTCTCTGGAAACGAGGACTTCAACCTCGGCCAGGCCGCTGCCCAACTCCTTGCGGGCTTCTTCCAGGTGCGGATCGCTTCTGTCGCTGAAGTTTTCACAGCCCAGCAGGGTAACCCGGGCATGAGCCAGACGGCCGATCTGCCCACCCAGGGAAACAGCTGCTCTGGAACGCAGCCCACCATCCGTTACGATGAGGAAACTCAACCCCGGGTGGGCGAGTGTATGGATCCGGTGGATCCCCACCCAGGTTCGATCGCCGAGTCGGAGTGGGTGGTGCATGGCCTGTTCCGGGGTTCTGGTTGCATCCACAACGAAGGATTCTGCACCAAAAGCCGCCAGCGGAGCCAGTGGACGTACACCCGGGATAGGCGGCAGCCGCAAGCGCAGCTTTTCCACTGCGCCGGCAAAAGAGACCTCCTCCACTTCCGCCTGTTCGAGTTGAGGGCAGCCCAGTTCACTGGCTTGATGTGCAAGGGCAACATCTTCCGGCCGGAACAGGATCTGCACACGATCGTCCCGGCTCAGGTGCTCGTGTGAACTTTCCGCCGGAAAGGCAAGATTGCCAAGCCGCACCTGATCTTGCTCCAGCCTGCCCAGAAGCAGATTTGCGGATCCGAGGAAGGAGGCAACGAATTCTGTCTGGGGATGCTGATAGAGTTCCTCAGGAGTGCCTGTTTCCAGCAGACGTCCAAAGCTCATCACACCGATACGATCAGCGAGGTCAAAGGCTTCCTCCTGGTCATGGGTGACGAAGATTGTAGCGACGCCGAGTTTGCGCTGTATGAGCTTGAGGCTGCGGCGGAGATCGACCCGGATTTTTGCGTCAAGCGCACCGAGTGGTTCATCCAGCAGCAGAACATCCGGTTCGTACGCAAGGGCACGTGCCAACGCAACACGCTGTTGCTGCCCGCCCGACAGCTGGGAGGGCATGCGATTTCCCAGACCAGCCAGTCCGACCAATTCCAGCTGTTCGTCCCGTTTCTGGCGACGCTGCAGGCCCTGCACTTTGCGCAGCTCCAGCCCGAACTCTACATTCTGTGCAACCGTCATATACTGGAAGAGGGCGTAATTTTGAAAAACGAAACCCACATTACGCTGCTGGGGAGGGAGCCAGGTGACATCGCGCCCGTGCAGGAGGACCCGTCCCTGGTCTGCGGCTGTAAGGCCGGCGATCATGCTCAGAACGGTCGTTTTACCGCTGCCGCTGGAGCCGAGCAGGACGAAAAACTCGCCATCCTTGATTTCAAGTGAGACGTTATTCACGACCGGATGGTCATCGTAGCGTTTTGTGAGTTTCTCGAGGACAATGGACACAGTCAGGGCGTCCTTTCGTGTTGTGTTGATTCTTCCCGGAATATTCCGGAAAATCCGGGAGGATATGTCCGGCCATAGTATCTGATCTGAGTCTACTCTGCTTGAATGACGACAGCGGTGATGAAGCTGTGACAATGCTGTGATAGTTACCCCGAGCAGCCCTGGGCACCCCCTGAGCAGCCTCGAGTACCCCTGGCCAGTCACTTGAAATAAACGGGGATGGTCCAGGTGATAGATATCAGGATTAGTTAACGGCGGAAAAAAACCTTACAGAAAAGAAGGAATTGAAAATAACTCAGGTTTCCTGCTCAGAGAGATCCTCTGCCAGGAGATCGCGTTTCAGACCGTAGCCTTTGCCGGGGATGGTTTCAATATAGATGGGTGTGGAAGGATCTGGTTCGATTTTAATCCGAAGTCTGCGGACAAGCTGGCGCAGCATATCACGGTCACCACCACCAACCTCACTCGAACCCCATACAGTACTGATGAGGTCCTTGATGGTGAGGATATGGCCTGCGTTGAACATGAGGTATTCAAGAAGGCGATTTTCAAGGTCGGTCAGGCTGATCGGAAAACCATCCTGGATGCGCACTTCACGGCGTTCAGTATCGAGGGCGAGCGGGCCTGTCTTTAGCAGGCTTTTCTCCGCCCCCCGCGCAGCACGCCGCAGCACCGACTGTACACGGGCAATAAACTGGCGGGGGCTGAAGGGTTTGACAATGTAGTCATCAGCACCCATTTTCAACCCATTGACGATATCGTCTTCTTCGCCACGTACGGTCAACATGATAACCGGTGTTTCCGCTGCCTGCCGGATGCGTTGGAGTACGGTAAATCCATCAAGGGCGGGTACGGTACGGGGAAGCTTAACATCAAGGATAATAATGTCTGGATTCTCTTCCCGCCAACGATCCAGCGCTGTCTGGCCGTTTTGAGCCTGAAAAACCTCAAAACCCTCCCGCCGCAGTGAAAAAGCAATCAGGTCAGCCAGGACTTTATCGTCATCAACAACAAGTGCTTTCACGTGGAAGGCTCCTCATCTGCAGTATCGAGTGCAGAGACCGGGATTGTAAACCAGAACGCTGCGCCTCCGTCAGCCCTGTCTTCTGCTCCCACCTGGCCAGCCTGGGATTCCACAATTGCTTTGACGACTGATAGCCCCAGCCCTGCGCCATACTCAGCCCGCCCGCTGTTTGATTGAATGTGACCAAATCGAATGAAGAGATTCCTTTTTTCTTCCGGTAAGATCCCTGGCCCTTCATCGGTTACATTAACCTTCACTTCTGTCCGAAAGGCTTCCACAGTTACAGAGATGGTAGACCCCTGGGGTCCCCATTTGAGTGCATTGGAGAGCAGATTGACCAACACCTGGCTGGTCCGGCGTGGGTCAGCCTGCACCAGCGGAAGCTCTGAGGGAAGGTCCAGTTGAAGCTGCTGCTGGTTTTTATCGATCAACGGCTGCAGTGTGGCCACTACATTCCGGATTACTTCAGCCAGATCTGTGGGATGTGGGTTAACTTTAAACCTTCCAGCTTCAATACTTGCTCCTTCCAGCAGATTGTCGATGAGATTCTGCAGGCTCAATACACCAATATGATTGTATTGAAGCAGATCCTGGATTTCCTCATGGCTGAGATCCGGAAGCTGGTCCAGCAGCAATTCTATCGAGGCAGCCAGCGCGGTCAGTGGGGTGCGGAATTCATGGGTTATATTGGCAAGGAACTCACCCAGCAGGCCGCGCATCGCTTCTTCATTACTGATATCGCGGATAGATAATGCCAGTGAGGCTATACCAGCTTCCGGTGGTGCCAGTTGGGCACCGCTGACAGCGATGGTGAGCGGTCTGTTGTCTACAAGTATAGTAACAACCTGTGGACGGGATCCGGGATCCGGGATGCAGTCGCTGAACCGTCGTTCCCGATCTGCCAGCAGGAATATTTCATCCACACCGCTGCTGAGCACCTGTTCCTGTTTCCAGCCCGTGATCCGCTCTGCTCCACGGCTGAAGAAGGTGATCCGGCCGCGGCGATCCAGAGTAATAATGCCTTCGACCACGGATTCCAGCAGGTAATCACCCCAGGCTTTCTCCTGCCGCAGCTGGTCCAGCGTGTGCCGCAGGGATACACGCGCGTCTTCGAGGGAATAGGCTACTTCAGCAACTTCGCGCACTTTTGTAGGCGCAGTGACAGGTGTTTCCAGATCACCCCTGCGCAGCTTGAGGGCTGATTCCTGCAGCCGCCTCAATGGATTGCTGATACGTCGTGTGAGAAAAACTGCGATAACTGCACCTATCAGGGTGACACTGAAGATGCCTATAATGCCTGTACGGGTCATCTGCTGCTGCGTCTGGATAATCCCGGCTGCAGGCAGCAGAACAATGGTCTCAAGATTTGTGTCCAGCGCAGTTGATTGGACCGAGTAGTAGCTGCTTCCTTCATCAAGTGTCAGCACTCTGCCTGGAGATTCGATTGTGTTCGATTCAGAAGATTCTTTGCCCGGGGAGAGAAGCTGTCCTGCTGTAGCGGGATCCTTAAAACTGCTGCTGATTACCTGCTCTTTGGAAAGAATGATGACTTCCATATCTATCTGTTCTGCAAGCTGGCCGGCATATGAAGTGTCCATCATCTGAGCTACCAGGACGGTGGTTGAGGGAGTGGTGTGAATTTGTTGGAAGGATACCAGCCAGCCAAGTTCGGCAAGCGATTGTTGTGGCTGGGTGGGATTCTCCGTCCGGATGAGTTCACAGGTGCCTTGTGGGGAAGCCAATCCTGCATAAATCAATGGTTGGCCATGGTTATCGCATAGAAGCACTGTATCCAGGTTTGCACCTGTGCGCAGTGTTTCGAGGTAGGCTTGCAGCGGTTCGGGATCAGCATTTGTGATCAACGCAGCGAGCGTCGGCCGCTGGGCGGTGAGAATAGCCAGGTTCTGAAGTTCATTCTTTCGTGATTCCAGCAGCACGGAAAGCATCTGGCTTCCCTGAGAAGCCTGTTTCCATGCCTGTTGTTCCAGCTGGTCGTGGAGAAGCCAGATGCCTGGTATGCCGACAGCGGTGGAAATCAGGATTACAAGCATTATCAGTAGCAAGATAGCCTGAGCTGGCAGGTTCATCATGAGCGTTTTGGCTCTTTGTGTCATATGCTATCGCTCAACAGTAAATAGATTTTTGCAGGGCAGCCAAGACTTGCTTTTTCCATTGTATCTTACTTTCTATCTCACAAAGAGAACAGGCCTGATAATCGGAACTGTCGGGCTAACCTTACTGATCCGATTGTGTTTTGGCTGCTCCTGCATCCAGAAATTAGTTACTGATTCAGCCGTTCAATACGCGCCACTGTTGTTGTATATATTCCCTCTTGTCCAAAAAACGCAGGTGTAATACTTTCCCAGCCATCGAAGTACTCGACGGTGAAAAGATCCTCAACCGGGGGATAGAGGTCGGCAGTGGCTTCAGCCACAGTGGGGTCAATTGACCGCAAGCCGTATTGGGCAAACACCCGCTGTGCTTCAGTCGTGAAAAGAAAGGCGACAAATGCTTCAGCGGCTTCACGCGTCCCATGCTTATCCACATAGGTGTCGATGACCGCCACCGGGTTTTCAATTAGAATCGTGGATGTTGGAATCACCAGCTCATACGTCTGGCCGCTTCTCTGGCCTACCAGCACCTCATTCTCATAAGTAATTGCAAGGTCACCAATTCCCTTCTCGAAATTGGTGATGCTTTCCCTTGCACCTTTATCCATAACGGTCACATTGTTCAGGACAGACAACAGGAAATTGGCAGCTGCATCGGGGTTGTCAGCTTCAGTGTTTTGTACAAAACCGCGTATTGCAGCACCATAAAGCGCCAGAACGTTCCACATGGCGCCGCCGCTTGTTTTCGGATTCGGCGTCAGTATCTCGACACCGGGCGTGGCCAGATCCGCCCAATCCTGAATACCCAGGGGATTGCCCTCACGGACAGCGAAAGACACAATCGATGTGGTTACCATACCTTGAAAGGCGTTATCCTTCCAATCGTGGTTGATCAAGCCTGCTTCCCGGATGCGGTTGATGTCGGCTTCGAGTGAAAGTGCTGCAATATCAGCCTCGAAACCCTCAACAATAGCACGCGATTGAGCGCCTGATCCGAGATAGGATTCCTCAAAAACTACAGTCTGACCGGTTTCCTCCAACCACTGCTGTTGGAACATTGGGATCAGGACCTGGTATGCTTCCCGCGGAGTAGTATAAGCCCCAAGAGTGAGTGAGATCGTATCCGAAGAACCCGGGTCTGCTGCTGGTGCGTTTCCATCTGTTGTCGTCGGGCCGCATCCAGCAAGCAGTTGGATCACAAGAAAGCCGATAATCAGAAGTCTGAACCGTTGATACTCGATTTTTGTTTTCATTCCATAGTCTCCTAATATGAGGAATTTCAATTCCAGTGTAGCCTGCCATGATGACAGCTCCGGTGATGACCCTGTGATAACCCTGTGACAGATTTGCCCAGCCGGGTATGGGCAGGCTCCAGGGTATGTATCCCAGAATGTATCTCGTGCAGCTATGGGGAGCGGTTCTTCAGGAATCCTATTGAACCTGCCCTTATCGACCCGTCCGGGTACGGGCAGGCTCCAGGGTATGTATCCCAGAATGTATCTCGTGCAGCTATGGGGAGCGGTTCTTCAGGAATCCTATTAAACCTGCCCTTATCGACCCGACCGGGTACGGGCAGGTTCCAGGGTATGTATCCCAGAATGTATCTTGTACAGCTAGTGGGAGCGGTT
>JAFGNH010000035.1 GCA_016927115.1 Anaerolineales bacterium | reverse complement strand
TGTAATAACCCTGCTCAGGATCGCCGAGGCCGCACCATTCCGGCAGCCGTTCGCCTTCGAGCAGCTGGAGCCGGCTGCCTTCAGCGTCGTATACCTCGACCAGCAGGATCAGATGCCTTAGAGGGGAATCGGTGGGAACATGATGGCCGGTCTGGTCATTTGTTATCGACACCTCAACAAAAGTTGAATTGCCGTCTCGTTCAGCCTCGACATTCATGGTGACTGCATTCTGCAGCAGATCCACATCAGAAGCGCCCGGCATGCGGTGGCTGTATATCGTGGAAGCATCCCGGACTGTGCCGCCCTGGCTGGTGAGAGCGAACTGGGTCCGTCCAAGGGGAGGCATGTGGCAGTCCTGGCAGGTTTGCCCGGTTTCAGGATCGCTGTAGGGGCTTTCAAGCCACTCGCCAAAGGAATTGTATACGACGGTGTCCCAGAAAACACCATAATGGCAGCCTGCGCAGAACTGCGACTCAGTTTGAAGCGGTGAGTACGTGTCTTCACCAGGTGCTACATCGTCCAGCGGACCAGCGAAAAACTGATGGCCTTCGGGAGGGCGGCGAAATTCATACGAGAGAACACCTGGCATGTTGGCGTATGGGAGGCCAGATGGATCAAGTGTTATGTCCCAGACCTTGTGGCAGAAATCGCAGGAAACACTTTCCAGATCGATCCCGCTCAGTTGCGAGGGATCCACGCTGTAGGGAGTGTCTACAGCCGGGAGAGGTGTATGGCAGGCAGCGCAGTTGCCCTCTGTATCCGGGAAATCCAGCTTGTATCCGGGGCCATAATAGGGTTCATTTGGGTCCGGCAGGAGTGGAAACTGGCCGTAATCGGTGCCAGTGGTAAATCGGGTCTGAGGGCTCTGGTTCCCATCTACATCCTGGCCGAGATACATGGTCAGAAAGCGCGGGTTGCGGGCTGATCCGGCATGGGCATCCAGCAGCCATTCATCAACCGGGAGAGATAAATGGTTTTCATCGGATTGCGTGATGCTGTGGCATTCCGAGCAGCCCTGATTTTCGCCCTCTCCTGGATGGAACAAGGAAGGTAACCATTCGTAATCCGGGCTGTCGTAGTCGTGGTGGGCATGCAGGTGGATTTTTACATCAGTCGATCCGGGAAGGACATCCTCTACTCCGTGGATGAAATAGCCAGGAACCCAGGCTGTGATGAATACGCTTTCTCCGGGTGTCAGGCCGGTGAGAGTATAGCTCCCGGTTGAGCCGGAGCGGGTTTCGTTTTCTGTTGCTTTGACCCGCACAATGGCGCCAGGAAGAGGGACGCCGTTTTCATCCATGACAGTTCCACTGATTGAGTCGGATTGGATTGTGCTGGACTCAGGGCAGTCCGTCTCAGCAGCAGGGAGTGGCTGGGAACTGGCGATGGACTCGCCGGAGAAGGCACCCTCATCCTGACTGCTGCAGGAAATCAGGCAGAGCAGCACCAGGAGACATGCAGTGATTTTCCCTTTCTTCAACCTGCCAGCTCCCCCTGCCTGAATCTGTGCAGAACTGGCCTTGAATGAAGCCTTCCGTTTTGTTACCACTTCTCCTGTCCTGATTTCAGCTGGTGTTTCACCCTGTTAGCGAGCTGGAAAACACCTGCAATGCCGACAGGGAACAGAACCACTCCGGCGCACAAGCCAGGTTTTGCTGAACCTCCAGTTTCGGCTTCTGTCTCAGATGAAAGAACTTCTTCCGGTTCTTCCTCGCCCTCCGGGGCGGAAGGAGGAGCTCCTTCCAACTGCGGTTCCTCTTCAGCCGGGTTTTCTTCTCCAGGCAGCAGGAAGGGAGGTCCTTCTTCGGGCGGTTCGCCGTTCAAATCGAGACGGTAGATTCCTTCGCCTTCTGTAGCGGCATAAAGGTGTGCGCCATCTGCTGAGACAGCCAGCGCGTTTACCGCACGAGTGAAAAGGCCGTTATTGAAAACCTGCCATGTTTCACCGCTGTCCTGAGAACGATAGACTCCGCTCATGATATCCGAAGCATACACGACGGATGGACTGACCGGATCAAAGATGATGGAAGTCACAAAAGCCTCCGGGGGCATGCCGCTGCTGGAAGCAAGCCAGCTGCTCCCGCCATCGCTGCTGGAAAAAAGCCCGCCTCTAAGGAAGCCGGCAAGAAGCCTGTCCGGGTTTCCAGGTTGAATGGCGATGGAAAAGGATCCTGTAACCGGCAGCCCGTTCTGCAGTTGAGTCCAGTTCTTGCCGCCATCCGATGTAGCCAGTAAACCGGTGTTGGTGCTGGCTGCATAGACCCTGTTGGGGTCTTCAGGATGAACAGCCAGTCCGCGGATGTTTGCTTCCCTGGTAAGGGATGAGTTCGCACTGTTCCATGTGTTGCCGCCGTTATGCGAAACATGAATGCCTGCACCCGGGGTGGAAGGATCGAAGGAACCTGCTGAGTAATATCCGGCTGTGGCTGCATAGGCAGTTTCCGGATCTGAGGGGGCAAACAGGAGAACACTCACGCCGACCTGGCTGTTTTCCCCGATTCCACTGTTAGTCAGACGCCATGATGCCCCACCATCAGTACTGAAAACCAGATCAGAATTCCAGTTGGTCCCTGCGAGAATATGACGCGGATCGAAGGGGTTCAACGCTACAGCATTCCATTCCATGACCTTGACGGGTGGAAAACTGATGCCGGTCCAGTCTTCACCGCCGTTTGTGGAGAGGAACAGTCCACTGCGTGCGGCTGCAAAGATAGTCCCCGGCTGTTCTGGATGAACAGTGACAGCTCGAATCTGGGCACCGGTGTAGCCTTTACTGGAGGCTTCCCATGTGCGGCCGCCGTCCTCGCTGACAAAGTTTCCGCCGCCGTACGCATTGGCAAATAACCGGTTGGGATCCCGTCGATCGACCTGGAAATCGATCGGAAACCCTACTCGAACGCCATCAGGTCCCCACTCAGGCCCCGACACCTGCTCCCAGGTCTCTCCCCCATCCTCGCTGCGGAAGACGGCATCTGCGCTTCCCGCATACGCGATCGAGGGATTAATTTCAGCGAATTCAACGGATTCGATGTTTTGATCCGGTAGCACATGCTGCCAGGTTTCGGCTCCGTCGGTCGTCAGGTAAACGCCGTTGCTTTCATGGTATTGATTGTTTCCTGTTCCTGCGAGGAGGATATCAGGATTTTCCGGGTGCATGAACAGTGAACCGACATAGAGGTTATCCAGGCCCTTGTTGGCGTGCTGCCAGGTCTGGCCGCCGTCTGTCGATTTGAGGATGCCTTCACCGCCGGGAGAACCACTTACAGGATTGGAATTGGCTGCTTCGCGGTCAAAGATCCCGGTGGAAATGTAGAGTACATCCGGGTTTTGAGGATTGATCCAGATATAGCGAGCAAGGTTGTCTCCTCGCCAGACTTCCTCCCAGCTCCCGCCACCATTTGTGGTGCGGTATACAATGCCTTCCACCATTTCGAATTCGCGACCCTGGCGGGGTTCCCCGCCGTTTGCCCAGCTGTGCAGTTCGGCCGCGGCGTAAACGATGTCGGATGACTCCGGGTGGACGGTAAAACCGCGAAAGGTGAGGCCTTGGAAAAACTGGTTCCTGATATTGCCGGTAGCGTCAGTCCACAGCTCACCGCCGTTGGTGGATTTGAAGATGTGTGCAGTGTGTTCCGTGCCCACCCAGATGGTATCGCTGTGAAGGGGGTCGATTGTCAGGCAAAAAATGGGGATGGAATCCTGAGAATCCCCTTTGCGTGTGGTGATCCCTTCATTGGAAGGATGCCATGTTTGCCCACCGTTTTCGCTGATAAACACACCAGCCCATGCATCGGTGACGTAGACCCTGTCTGGATTAAGCGGGTGTATGCGAACATCATAGCCGAGGCCTCCGAGAGGGCCACCGGTGCGGATCCAGGCAGGTCCGGTGGTGGTTTCCACCGCTTCGTTTTCACGCCCCCAGATTTCAATGTCATCAATGAGGGTTGATGGCTGTGTGAGCGATTCAAATGCAATACGTCCAGCGCCCAGTGTTTCCGGGTCGCTGTAGGTAAGCACAGTCTGTTGGTCAACAGAGAGAATCAGGGTACCGCCATCTGCTGTGATTTCGATATCGTGCCAACTGCTGCTCAGGCCGGGCGCAGAAGCAAGGTCTCCCTGGAATGTATCCGATGCTGTTTGTTTGGAAAGGTAGATCCCTTCCTGGTTCAAGCCGAAAAAGTAGCGCAGCGACCCTGACGAACGGATATTGATATGGGTGCTCGCACCGGGGGCAAGATGGATGCGGAACTTGAGTCGGAAATTGCTCCAGGTGCCTGCTTCCAGTTTTGCCCAGGCGTGTCCTGTGCCGGAAAGTGCATGGCCACCTTCCACAGGGACAATAGTCCACCCTGTTTCGAACATCCATTCAGGGGCATAATCCTGTTCGAAATCCTGGGTATACAGGAGTGATTCGGGAGAATCCTGGCTGAATGCTGGCGAGGCTGGACAAACCGCCAGCATTATGAAGAGGAAAATTGTTATACAAAGCAGAAACAGACGGGAAACGGGAGTGGATAACGAGAGAGCTTGCATGTTTTACCTGCCTTAAACCTGACAGACAGTCCATTTTCCCCCATCCGTTGACATACTGACTGCTCAAGGAGTATGAAGGAAGAATGAATACCGGAGCTTTCCTATCATATAGTGGTTGGCTTAAGATGACAAGAAAACAGCAGTGTTACATATTGACCAGGCAAGACAGGATTGTATTGTGTCAGCAGAAGCCCTCCGCTTCGACGGCGACCTGCTTTACACAGCCGGCTCCGGGAAGTCAGTCTGCTGAGTGAGTGGTGCTTGATACGGGTAAGGAGAGATTCATTTCTTTCAACCACAGCAGACTCACAATAAAACCGGCGGCTAAAATCACAGAGCCGCTGAGATAGGGCATATTGATGTTGATATCAAACACCACGCCTGCCCAGATGGGCCCAAAAATTCGGCCCAGGCTCATAAAGGAGTTGTTTAGTCCCATGGCTATACCCTGGCGGTCTGGCGCCCATTTGGAAGTGAGGGAAGAAACGGATGGCCGCAGCAGCGAATTGCTGAAAACAAACATGCTGGTTGTAAACAGGATAGTGGGGAGATTGACGGCAAGCAGCATCAGGAGAAAACCGGCCGATGTGCCGAACATGGCTGCACGGATAACGCGGATGTCTCCCCAGCGTTTGATAAATGGTCCGGTAAGCAAACCTTGCACCATCGCAGATGTGATTCCGACTACGGTGAGGATCAGGCCGACACGCTGTGCGTTATAGCCGAATTTCTCCAATGCGAACAAACCGAAGATACTTTCGAAGTTAGTCAGCCCAAAGCTGAGCCGGAATGCGAGCACAAGCAGGATGCCGATGGGGCTGAACAACGCATCCCACATTTGCTTGAACTGCGGCCCTTGAGCTGAGCTCTTTTCTGAGCGATTTCGTTCTGAAACCTGCAGCGATTCTGGCAGGGCAATCAGGATGATTACAGCTGCAAGAGCAGATACACCAGCTGACAGGAAGAACGGGGCTGACAGGGAAATACCGGCCATTGCACCACCCAATCCCGGCCCGATCACCATGCCTACACCCATTGCAGCACCGATAAGCCCCATACCTCTGCCGCGGTCCTCTGTTGAGGTGCTGTCTCCGATATAAGCCATGGCGGTGGGTAGTGTGGCTGCGGAGAGCACGCCTGCGAGGATACGGGCGGCAAAAAGCATCCACAGCTGTGTGGAAAGTCCCATAAGCAGCATTGCCAGAGCATTGCCTATTGTCCCGATGATGAGGAAAGGTTTACGGCCGTGCCGGTCTGAGAGATCACCCCACAGGGGGGAAAAGAGGAACTGCATGATGGCATATGTTGCCATGAGCAGCCCGAGTTCCAATCCACCGGCATTAAAACTCTCCACATAGAAAGGGAGGATCGGGATGAAAATACCAAAACCAAGAAGCACTACGACCATGGTGAAGAACAGTATGATGGTGTTTTTTCGATTCGATACCTGCGTTTGCATAATCGTTTACCTTCTCTGGTAAGGATAACCGGACAGCGGCTAATTCCGTTTGTACTGCGACTCAGTATGTATACCAGTTGTTGAGATCACGGGAGAGTGCGTTTCCATATGTTACCTTCTCTCCGGTATCATCAATCACCAATTTCCACGTAAAAACATTCCCAGCATGTGGGCTGTGCTCTGCCAGGCCATGGGTGTGCAGGAAGAACGTTCCCATAAGCAGTCATTAATGCTTTTCTTCCATATTTAAGTACGTGCTTATCCAGATACATACCAACAATCCAACCATAGTAGGATCCAGATGGATGGCTGTCAAGCAGAAGCAGGTTGTATGTCAGCAGACAGGAGCATATATGTTGGAGGGGAGGGCGGGCGGCAGGACAGCAGTTGGCCCGCCTGCGGTAATGTTTCTTTATTCAGGTCGGGGTTGCATCCCCGGCTCGCAGTATAGAGCAAAGGAATTGAACTGTATCTGTGGAGGCCATATTACAGGGCTTGAAAAAGGAACAGAGGTTATTCAAGGCAAGAGTGGACAGATTCTGAAACCGGTTCTTGAGAATTCCATTGGCCATCGCCGCATATCCCCCCGAGAATGACCATTCAAATAAGGAAAGACTCCCCGTTTATTACTCCCCCCCGAAACTAACAATCGGGACCGCTGGGATCTGTGGCGTCCAAGGTCGCCTGATCGTTTCAGATGTTAGCTGCCCACTCTCTCCTATTTAAACGAAGAGGGTGCCTTTTTGTTACACCAGTTCTTTTTACTGTTATTGTATTGATTATTTTTGAAGTGGTTTCTGCTGTAGAAAATCGAGGAGGCCGTTGATACTGGCCTGGATGATCTGAAATACTTCAACAAAATCGGCTGCCGATCCCAGAATCGGGTCCTTGATATCCAGTTCTCCTGTATGTGTGGAGTCAAAGGATCGCAGATACCGGATTTTCTTTCTCTGGTCTTCCCGGTCGGTGAGCGCCAGAACATCCTCATAATTCTCTGAGTCCATGACCAGAATCAGATCGAATTCCTCCAGATCCTGCCTGGTCAGGGTCCGGGAAAGGCCCGCATTGACAACACCTGCTGCGGCTGCAACCCTGGTCATGACCGGATGCGGAGGCTGGCCTGCGAAACCGGGTGTTGTGCCGGCTGAATCGATCACAAACTCCTTTTCCAATTCATGCATGGTAACCGCGTGTTTGCACAGGTTCTCTGCAACAGGACTGCGGACGATATTGGCCATACATACAAAGAGAATGTGGGTTTTCATGGGATCCAGTATACCTGTTTTCTGGTCCGGTTTTAAACAAATGCAGCAGTTTTTCCTGCTGTTCAAAGGGTGCAGAAAGCTGCTGGTTGGTGTTATTCACAGTCGGGCAGGGTGGTAGCGGGTTCGGAGCTGCATCGGGTATAATCCACGCACAAGACTGCCCTGTAGAGGCTTTGGGATCTGCAGAGTACGGAGATGGTTTGTATGCCGAAGCAGCGAAAAACCCTGGATGATTACTCCGTGGAGGAACTGGAAGCGGTCCTCGCGCGGAAGAAGCTGGCTGCGCGTGAAGAACGCCTGCAGCGGTTCCAGCGCAATGGCCGTGCCCTGCCAGGCATTACTTTTCCTGCGGATGAGGAAAAATTTGAGCCCGAATTGGAAAATGAAGTACACGTCGCGGAAGAAAACCTTCCGCGGTCGAAACCCCATTTTTTCAGCCGGCTGCTGTGGTTTGTAGAGATTGCTGCTGTTGCCGGGTTGGTATACATCCTGTTTTCGGGAATGGGGATGCTCCAGACGCTGAACAGTGAAACGGCAGCGCTGGGGGGGACTCCTACTTCGACCCCGTTGATTGATGTCGTGGTGCTGCCATCAGGCCATATCCCGCCTTCAGATGAAAGCGGTGCGCGGCCTAATGACGAAGAAATCCCCCTGCATCTACGGGGGTTGGTACAGTCGCAGGGAGTTGTTCAGGCAGCCACACCTTCACCGGACCAGGCGCACTCGATTTACATTCCGGTACTGTGGTCTTCAGCCGTGCCGATCGTTCAGGGTGATGGCTGGGAGCAGCTGAAAAAGGGTATCGGTCAGCATATTGGTTCAACAGATCCGGGCCAGCCAGGCAACATGGTACTGTCGGCGCATAATGACATCTTTGGTGAATTTTTTCGTGATCTGGATAAAATGAAACCTGGAGACCAGATCTATATTCAGACTGCAAATCGCGAATATGTATACCGTGTAACAGGGTTGAGAATAGTCGAGCCGACGGATGTTGAAATCATGGAACCAACATCGAAAGCATCTGTTACATTGATATCCTGTTACCCATACATGGTTGACACCCAGCGTATTGTAGTCTTTGCTGAACTTGAACAGGAAGGTTGAAACGACTGGCCGTTGAACACATGCAGCATAAAACGCATGGTAGGCTTGTATACAGGGGCGGTTTCATTCGTTACAGAATTCCGGAACCCTGATACAATCCATTTACACACTGCCTTCTGACCTGGCCTACCGGTACCAGAGTACCAATGTTGGTATCAGGAGGGGTGATTTAATATGATTAATTGCGGGAGAAACATTGTGGGAAAGAAGAATCGGAATACGTCACGCAGCAGTACGCAGCAGGCAGGCAGCAGCCGATATGGTAAAAAATCAAAGTCATCCTTCAATCCAGATTACACATATGTAATCAAGGACCTGAAGCGCATTGCGGTTATAGCCGCTGCGTTGATTCTTGGACTGGTGGGGCTGTCCTTCATAATTTAGCGCTGCCCCAGGCATATAGGATGGAGTATGGAGATGCGTGGTCCGAAACAGAAAAACACCAGCGCGGGTATCAGCATACGCTGGCGGATCACGCTGCCTTTTATTTTTCTTGCACTGGTTCTGGCTTTCAGCGCTGCGCTGATGGTCGAGAGACTGTTGAGCCAGAATGCGCAGGAGAGATATTGGCGCCAGGTTGCGGATGGGGGCCAGCAGGCGGCTGATGCGGTTGTGCGGATTGAGCAGGACCAGCTTGAAGTTGAGCGTCTGATCGCGAATACTGAAGGGCTGGCTGACGCAGTGAGGGCAAAGGATGCTGAAGCGCTGCGCGATCGTGTACTGCCGCTGGTCATCAATGCAGACCTGGACTCGGCGGCGATCCTCGACTCCAACAGCAGCTCAGTCTTTGCCGTTCGCCACCGACCGGATGATGCTCCCGGGAGTTATGAGCGTGCAGTACGGGGGGAGAATTTCTATGCTGATTGGGAACTGGTTCAATCAGTGCTTTCGGGATCGCTTGATTCAGCAGGGGATAAGTTCGCAGGAATTGAAAGTATTTTCACAGGCAGTGTGGAACTGCCGACTTTGTACATAGCTGGGCCGATAAAAAACTCTGATGGTGAGGTATTGGGAGTTGTTCTGGTCGGCCAGTATCTGGAGAGTATAGCTGGGTCCATTCAGCAGGATGCCGGGGCCAATATATCCCTCTACAGCAAAACCAATGGCTTTCTGATCGAGTCAACGCTGGAAACAGAAAAATCGCAGTCAACCATGCTGACATCAGAGCAGCTCTCGTCGGTGTTAGAGGAGGCTGGTGGGGCTGGTGTCACCCGCATTATTGATGTAGCGGGCAGTGTGTATGGGGAAATCCTGCTTCCACTATCAGTCCGGGATGGAGGCCAGGTTGTGGGAGTTCTTGGCGTTTCACTTCTGGCCGCGCCGGTTGAAGCGGAAATCGCCGAAAATGTCCAGCTGATCGCCTGGTTGGGGGCTCTGGCGCTCATCGTGGTAGTTGTCGTCGGATTATTGATCTCCAACTCCGTAGTTAATTCTGTGGACACTCTCAGTGAACAGGCCGTACAGATAGCGGATGGGACTCTGGATCCCCCACTGCCTGAGTCGGGTGGGAAAGAAATCACCCGGCTGGCACGC
This sequence comes from Anaerolineales bacterium, assembly GCA_016927115.1. Taxonomy (GTDB): domain Bacteria; phylum Chloroflexota; class Anaerolineae; order Anaerolineales; family E44-bin32; genus JAFGNH01. The sequence goes on along the minus strand of JAFGNH010000035.1, from coordinate 59,923 downwards.
AGCTTGAATCAGCTTCTGGCCGGGCGGAATGGAAATCAACAGGCATGGGCATTCCGGTTTCCGGAAACAGAAGGAGGTTCAGGGGCTGCTGAAACGCTGTCGGAAGATCTGTCGACTGGCGCTGTCTCTACGGCGACCATTCTGGTAGTACTGGCAAAGCGGCTTTCTGATCGTCTGATCCTTCCTGAACCCGGGCAAACGCTGGCCAATCTGAATACCATGATCGGTGGGATCACACCGATAATAATAGAACACGGTGGAGTGATTCAACAGATACGCGGTGATGAATGTGTTGCATATTTTGGTGTAACACCACAGCTGCAGCGCCCGCAGGTGAACTCTCTTCAGGCCACTCATGCTGCGATGGAAATCCGGGAGTTTATCGATAATTGGAATCGCGAGCGTGCTGATCGCGGCCTGTCGGCGTTTGAAATTGGCATGGGTATAGCGACGGGCGATGTTATTGTGGGCCTTGTCGGCTCAACGCAAAGCAGTCAGATTTCAGTGATCGGGGATATGGTGCATACCGCATATCAGATTGCACAGATCACCCAGGAGTTCCATGGTAACAGTCTGCTGATCAGCTCGGATACATATCGTTATCTGGCAAGTGCACAGCAGCATTTTGAATTCGGCCGCTATGGAAAAACAGCGCTGCAAGGGCGGGAGGAAGAAGTGCTGGTCTATGAGGTTCGGAATCGAACGATCCGGCTTCGGGATTAACTCCCGGGAGGGGCAAAATGAAATGGTTGCGTGGTCAAAAAAGTATACTGCCATCGATCCTGGTTTTTCTGGGGGGATTGGTCGTCTGGCTTGTTGTTGTCTTGCGGATGAATGCTGTATTTGCTGCTCCAGGGCAGGTTTCAGCGGATCTGAGTTCAGGTTTATCCGCTGATTACAGGCAGGAAAGTTCCCCGAGGTCTTTCAGGATGATCAGCCTGGCTATTGTCCAGGATGCATTGAAGGATCTGACGTTTTCCGGAGAATCATCACAGGCACTGGAAGAGCTGGAAACCAATTTGAGTCAGCAGGTTCTCACTGCTACTGCATTGAATTTCACCGGAGACCTGCCCCCCACACAAACCTTCACGCCGGTTCCCACAAATACGCGAACGCCAAAACCAACAGCCACGCCATCTGACACACCGGAGCCGACGTTAACCAGAACACCAGTCCCCACAAAGACACCCTCGAATACACCCAAGCCGACAGAAAAACCCTCCAAGACCCCGGAAGCAGGGGTTACTACGGCACCTGTCATTAATCCCAATAATGACCTGGTTATCGGGACAGATCCTGAAAATCTAAACCTGGAACCTGACGGCAAAGCCTGTGCGTTTACGATATACATCGAAGAGGTGTATGTCAGCGATCCTGCTCCATCCAGTGGATTGAAGTGGATAAAGATTAAATATGAGATCCCTGGCTATTTAGGGCTCACTTATTCAGATAATTTAACCCTCATCTGTGGAGGCTTCGATGGCGATGCCTGGTACAGCTGCCATTCTGGCTCGGTAGAGGTTGAGATAGATGATGATTGGGAGGACCCGGTAGTTGTAAAGGTTTGGTTGAAAGCGTTGGATAAGGATGGTAATGAATCAATTTACTATGTCACCGAGTATGAGGTGACCTGCAGTTCAGATTAGGCTGGAGATTGCTTTTTATGTATTTACAGGAAGATGTATAGAAAAACCGGGCCAATATTGAAGACCTATAAACTGAGATAGTGTTTTGTAAATTAAAATGAAAAACGAAACGGAGGTTATGCCTCCGTTTCGTGCTTTCTCCAGGACAGAATTGGCTCGGAAACCTATCTCCAGGACCCTGCTTTTAAACCGATCGGAAGGAAGACTGCTCCGAAAAGCAGAAAGCCGGGGCAGAATACGAGACCGTCGGATTTTCCAGCTGCCTCATTGTTTTCGGTATCAGATTCGCTTTCCTGACCGGATGTGGCGGGAAGCTCAAAGGAGTCCCCGGCTTCGTCCACCCCTACAATTTCATAGGTTCTCTCACCGATTCTGAGGATTACTTTTTCACCCAGGGCCAGGGAGGCAGCAGCTTCGCTTGACGATGCACTGAGCTCAAAATAGGCATCCGAAAGAAAAGGTATCCGGATCGCGTTTACTTTTTCAGGGTCGACCTGTGTATCAATCCAGGTTCCATCGACCAGGCGGAAAGTACGGGTACCGGCGATTTGCACAATATCAGCGTCTGACCCCTCTACTTCGAGTGGCACTTCAGCAGACCGGATTGAGTTTTCTGCTTCAGCGCGTTCGACAGCAAATTCCCCGGAAACGGAAGGTGCTGCAGCCATCTCATCAGCATAGAATTCTTCCGAGAGCGTATTCTGGGCTTCATGGCCGAGGAATTCCGGTTCGGTGACGAGGAAAGACGTGTAGGGAGTAATGATGCCGTAGCGGATGCTGATGGCGATGATCTGATCGATCACTTCCTGCTCGGGCCCGTTCAGCCGGACCTGGTTAAGCAGGGTGCCGATTTTTCGGGTAGCCCACAGGCGGGGAATAAAGTCCGATCCCCCGCTGCGGTGAAAAGAAACTCCAGAATAGGTGAAGGATCGCTGCTCCTGCAGCAGGTTGCCATTGAGTGTGAGTGTGGTTATCCCGCTGCCCCGGTAGCGTCCGGTGAGAAGAATCTGGCTCCCGGCGAAAAGATCGGGGATGGGTGCCGGATGGAGGTCGTACAGCTGGATATCCCCTGTTTCGAAGGTCAGGTTCGTCAGTACAGGTGTGCTGACTTTGGCGTAGAAACCGGAAACAACTTCATCCAGGGGCTGACCTGGAGATACATACGTTGTATCACCATGATGGTTGTTGGCCAGCGAGTCCAGCAGGAAAGTATCGACATCATAGCCCACACCGAAAGCGAACAGGCGCACATTCTCCGGCGCTTCCCGGGAGAGATTGTTCAGAATTTCCGGTGCTTCCACCACACCTTCTGTGGGGAGGCCATCTGTGAGGAATATTATAAGTGTGGGCCGATCGGGATCCACCTGGCTGACAGCTTCCAGCAGTGCCAGATTAATATCGGTGGAACCCATGGGAGCAAGTGTATGCAGCCAGTGTAAAGCATCCTCGATATGGTTTGTTGATTCCAGTTTGTGGGAGTAAGAGCGCACACCGGTGCTGAAACTGAGAATATTAAATCGGTCTTCAGAGTCAAGGTGTTCCAGTACGTATTCCGCAGCCTGCTGAGCCTGCAGGAATTTGTCTCCTTCCATACTGCCGGATTGGTCCAGCACAAAGAAGACATCCTGCGGCAGGCGCTGCTCAGGGTCAATTTCAAAACCCGGTGCAGCCATAAGCAGGAAGAAGCCATCTTCATCATCCTGGTAAGGATCCCTGTAGGTGAGGAGATTCACACCGATATCTTCCATGCTTACCGAATAATACAGATCGAAATCCTTATCGGGCGTAACGTCATATGCTTCATAACCCACACGGAATGCCTGGTCGCCCTGCCGGTCGACAGCAATGGAGTGGGTGGGAGAATACACAGCCCGGACAGGCTGTCCGGAGGTGACATTAACGGAGATGGAGACTTCTTCCAGCGGCAGGGCGGAAAATTTTTCAGTATTGAGAGGGTAGCTGTAGTGGATAAGACCTTGTTCCGCGGTAAGTGCCTGCGAATATTCGAGTTCGATACGTCTTTCTTCGCCCGGTTCGATGGGGAAAACAGAAGCCTGAACCGCACCGCGGTCGACGTATTCCAGCAGAGCCGGGTCGCGCAGTTGGCGGACGATCTCTTCGTAAATCTGCCGCGCTTCCTCTCGATCGAGGATTTTTGCCTCAACAGGCTCATTGTCTATCCAGAGGGTAAAGGCAGATACGGCTGCGTCCTCTGGCAGAGGGAAAACATACGTACCTTCGATAGCCCAATTCTGGTCGTTTCGGAATACCTGGTCGACGTGAGTGACAGCCACCTGATCTTCGATGGCCACAGTGACACGATGGTAGACAATGGCCAGCTGTTCAATAGGAAAAGGATCAGGGCAAGGCCAGGGATCACAGATCGGTGGTTCCGGAATGATGATCCCATCGGCTGAGACAGCTCCGAACGAACATACTGTAAAGAGCAGGGTGAACAGGATCGCTGCTAAGGGTCTTCTGAATTTCATGATGCACCTCCACGGAGAAGTCGCCTGTTTAATGAAAAGACGACGGGAGAGCAGGAAATGTTCCCACAGTATTGTACTTGGAGTGCAGGGATGCTGCGATTCTGAGTGCCTGGGCCCCGTGGTATAATCCTTGCGGTTCTCCCATAGTGAAGTGGGAGTACTTTACGATAAGATTGAGGGCTTATGTTAGAAAAACTGCAGGGAATAGAAGACCGCTTTCTGGAGATCGACCGGGAGCTGGCTGATGCAGGCGAAGATTACGAGCGTGTGGCTGAGCTGGCGCGTGAGCGGTCTGAACTGGAGCCGATTGTAAAGAAGTTCCGGGAATACCGTGATCTGCGCGAACAGCTTGATCAGGCATACAAAATGCGGGGTGAAGAAGAAGAAGAGATGAAGGAACTTGCTGAGATGGAGATCGCAGATCTTGAACCTCAGCTTGAGCCGATGGAACAATTATTAATCGGGATGCTGCTGCCGAAAGATCCGCGCGATAAGCGAAATGTGATTGTGGAAATTCGTGCAGGCACCGGTGGTGATGAAGCCGGCTTGTTTGCGGCTGATCTGTTCCGGATGTACAACCGATATGCAGAAGGGCGCCGCTGGAAGATCGAAATCATATCTCAGAATGACACAGGAGTAGGTGGTTTTAAGGAAATTATTTTCCAGGTGAAGGGAACTGGTGCCTTTTCACGCCTGAAATTTGAATCTGGTGTACACCGAGTGCAGCGAGTCCCGATCACAGAATCGCAGGGGCGGATCCATACATCCACTGCGACCGTGGCGGTACTGGCAGAAGCAAATGATGTAGAAATAGATATCCCGGAAAAAGACATTAAGATGGACGTCTACCGTTCGGCCGGCGCAGGCGGCCAGAATGTACAGAAAAACTCTACTGCAGTGCGACTGACTCATCTTCCCACCGGAATGGTGGTACAGTGCCAGGACGAGCGTTCTCAGCTGCAGAACAGACTGCGGGCGATGAGTATTCTTAAAGCACGACTGTACGATATCGCTGTCCGTAAGCAGCAGGAAAAGGAAGGTGCAACCCGGCGGGCGCAGGTTGGCTCCGGGGAGCGCTCTGAGAAGATACGCACCTATAATTACCCCCAGTCCCGGGTTTCTGATCATCGTGTTAATCTGACCATACACAACCTTCCAGCCATTCTGGATGGCGATCTGGATGAAATCATCGATGAGCTGGCAACACAGGATGAGGCAGAACGGCTGCAGACTGCCGGAGTGTAAGTGATGCAGGGAATTCGTACGGTCGGAGCTGTGATGAAGTCTGCTCGCGATCGATTGCAGTCCATCTCTGAGACAGCCGGGATGGATACGCAGCTTCTTCTGGAGCATGTTACGGGCCGGCCGCGGGAACAACTTCTGGCACACCCTGAACAAACCCTCACCCTGGAACAGGAAAGCTCGATAGAAACCCTGGTGCAGCAGTACCTCGAAAACCGTCCTCTGCCTTATCTGCTGGGCTGGTGGGAGTTCTACGGACGCCGATTTGAGGTTTCCCCTGCTGTGCTCATTCCCCGACCTGAAACAGAGCTGCTTGTTGAGCAGGCACTCTCATTCCTGAGGCCTGGAAAGCCGGCGCGTATTCTGGATGTCGGCACAGGTTCCGGCATTATCGCCATTACCCTTCTGCTGGAACATTTTCCCGGCACTGCAGTCGCTACAGATCTATCCCGCAAGGCACTGGTTTTCGCAGAAAAGAACCGGGTTTTTTATTCTCTGCAGGAACGGTTGAAATTAGTACAAACAGACCTCGCTTCGGGCTGTGCGGGAGATTTTGATCTGGTTTGTGCTAATTTGCCATATATTCCCACAACCAAATTGGATAACCTCCTGGTTTCACGCCGGGAACCGCTTGCAGCGCTGGATGGTGGAGAGGATGGGCTGGACCTGATCCGGAGGCTGCTGGAGGATTTACCCCGGCTTGTTTGCAGGGGCGGGGCAGCATTGTTCGAGATTGAAGCAGACCAGAGAACGCAGGTGCTGGATGTCGCAAGATGGATCCTCTCTGATTGCGACTGCCGGATCCTTCCGGACCTGGCCGGGAGGGATCGGCTGCTGATTGTGAGTGGTTTCTGAAATGATATCCACTCATTCAGTCTTATTTTCAAGTGAGGGATCAGGATGCCTGCAGTGAAAACACAGGTTGTATCGACCACGGATAAGAATGCTGTACAGCTGGCGCTGCAAATACTCCAGGCCGGCGGAGTGGTGGCCTTCCCGACCGATACGGTATACGGTCTGGGGGCGATCTATAGCGATCCAGACGCCGTGTTGAAGCTGTATGATGCGAAAGATCGACCGGGCGAGAAAGCGATTCCTATTCTTGGAGCGGATCTCGATTCCCTCGCGGAGGTAGCGGCTGGTCTTAATGATGCTACCCGTCTCCTTGCAAAAAAATTCTGGCCGGGCCCACTGACACTGCTGGTTCCCAGAGCTCCTTCAGTACCGGACGAAGTGAGCAGCTACTCCACAGTGGCGGTGCGTGTACCGGATCTGGCCTTCACACGTGATCTGCTGGTGGTGTGCGGCCCACTGGCGGTTACTTCAGCCAATCTTTCGGGTGGGAAAAGCACCTGCAGTGCGCAGGAGGTATTTTTGGATCTGAATGGACGGGTGGATCTGATTATTGATGGGGGAATCACTCCAGGCGGTACAGCCTCGACGGTTATTGACTGCACAGCAGACAAACCGATCTTGCTGCGGGAAGGGCCTATAGCTCTGGCTGAAATAGAGAAGGCATTACATTAGAACAGCGCCGGTTCTTGTACTTCGGGGAAGGTTTCTGTTTTCTGCTGCATCAGATCCGGTCTGAAGATTCCGCTAGTGGGATCACATAAATCCAGCCGATATTATTTCCTCTGGAATTTTCTACTCGTATCAGTGGGGGTATACTGAAGCACAGAAACCGGGAGTGTACAGGCTGGGGCGAAAAGATCAAACTTTCTTAATACAGATCAGGTACAATGCGTTTATACTGGGAAGATGGTAATTTCAGTGAGACAGGCGAGAAGTATATCCTGATACAGGGACTGTTTGGTTAAGTTTACTGTGGTTTAATAAAGAAAAGGTGAGTTTGTAGAGCAGGAGCAGACAGATGGGACCAAAGCAGAATCTTCGTGCGACTTATGATCGGGAATATGCGGCAATAGAGGAGGATCTTCTGCGCATCCGGGACCTGGTGGATCGAGCAATCGACAGATCCATTCTGTCCTTACGGAACCGTGATGCAGTGCTGGCGCAGGAAATCATTGACGAGGATATCGAGATAAACCGGCTGCGGTTCAGAGTCGAGGAAGCCTGTTTGCGATTGATTGCCACTCAGCAGCCGGCTGCAACCGATTTGCGGGCGGTAGTTGCCGCCATGAGTATCGTTGTGGATATTGAGCGTATGGGCGATCATGCTGCCGGAATAGCCAAGACGGTGCTGCGAATGGGGGATGCCCCGCTGTTGAAACCACTGGTTGATATTCCCCGCATGGCTGAACTTGCCCGTTCAATGCTGCGTGAATCCCTGGTTGCCTTTATCAACCGTGATGTCGTCAAGGCTCGCGAAATTGCATCAAAAGATGATTCCATGGACAGGCTTTATAAGGCAGTTTTTGATGAGCTTGTTGAGATTATGGCGAATAAACCGGAAGCAGTGGAGCGAGCTACGTATCTGTTGTGGTGCGCTCATAACCTGGAGAGGATTGCAGACCGGGTTACGAATATTGCTGAACGGGTTATTTTTGTGTGCACTGGTGAGGTGAAGGAGTTGAATGTGTAGCGAAGCTTCGGATGCGCTGCAGTGTTTTCCCTAAAAACGGAACACTAGATCCCTCTGAATTCGTCTTTCCGGGCAGCCGGATTTGAATTGGGTCCAGAGGGATATTGATTCATGTCGGAAATGTGATTGGGGCGATACTGGTGCTTGCAGGATGCTCCGAGAATTGCTGCCGGAAGAGAATGTCGAGTCATCCAGCGTGGAGGTAACTTGTAGAAGTGCTTATCTGCAGTTCCTTGCAGCTGACAGAAGGTAAAAACAGCGATAAAGGAATACTCAAGAGCAGTAATTTGCGCTATAATGAGGCAAATTGAAGCCTTCAGGGCAGGGTGAGGGTCTAACGACCCAATTCCCGATCGGCGGTACAGCCCGCAAGCCTTAGTGCATGATCCGGTGTGACTCCGGAGCCGACGGTATAGTCCGGATGGAAGAAGGTAATTCTACGGAACCCGGGTGGGTCTCCGTTTAACGCCCTGAAGACTCGTCTCAGGGCTTCTCTTTTTAAACAGGCCGGCAAGAGTATCAGATCGGGCCAGCAGGATAGGGAAGTGTGGCAGGAGTGAAGGATGGGAAGTGAAGGAATAGTTTCCTCAGGTAATAATCCACCGGTACCAATGTGGATGAAGCCGCTGCCTGTTGTACTCACCCTGGTTCTATGGGAGGCAGTCACTCGCTTGAGTTTCCTGCCCGCCTATTTGCTGCCTTCCCCGGAGGCAGTAGCACTGCGGCTGATCCAGACCATCCAGAGCGGTGTGCTGCTGCAGCATGTGGCCGTGACCCTGCAGGAAGTTCTGGCCGGATTGGCGCTCGGATTAGCGATTGCTACTGCACTCGGAACGCTGCTGGCAAAGTCTCCGGTAGCAGAAAAACTGCTATCACCGTATATCGTTGCCTCCCAATCCATTCCAACGGTAGCTATTGCACCACTGCTGGTGATATGGTTCGGCCCTGGCAAGTTGTCCAAGATACTCATTTCTTCCCTTCTGGTTTTCTTTCCGGTTCTGGTAAACACAATGGTTGGGATCCGTTCAGTACCTGAAGATCTTCATGATCTGATGCGCATATTAAAAGCCACCCGCTGGCAGGTTTTTACCCGGCTTGAGCTTCCAGCTGCGATGCCGGTCTATCTCGGGGGTGTAAGAGTGGGCGCAACGCTCTCTGTCATCGGAGCGGTAGTCGGAGAGTTTGTAGGAGCTGATGAAGGGCTTGGTTTCCTGATTAATGTTGCCCGCGGTATGTATGATACAGCGCTTGTTTTTGCTGCGGTTTTTGTCCTGATTGCCCTGGCACTGGGGCTTTATGGACTTGTCACCTTGATAGAGCGCCGGGTACTTTCCTGGCAATCTATTTGAATTTACTGTATGGAGGTTTATCTAAATGAGAATTCTACGCTTCTTCCCAGTCTTGTTTATCTTGGTGCTGCTGGTCTCAGCCTGTAGTTCACCAGCTGCAGAGCCGGCCGAAGTACAATCACCATCTGAGCTTGAAGATGTGAGGTTGATTCTGCCGTACCGGCCGGATGTTCAGTTTGCACCGTTTTATGTTGGTATGGAAGAAGGATTCTTCAAGCGTGCAGGGATCAATCTCCTCATCGAGCATACCCAGGAAAGCGATGCCGTCACACTGGTGGGGGCGGGTGAAGTACCGTTTGCGGTGGTATCAGGTGAGCAGGTGCTCCTGGCCCGGGCACAGGGCCTGCCTGTGGTATATGTTACAGCATGGTACCAGGATTATCCCGTTGGGGTTGCGGCTCCTGTAAACAGCAGCATCACAGAACCGCAGGATCTGGTGGGTAAGAAGGTGGGAATCCCGGTGCTGTCCGGTGCATCGTATGTCGGTTACCGGGCACTGTTGAACGCTGCCGGCATTTCACCGGAGACTATCTACCTGGACACAATCGGGTACAACCAGGTTGAGCTGCTGCTGCAGGGAGTTGAAGAAGCGGTTGTGATTTACTCTGCAAATGAACCGCTTCAGCTTGAATCGATGGGTATGCCAGTTGATGTGATCCGCGTTTCTGATTATGTTACCCTGGCTTCGAATGGATTGATCACCAGCGAAACCATGATCGAGGAACAGCCGGAGCTTGTCCGGGCGATGGTAGCTGCTATGGTCAGTTCCATCGAAAGTAGTATGGCAGATACCGATCGGGCTTTTGCTGCCTGTGAGAAATATGTAGATGGGCTTGATGAGAGCACCAGCACGATCCAGGAGAAGGTTCTGCAAGAGAGCATCAACTTCTGGGAAAGCGAGATCATTGGAATGTCGAATCCTGAAGCATGGCAGAACATGCAGGATGTTTTGTTGGAAATGGACCTGCTCACGGAGCCCTTGAATCTCGAAGATGCGTATACCAATGAGTTTCTACCCTGAGATCCGGACAGGGAACTGCTGATAGATTTTCTGGATATGGTGGCGGAAAACAGGAGTACAGCCCTTTCGGCAGGAGACTGGCCCCCCCCTGTTCTCAGGGTGGGATAGAAGGGAACCCATGGAAACAGCGATTCGAGTAGATAATCTGATAAAAGTATTCACCAATGATCAGGGAGAGCTTGATGTACTCCAGGATCTCAGCTTCTCAATCGCCTCCCAGGAATTTGTTTGCCTGATCGGGCCGTCGGGTTGTGGAAAAACAACACTGCTGCGTGTGCTTGCAGGACTGCTTCCTCCCTCTGATGGCGAGGTTTTCTACCCAGGGCGGCAGACTCAGAATAACATCTACAGGGTAGGGTTTGTTTTCCAGAATGCCAATTTGATGCCGTGGCGGACGGTTATTGAAAATGTCCTGCTGCCGCTTGAACTGGAATACCGCAGCAGTGCGGATAACCGCCGGCGAGCAGTCTCCATGCTGGAACTCGTTGGTCTGGCCGGGTTTGAGAAAACGTATCCAGGCGATCTTTCGGGTGGTATGGCCCAGCGGGTGGCAATCGCCCGCGCATTGATCAACGAACCGGAAGTCCTTTATCTTGATGAACCGTTCGGTGCACTGGATGCATTGACCAGAGAGCGGATGGGCAGCGAGTTGATCAGGATCTGGCAGGCAAAGCCGGTAACAGTTGTGATGGTTACCCACTCAATATCGGAAGCCATCCTGCTGTCTGATCGTGTTCTGGTGCTGAGCAAACGACCGGCGCAGCTCAAGCTTGATTTGCCCATTTCTTTCCCGCGCCCCCGCACGCTGGATCTGAAACATACGAAAACGTTTGGTTCTCTGGCTGGTGAAATCCGCCGGGCCATTCAGGTGTAGCTTCTGGAAGCCAGTGCCAACTGCGTTTCTGGAATACTAAGCCCGTGGTGAAGAGGCCAGACTCCTGCAATGAGAGGGGGAGAAACATAGAACCAGCAGCAGTTCACCTTGATGAAAAATGTGACAGAGAAAGCAGACTCCGTCCGATTTAAAGACATTTCGGAAGAATTAATTTCTATCTATAATACGCTGAACAGCTATATCATCCGATGCTGCTTGCAGGAACCCTTTTGAAAAAGGAGCGAGACATGAGAGTCTGTCGGAAAGTCTTCCCTGTAGTTCTTCTTTTACTGGCAGCCTGTACGCCACAGGCAGAGCCAGTACCTGCTGATCTTCCTGATCCTGCCGGCACATCCGCCCCCACCGACCCTCTGCCTACAGAAACTGCAACAGATATGCCCACACCGGAACCGCCTGACGGTAATGCTCCCATTGTGTTTACTTCCAACCGCAGTGAAGACCCGGAGCTTCTCGACCTTTATCTCCTTGACCCGGTATCACTGGATGTTACACCATTGAATACGGGTATGCCTTCAATCCTTGCATCGTGGTCGCCGGATCACAATACGATTGTTTTTTCAGAACCGGATGCCTGGAATCTATTTACCATTGCAGCAGATGGCAGCGGCCTGACCAGGATCACCGATTTTCGCAGCAATAATCCCGATTGGTCACCGGATGGAAGCAAGATCGTTTTTCAATCCGATTTTCAGAACGAGCCGCAGGATATACCTGATCTGTATACAATCGATGTAAGTGGTGAAAATCTCAGTGAACTCGTGGATGCCCCGGAGACGGTTGATTACAATCCGCGCTGGGCTCCGGATAGCAGCAGCATCCTGTTCCTGTCCAACAGGACCGGGAATATGGAACTCTTCCTTATGAATCCGGATGGAAGCGACATCACCCAGATCACGGATGGTGCCAGCCCGGTAACAGGTGCAGCCTGGTCACCGGACAGCCAGCGTATTGCCTTCATCTACGGCAGCAGCACTGCCTCAGAGCTGTACATCATAGATCGGGGAGGTGATACCGGCAGTGTGGTACGCCTGACCAGCGATCAATACAACGACACCGGGCCTTCATGGTCACCGGATGGCGAGCGCATTGTTTACGCGTCCAATCACGATGGCCAGCTCGACCTCTGGGTTGTAAATGCAGATGGGTCTGGTGCGGTTCAGCTTACAAACGATGCCTTTGTGGATGCATATCCTGATTGGTAACAGGTGTGCCTCAAAAGATCCCTGAGTAATTCCGATAATACGGAACCGGACATGAGTGGTGCTGAGCCCCAAAAGATCACGAGGGCCTCAGTTAAAAAAAGAAGGGGCTGCCTGTAGTGAGGGCAGCCCCTTCTTCAGGGATCATGTTCAGGCTTGTGGTGCTTCGGCCTTCTTTGCTTCTCTTTCAGCTTTTTTCGCCAGGCGCTTTCGATTAATAGCGCGGAATGCGAAATACAGGGGGACGCCGAGGATGAGCCCGACTGGTACAACGCAGATAACGAACCAGATTCCAGCTTCAGCGATAAACTGCAGTGCGCCTACCAGGGCTTCAACAGCATCACGAGCCGTTCCCTTGGGTTCCCAGCCGCCGATCTGGAGCGGTTGAGACATTTCATCCGGGATCAGGTCGATCTGGATCTGGGAAAGCCGGGCGGAATCCTCCAGGTATTCCATACGGCCGGTGAGGACTTCAATCTCTTCTCGCACCATTTTCAGCTGGTTGAAAATCTGGAGTACATCCTCAGTTTCCGTGGCTGAGTCCATAATTTTCAGCAGCTGTTCTTCGGCTGCCTGAGAATTGCGCAGCTGAGATTGAAGATCGGTATATTGGTCGGTAACATCTTCTCCAGTGACTGATTCGCTGTCGACTTCAATAGCCAGATCTTTAATTTCTGCCAGGGCGTTATCCAGTGAATCGGAAAGTACTCGAATGGAAATCGAACCGCGCGTCACCGGGATGTTCTGCTGACCATAGGTTGTCTGATACACACTGGAGGAGATGACATAGCCGCCCATTTGTGTGGCGATGCTGCTGATCTCTTCCACACTTTTTTCCGGATCGGCAACAACCAGGCTCAGGTTCGCATTACGAATCACCATCCGCTCTACAACTGAAGCGCTTCCGTTATAGCCACCTGATGCATCATCATATGAAGCTCCTGCCTCATTGTAGGCAGCCGGGGCTTCCTGGGGATAAGCCATTGCTTCCTCATAATCCATACTTCGCTCCATTGCAGGAGCCATTCCCGCAGTGCTGCATGCGGAAAGAAGCAGAGTCAGGACAATCAGGAAAAGAATGGATATACGATTTCCTGTTATTTTCATAGTACCTCCTCGATTGTTTCGGTCAGTTTATAATTTATAGCGCAGAATCATCATACTGTGTTTGTATTATTAACGAAAGTCGGATGGAAATTGTTCCCGGTTTATCACCATCCGGCACTCAATCTGAGTGCCTGGCGTTCCGGCAGTCCCGCTTCAAGAATACGCAGCTGAACACTGGAGAAATTGTACTCAACACGGTGAAGCTGCCATGTCAGCTCTGCGAGGTCCAGGATGGCATAGGAGGCTCGCCGGTCCAGGTCACGCGGCTGGCCGACGGAGCCTGGATTGAGGATCATTTGTGGTTCCAGGGTAACCGGCTGCTGCGCAAGCACCGGGATATTGATAGCGACATCTTCTTCTGGTTTGCGCGAGAAAATCAGGGGCAGGTGGCTGTGACCAACCAGAGCAAAGTCATGCTGCATAAAATCAAAATTGCGGTCAGCAACGAATGGATCGAGGATGTACTCCCACATGGGATTTCTGGGGCTTCCGTGTGAAAGAACGAATCTTTCAACTTCGATCAGTTCAGGCAGGTCATAGAGGAAACCACTGTTTTCCTCAGTGAGTACATTCTGTGTCCAGGCGGCAGCCTGGTGAGCATCCATATTAAACCGTTCAAGTGGGATCAGGCCAAGGGCAGCCTGATCGTGGTTACCGATAAGACATTTTAAATTGGGCAGCGTTTGAACAACTTCAATGCATTCATTCGGATCCGGACCGTATCCTACCAGATCCCCCAGGCACCAGACAGCATCATAGTCCCCGGCGTCTTCGAGTACTGTTTCGAGGGCTGTAAGATTGGCATGGATATCAGATATCACAAGGACTTTCATAGGATGGATAGTAGCATGGAGCGGGCAGAAGGAAAAGTGCTTGTAGAGGGAAATAGGCTGACGTATAATCGAGCGATAGTGATGCCGATACTGACAGATCAGACCCTTGAATTTATCAGCCACAGTGCGGAACAGACCCGTCGGCTGGGTGTACGGCTAGGCGAACTGCTTCAGCCGACTGATTTGATCTGCCTTTCCGGTGATCTGGGATCCGGGAAGACCACGCTTGTACAGGGTATTGCCCGCGGGTGGGGCGCGCTGGATGAAGCTACCAGCCCGACTTTCGTAATTATCAACCAGTACCGGCGGGCAGATTCGGCACGTATGTATCACCTTGATGCATTCAGGCTTTCCGGCTCTGCGGAAGCTGAAGCCATGGGAATCTATGAACTGCTCGACAGCGATGGGCCGCTGGTCATAGAGTGGCCTGAACGGATCCCCGGCATTCTTCCGGAGGAGCGCTGGTGGGTGCAAATGCAGTGGGTGGATGAATCACGGCGCAGACTGCGGATTGATGCAGCAGGAAGCCGCTATATACGCTTACTGCGCGATTTTCAGAAATCAGCATTCGGAGGTTGAGTTGCTGCTAGCGATTGATACCGCCACGAAAAGCATGGGCGTTGCAGTCCATGATGGCGGGAGTATTCTTGCTGAGGTCGTCTGGACCGGAAAAGGCTACCACACGGCAGATCTGGCGCCGGAAATCGGGCTGATCCTTAAACGAATTGATAGCAGTGTGAGCCATCTGACAGCAGTCGCGGTTGTTACCGGTCCCGGCTCGTTTACCGGACTGCGAATCGGGCTGGCGCTGGCGAAAGGCATGGCACTCTCGCACAAACTGGATCTGGTCGGCATACCGACTCATGAAGTGTTGGCGTATGGCCAGCCGCCGAGAGATGAAGAAATGATCGCTGTTATCCGCGCCGGCCGCAGCAGGTTGTCGACAGTGCGGTATAAATGGCAGGGGAATGGCTGGCGGCCGCTTGGAAACCCCGTGAACCAGTCCTGGGAAGAATTGTTCGAATCCCTCGTGGATACTGTGTATCTTTGCGGTGAACTGGATGCAGAGGATCGTCAAAGGCTGGCAGAGGATCAACGATTTTTGCTGGCGTCTCCCGCATTGTGTGTCAGGCGGCCAGGCATGCTGGCAGACCTTGGTTGGCAGAAGCTTCGATCGGGAGAGTTATCCCACCCTGCGCAGCTGGTCCCGATCTATACCCGGTCTGTCTCTGGATTGTAACAATGGAACCGGGAATTTACATCAGGGTGATGGAAGAGACCGATCTGCCTGGCGTTGTATCGATTGAACGACAGGTGTTCTCCATTCCATGGTCCCCCGCATCCTTTCTCTATGAGTTGTTGAAAAATCCCCATTCTGAATTACTTGTAGCTGACATTGTGCAGCAAGCGGAAGGGCATCTGGCCGGGTACATTGTATGGTGGCTGATTACCGGAGAGGCACAGATCGGCAATGTTGCAGTTGATCCCGCATTTCAACACCGAGGCATAGGGCGCAAGCTGGTCCAGACGGTACTGGGAAGGCTGGAAGGCCGGGAAGTCGAGAGCATCACACTGGATGTGCGCGAATCCAATGAGCCTGCAATTTCCTTGTATCGCTCCTTTGGTTTTGAAGAAGTTGGCCGGAGGCCGGGGTATTATAAAAAGCCTTGCGAAACTGCTGTGCTGATGACAAAAGTCCTGTTACCATCGGAAGAGGGAGGAAACTCGTGAATCGCACTGAAAGATTGGCTGAAATTGACGCTTCCATCCGTTCCTGTACTGGGTGTAAGCTGCACCTGAGTCGGAAACAGGCGGTACCTGGGAGCGGGCCGGTGGATTCGAAGATCATGCTGATCGGGGAGGCGCCGGGGTTCCATGAAAATGAACAGGGCTTGCCGTTTGTCGGTGCTGCAGGTAACTTCCTTGATTCGATGCTGGAAAGTATCCAGATGAAACGCAGTAGTGTGTATATCACGAACATAATCAAGTGCCGGCCGCCTCAGAACAGGGATCCGGAACCGGAGGAAATACTGGCTTGCAGCAGTTTCCTTGAAGAGCAAATTGCCCTGATCCAGCCGAAAGCGATCATTACCCTGGGCCGTTTCTCCATGATGCGTTATTTTCCGAACGCCCGCATCAGCGCTATCCACGGGCAAGCCAGGATGGTGGACGACCGGCTGATCATCCCCATGTACCACCCGGCGGCTGCTTTGCACCAACCCTCTCTGCGAAGTGTTGTCGAACAGGATTTTCACCAGATCCCATCGCTGCTTGAAAAGAGCAACCAGGCAGGATATACTCCATCGACCCGGGAATCAGATGCTCCCGACGAGCCTGAACAACTGAGTATGTTCTAAGGCTGACACAGTTCTTTTTGGAGATCAAAATTTATGAATACAGAAAATGAAACCACGGATCATTCCATGGTTAAACATATGATCGAACGTTTCCAGAACAAGGAAGCCAGGATCGGTATCATTGGCATGGGGTATGTAGGATTGCCGCTGGCTGTTATCCTTGCTGAAGCGGGTTATTATGTTACCGGTGTAGACCTGAGTGAAGAGAAAGTTGCCAGCCTGAAAGCCGGAAAAAGCTATATTGAGGACATAAAAGACGAAACCCTTGCACCGCTGGTGCAGGATGGCCGCCTGAAGGCGAGCTCATCCTTTGAGGTCCTGAAGGAGATGGATGGGGTCAGCATCTGTGTGCCAACGCCTTTGCGGAAAACAGGTGATCCGGACCTTTCCTTCATCATATCCGCTCTTAATGCATTAAAAACGGCGCTGCACCCCGGGATGGTTGTGATTCTTGAATCCACCACCTATCCCGGTACCACGCGGGAAATGTTCCTGCCCGAAATTGAAGCATTGGGATGCAAGGTTGGGGAGGACTTTTTCCTCGCTTTTTCCCCTGAGCGGGTGGATCCCGGCCGGCAGGATTGGACGACGAAGAATACTCCGAAGGTAATTGGAGGTATCACAGCTGCCTGTACAGAGGTTGCAGCTGCCATGTATGGACAGGCGATGGAGAATATCGTAAAGGTTTCTTCCACGGAAGTCGCCGAAATGACCAAGCTGCTTGAGAACACATTTCGCGCCGTGAACATTGGCCTGGTGAATGAGATGGCGCTGATGTGTGACCGATTGGGAATCAATGTATGGGAAGTAATCGAAGCTGCCGGCAGCAAACCGTTTGGTTTTATGAAGTTCACCCCCGGGCCGGGGCTTGGCGGCCACTGTATTCCCATCGATCCGCTGTACCTGTCTTGGAAGCTGAAAAGTGTCAAATACACCGCCCGGTTTATCGAGCTTGCCAGCGAGATCAATACCGGCATGCCGCGTTATGTTGTGCAGCGGGTGCAGGATGCACTCAACGACGACAGTCTGGCGCTGCGCGGGTCAAAAATCCTGGTGCTTGGTGTAGCGTACAAGCCGGATATCTCGGATATGCGTGAATCACCGGCGCTTGATGTAATAGGGCTGCTAGAGAAAAAGGGTGTGGTTGTTTCCTATTACGATCCGTTCGTGCCCTGCCTGAAGCATGAAGGCATAAGCCTCGAATCTGTGGAAGACCCTGTGCAGGCTGCAGCGGAAGCGGATGGTGTGGTGATTATCACCCATCACTCCAACCTTGATTACAGAGGTATTGTCGATGCCGCAAAAATGGTTTTCGATACTCGCAATGCAGTAAAGAACGCAGGAATTGAGGATGAGAAGGTGGTGGTTCTCTGATGGCTCATTATCTGCTTACAGGTGCAGCTGGATTTATTGCTTCTTCCGTTGCAGATCTGCTGTTGTGCGAAGGGCATACGGTCGCGGGTTGGGACAACCTGAATGATGCTTATGACCCCCGGCTCAAGGATTGGCGGCTGGAAAGACTCCGCAAGCGCGAAGGATTCGAGTTCACACATGTGGATATTCGCGATCTTGAAGCTGTCAGGAAGGCGTGGGGCACCCAGCGGTTTGATGCTGTGATCAATCTTGCAGCCCGCGCCGGCGTTCGCCAAAGCGTCGTCGATCCCTGGGTCTATGCAAAAACCAACTTTCTTGGTGTGATCAACCTGCTTGAAACCTGTGTTCAGCGCGAAGTACCGAAGTTCGTCCAGGCATCTACATCGAGCCTGTATGGGGCGAGTAATCCCCGCCCGTTCAGTGAAGAAACTGACAGCAGCCGGCCGCTCTCCCCCTATGCTGCTTCCAAGGGGGCAGCAGAGATGATGTGTCACTCCTATTCCCATCTCCATAACCTGGATATCACCATTCTGCGATATTTCACCGTATATGGACCTGCCGGAAGGCCTGATATGAGTATCTTTCGCTTTATCCAATGGATTGCGGAAGAGCGTCCGTTGATCCTGTATGGCGATGGAGAGCAGGAACGTGATTTTACTTTTGTGCAGGATATTGCCAGGGGCACAGTTGCTGCGGTGCGGCCGCTCGGTTTTGAATTGATTAACCTGGGAAGCGACCAACCTTATACCATGATGGATGTGATCAGGCGGATCGAGATACTTCTGGATAAAAAGGCGATCCTGGACAGACGTCCGACGGCCCCGGCTGATGTGCGGGCAACCTGGGCAAATATTGAAAAGGCAGGCAAACTGCTTGATTGGGAACCGCATACCAGCCTGGATGATGGGTTGGAAGCATGTGTCCGGTGGTATCTGGAAGAACGCGACTGGGCGCAGGATATTGTGACCAGCGATTAGCGGATGATGGATCGAATTCCCGGTTCTCTTCGGCGATTAGCAGATAAGGTTAAAAATAATCCCCTGATTATGCGTGTGCTGCGTAATTCGGGGGTTATCCTCAGCGCGAACAGCGTTGCATCGGGTTTCAGTATGCTGCAGGGCATCATTGCCGCCCGGCTCCTTGGTGTAGCAGGGTTTGGCATGCTATCTCCAATCACCCAATTTGTGACCAATATTAACCGGTTGACTTCGTTCAGAATGGGCGAACTGGTTGTCAGCTATGTGGGTGAATTTTCTGCAAATGAGAAACCGGAGGATGCAGCTGCTATTTTCAAGACAGCGGCGCTGGTTGAATCCGCCAGTGCTTTTCTCGCATTTTTTCTGGTTGTTGTCCTTGCACCGTTTGGTGCGCGTATTTTTCTGCAGGATCCAGCGGGAGTGGATTTAATCCGCCTGTATGCGGGTATACTGCTGGCCAATTTGTTTTCTGAGAGTGCAACCGGCCTGCTGCAGTACTACGACCGTTTTAAATTCCTCGGTGTAATAACGGTTATTCAGAGTATTGTTACGCTGTTGTTAATCGGCCTGGCCTGGCTGCTGCAGGGCGGATTGGCTCATGTGGTGCTGGCATACATGATGGGAAAGATCGTGGGGGCAGTATCGATCAGTGTGTACTCTCTCAGGCTTGCAGGGCAGCAATGGGGCAGAGGGTGGTTCCGGGTTTCAATTCTTTCGTTAAAACCGCGTTTTGGTGAGTTGATTCGTTTTGCAGTCAGCACTAATATCAGCGGCACTGTCAATCTCGTAACCCGGGATAGTGATACTCTCTGGCTCAGTGCGCTGAGCAGCCCGCTGCAGGTGGGTTACTATAAAGTTGCCAAAGCATTCATGAATGTTCTGGTTGTCCCGGTGAATCCGATGATCAGTACCACCTATCGTGAACTGGCACGGGAGATTACTTCCAGAGCCTGGAAAAATGTCCGATATCTGCTGCGAACCGGGACGTTGATCGCAGGTGGATACTCGATCGCGGCAGGTGTAGGGATGGTGGTTCTGGGTCCGTGGTTGGTGCGCCTTTATGGTGAAGATTTCGGACCGGCTTATGGTGTGCTGCTTGTGCTGCTGGCTGGTTTTATGGTTGCCAATACCTTCTACTGGAGCAGAACCGTTTTTCTGCCATTGGGGATGCCTGAATTCCCCACCAAGGTTGGCGTTGCGATGGCCGCTCTTGAAATTCTGTTGATGCTGTGGCTGGTGCCGCAGATCGGAGCGATCGGTCTTTCTGCTGCACTGAGCCTGTACTTTATCGGAATGGCTGCTGTACTGGTTGGCCGCCTGATTCGTGAGGTGAAACAAAGGGCGCAGATTGACCTGACTTCGGGCGGAGCGTGAGATGCGCATCGGTTTGATTTCAACCTCACGGGTGCCTTCCCGGACTGCAAATTCGATCGAACTGATGAAGGTGTGCCAGGCACTGCAGGATCTCGGGCATGAGATCACTCTCTGGCTCCCTGATCGGGATCCAGCAGAAGACTGGGAACATCTTCTGGCCCGATATGGTATCCAGACACCCTTTCCTATTCTGAGAATACCCGTCAGCAGCTGCTTCCATGGTTATGATTTTTCCCTGCGGGCTGTGCTGGCTGCACGGCGCTGGCAGAGTGAACTGCTGTATGTGTGGCCGTACCAGGCAGCTGCGATTGCATCCATACTGGGGTTGCCCACCGTGCTGGAGCTGCACGATGAGCCACCAGCACCTTCAGGCCAACGGCTGTTCCGTGCTTTTCTGAAGGGTAAAGGAGCTGTTCGCTTGCTCCCCACTACAGCAGCGTTGGAGAATCGGGTGGAAGAGCTGGCAGGAACCCCGTTTAAAGCGGGTTTTTCCATCCTTTCACCAAACGGCGTGGATCTGGAAAAATACCAGCATTTTTCTGAGCCTGCAGCTATCCGCAGGCAGCTCGGCTGGAAAGAGGGTTTTACCGTGGGCTATACCGGGCAGCTCTATGCGGGTCGCGGGTTGGATCTTCTCCTGGAGCTGGCGGAACGCCATCAGGACATCCACTTTGTCTGGGCTGGCGGTGAACCGGAAAACGTAGCCGCCTGGCAGAGCCGTCTGGAAAAGAAGGGTGTGCACAATACCAGCCTGCTGGGATTCATTCCCAATGCAGATCTGCCGCAGATCCAGGCCGCTTGCGACATTCTAGTGATGCCCTATGAGCGCCACATATCAGTGAGTTCCGGCGGTGATACTGCAAGGTATGCCAGCCCAATGAAGGCGTTTGAATACCTGGCGGCAGGACGGGTGATCTTTTCCAGTGATTTGCCGGTGGTTCGGGAGGTGTTGAACGAAGGAAATGCGCTTCTCCTGCCCCCGGAAGATGTGGAAGCATGGGATTTAGCCCTGAAATCGGTTGTGGCGGATTGCTCCCTGCAGCGGACGCTGGCGGCTAAAGCGAGGCAGGATGCTCAGCATTACTCGTGGCTGGAGCGTGAGCGGCGGGCACTTTCAGGATTAGAGTTGGGTGTTCAGAATGTCAGATAATCCAAAGACTTCAAAGCGAAAAACCTGGCTGTGGGGGGGTGGCGTGGCGGTATCAGGGCTTCTTTGGCGTATCCTTCTGTGGTTTACCTACGAACCGGTCAGCTATGGTGATACTCCCTCCTATTTAAGGCTGGCCAGGTCGCTGGCAGATTGGTCGTTGAGTGGTTATGATGGAACAAGGGTACCCGGCTATCCCGTTTTTCTGGTGCTGCATGGGATGGATCTGCAAAAGGTCTGGATCACGCAGTTGATTCTGGGCTGGGCGCTTTCGCTGCTTCTTTACTGGCTCCTGTGGAAAACCACCGGCTGTGCGTGGGCGGGAGCGCTGCTGGGAGGGGTGTATAACCTGATCCCCGGACAGTATCTGTTTGAATCGAATATGATTTCCGAGACGCTGAGTGCGTTTCTGGTAATTGCCACATTTACTGCAGCTGTCGCCTGGCATCGGAGCCGGAAGCGCCGGCAGCAGCTGGTTCTTGTTTTTCTGGCAGGGCTGCTGGGCAGCCTGGCAGGGCTGGTGCGGCCGGCGTTTTTCCTGTTGTCAGTCTGGTTCCTGATCTTTTTCTTCTTTGCCGAACCCGGCGGATTAAAAGCCAGAATTATCACATCTCTGATCTATGGAATTCCACCGCTTCTGCTGCTTGGCGGTTGGCTGGGGTGGATGTATTCCACCTACCATGTTATCTCTCCGGATGCGATGGGCGGCTACCATATGATCCAGCATACCGGTGTCTTCTTTGAGAAAGTGCCTGCCGAGCATGCGGCGCTGAGGGATACGTATCTGAAGTATCGGGATGCACAGATAGCGGAGCGCGGTTCTCAGACCAATGCGATCTGGGATGCGATCCCGGAGATGCGGGAGGTTTCGGGTCTCAGTTTCTACGATCTCTCCCGGGAATTGAACAGCATTTCACAGGATCTGATACGTGAGTATCCTGGTTTGTACCTGCGCAATGTGGTGACAGGGTGGATCAATTTCTGGAAGGCACCGGTCTATTGGGATGCTGCGCTTTTTAGCAGCCCGCTGCTGCGTAAGATCTTTGGATTTCTGGCGCCTGTGGGCAGGGGGCTTTCGATAGCAGCCAACTTCCTCTTCCTGTTTCTGAGTGCCGTATTGATGTTGAGTTCGAGGCTGCGCAAGCGTGCGGACCTTGATCTCCCGCTGCTGGCTTCTGGTGGGCTGGTGTGGCTAATTTCGATTGTCCAGACTCTGGCAGATCATGGCGATAATCCAAGGTTCCTGATGCCGCTGCAGATGCTGGTATTCTTCGTGGTGCTGAGAACGGGGTATACTCTGTTTATCTCAAACCCTGTGCAGGAGGAAGAAAGCGCATGATACCGCGTTTTACCTGGCGAATCTGGTTAATTGGATCACTGGGAGTGGGAATTGTGGTAGCACTGCTGGATCCGGTTGGTCTTTCTTTTCAGAGTGCTTCAGCCTTTGTACTTATATCTGCTTTCGGGTTTGGCCTTGTTCTTCTGGCATGGCGTTGGCTGAAGCCTGAACCGGGGAATGAAATCCGGTCGCTAATAGTTGTTCTGGCAGCAGCAGTGCTGCTGCGGCTGGCTGTAAGTTTAATACTTGTATATGTGCTGCCCGCATTCGGTTATTCTGATGAGCCAGTTCAACAGGCTGGCTACGTCTTTTATGATGCTTATGCCCGCGACCAGGATGCCTGGCAGTTGGCACGCTCGGAACAGCCGTTATGGCGAGCGTTGGCAGGATTCGGAGAGAGTGACCAGTATGGGGGATTGCTGTTTCTCAGTGCATCAATCTATCGCTTTCTTTCTCCATCAGTTCATCATCCGCTTCTGGTAGCCATTCTATCGGGTTTTATCGGATCGCTGGCGGTGTTGTTCACCTGGAAGGCTGCACGACTGAACCTCGGTGCGAAGCCGGCCCTGTTTGCAGCCTGGGTGGTGGCGCTGTACCCTGATGCTGTCATGCTTAGCTCCTCGCAGATGCGAGAAGCTTATCTTATCAGCGGATTTGCTGCAGCAATAATGGGTTATATGTGGGTTCGGGAAGGTGAAGCCCGTAAAAGTGCGGCAGCTTTTCTGGCCGCAGTTGTGCTGCTTTCCATCTCTCCGCCATTCCTTGTGTTGACTCTCGCTATTATCGGTCTTGCCTGGGTCTGGGAAGGGAGAAAGCATTCCCGACAGACAGGTTGGCTGCTGATTATTTTTACTGTTCTGGTGCTGGTTGCATTTGTCATAACAGTGCTTGCGTGGTCTGAGGCGGGAATAGTCAAGAGTACTGGGCTGGCTTCAGTCAGGAAATGGTTGGAACGGACTGCGGAATACCAGATACTCAAGCTCGAACGAGGATCGGGTTGGGTTCAGAAGATGTTCGACAGGACACCTGAATGGACACACATCCCGATGGCGACTGTGTACGGCCTCATCCAGCCGTTTTTCCCGGGTGGACTGATGTCAGAAGGGGCACTTGTCTGGCGGATTCTGGTTACGTGGCGCGGATTGGGGTGGATGATCCTTATTACCTTCCTTGTTTACGCCCCCATAGCCGCATTAAAAACGGAAGGTGTGCGCAGTCTCAATTCGTATCTTGTTGTGATCTTCTGGTTGACTGCTCTACTGGTTTCTTTCCGGGCTGCAGGGGACCTGTGGGATAATCCGCGTTACCGGACGGTGCTGCTGGCAGCTCAGGCAATTATCGCGGCCTGGAGCTGGGCGCATGCAAGACAGTTACAGAGCCCGTGGCTGCTGCGGACCGGTTTGCTGGTTGGCTTTATCAATATCATGTTTATTATCTGGTATGCGGGCAGAGGGCAGCTGATATCCCGTTTGTATTTTGATGAAATTTTACGAATCATTGCCGTGTTCACCGTACTGTTCCTGCC
Source organism: Anaerolineales bacterium (assembly GCA_016927115.1). Lineage (GTDB taxonomy): Bacteria > Chloroflexota > Anaerolineae > Anaerolineales > E44-bin32 > JAFGNH01. The sequence continues at coordinate 35,504 of JAFGNH010000035.1, read as the reverse complement.
CGGCTCCTGGCTGTGGGATTGGCTGCGGAAGAGGAAACAGCACCGCTTGACGAAGTGAAGTCCGGCGGTATAATTCAAGACCTGAATATAACAAATATGCGTTTGGGAGATGGCGATGCGAAAAGCATTAATCACAGGGATAACCGGCCAGGATGGATCCTATCTGACGGAATTTTTGCTCAGCAAAGGGTATGAAGTCCACGGTATGATTCGGAAAGCCAGCACCTTCAACACAGAGCGCATTGATCATGTTTACCAGGATCCGCATGACCCCGGTGCAAAGCTGTTCCTGCATTACGGGGATCTTTCGGATGCCGAGATGATCACGTACCTGATCTACAATATCAGGCCTGATGAAGTGTTCCACCTTGGAGCACAATCCCATGTTAAAGTCAGTTTTGCCATGCCGGGGTATACCGGGAATGTTACCGGACTGGCTGCGACCCGTGTACTTGAAGCGATCCGAAGCAGTGGTGTAAAAGCAAGGTTCTACCAGGCTTCCACCAGTGAATTATTCGGTTCTTCCCCCCCGCCGCAAAGTGAGATAACACCGTTTCAACCCCGAAGCCCATATGCGATTGCCAAGCTGTATGCATACTGGATCACTGTTAACTACCGCGAGGCGTACAACATTTTTGCTTCGAACGGAATCCTGTTCAATCATGAAAGCCCTCGCCGGGGTGCGACCTTCCTTTCGCGCAAGGTGACAAGGGCTGTCGCACGCATCAAGGCTGAATTGCAGCAGAAAGTGTATCTCGGGAATCTGGATTCCCGCCGGGATTACGGTTATGCACCGGAATATGTTGAGGTCATGTGGAAAATCCTCCAGCAGGAGGAGCCCGATGATTACGTTCTGAGTACAGGTGTCGCGCCAACCATGCGCGAGTTTGTAGCCGAAGCGTTTGCCTATGCTGGTTTGGATTGGCAGGAGTATGTTGAGATTGACCCGCGCTACTTCCGTCCGACGGAAGTCGATTACCTGCTGGGTGACCCATCCAAAGCACGCACAAAGTTAGGTTGGGAGCCGAAAGTAACCTGGAAGGCCCTGGCCAGGATTATGGTTGATGCAGATATGGAAGCTGTGGGGCTGGAGCCGATGGGGGAAGGGAAGAAGATTCTGGAAGAGAAGTTCGATAACTGGCACCGCTGGGAATCGGGTGTCTCAGCTGTTTTGGAAGCAAGTACGGGCGGATTTGATTGAGCGCACCGTAAACGCAACGAAGGAGATCCATGGACAACAGCGCGTTAAAAGAGCTGATGCAGGCCATGCGAGACCAGATGCTGTCCGTAATTGTGCCTGTCTACAACGAGAAAGATAATATTCTTCCTCTGTACGAGGCGCTGCATGCAGTGCTGGATGGCTTTCGTTTTGAGTTGGTTTTTATCAACGATGGCTCGAAGGACGAGAGCATAAAGGTACTGGAGAAGCTGGCTGAAGAGGACCCGGAGCATGTGGTCCTGGTCGATTTTAGGCGTAACTATGGCCAGACTGCCGCGATGGCTGCGGGGATTGATTACTCCTCCGGTGATATCATCATCATGATTGATGCGGATATGCAGAATGACCCGGCGGATATCCCGGAATTGCTGGCGAAAATTCATGAGGGGTATGACCTTGTTTCAGGCTGGCGGGTAAGCCGCAAGGATACATTCCTTACCCGGACACTGCCATCCCGTATGGCAAACTGGCTGATTTCAGTCGTTACCGGCGTCCGCCTGCATGACTATGGTTGTTCACTGAAGGCATACCGCCGTGAAGTGCTGGAAGGTTTCCGGCTGTATGGTGAGATGCACCGCTTCATCCCTGCGTATGCGGGCTCTGTCGGGGCAAGAGTAACGGAAATCCCTGTGAATCACCACCCCCGACTGTATGGCAAAGCGAACTATGGGTTAGAGCGGACCTTCAAGGTTTTGCTCGACCTGATTACGGTTAAATTTCTGATCTCCTACGGCGGCAAGCCCATCTATCTTTTCGGCGGGTTTGGGATTATCTCGATCCTGATCAGCTTTATCAGCCTCGGTTATATCGGATTTCGAAAATTAGCGTATGAGGAATCGCTTGTCAGATCCCCACTTCTTTTGATGTCGGTCATGTTGTTCATGATCGGACTGCAGTCGATCATGTCTGGATTAATTGCAGAACTGCTTGCGCGAACATATTACGAATCACAGTCCAAACCCGCCTATTCTGTACGCAGGGTCGTGAATGTGCAGCAAAAGGGAACACAATCCGAACTTGAGCAGCATTTATCGACAGAGGGATAAGCCAGAAATTCACTCCACGCAATAAGTTTATACGCGTGCAGTGCTTACGGCACCGTTGGAGCAGTATGAAAATTCTTGTAATTAATTATGAGTTCCCACCGGTAGGTGGTGGTGGTGGGCAGGCCAGCGCGGATATCTGTGAAGGTCTGGTTGCCCGCGGGCATGAAGTACGGGTGCTGACCTCTCGGGCACCGGATCTTCCGGGCGAGGAAGTTCGTTCTGGTGTCCGCATCCATCGAATACTTACCGGCCGGAAATCCCGTTACCGTGCTTCTTTCCCGGTTATGCTGGCCTTCCTGCTTCTAGCTTTTTTCCCGGGACTGCGTTTGATCCGTTCCTGGAAACCGGATGTAATCCATGTTCATTTTGCGGTTCCTACAGGGGCGTTGGTTTGGCTTCTTTCGTTGCTTACCGGTGTGCCGTATATATTGACAGCCCACCTTGGTGATGTCCCGGGTGGTGTTCCACAAAAGACCGGACGATGGTTCAGAATGGTCTATCCATTCACCCCGCCAATCTGGAAGGGGGCTGCCGCAATCGCAGCCGTAAGTGAATTCACACGCGACCTTGCTCTCGAGCATTACCCGGTTCGCATCGATGTGATTCCCAATGGCGTACATCTGCCTGAGCAGGATCCCGCAAACCTCAAAGTTTCGGATCCGCCGGAGCTGGTGTTTGCAGGACGCTTCCAGCCTCAGAAGAATGTTCCTTTTTTGATCGAAGCTGCTGCTGCAGCAGCAGATCTCCCCTGGAACCTGACGCTGCTCGGTGATGGGCCGCAGCGCGTGGAGATCGAAGCATTGGTCAAGACCCATCAGCTGGAGGATCGAATATTTATGCGTGGATGGGTTTCTCCTGATGAAGTATGGCAGATATTCCTGAAGAGTGACCTTCTTGTGATGCCTTCACTTTCGGAAGGTCTGCCTGTTGTAGGGGTGCAGGCGCTGGCTTGCGGTCTGGCGATCGCCGGTACCACTGCAGGAGGCCTGTCAGAATTGATAACGGATCGTTTAAACGGACGGTTGGTTGAGGTTGGTGATGATGAGGCCTATGTGGCTGCTTTGCGCTGGTGTGTGAAGGATTCCGACCGGCTTCTTAAAATGAAGCGTGAAAGTCTGAAGATTGCCCAGCGCTATGATATTAAGGCAGTTGCAGAGGCGTATGAAGCTATCCTGAGGAGAGCATTAAACAAGTGACTGTTGAGAAGTATTTTGATTTCCATGATGTTGTTGGCTACAAACTGAACACATCTGATTCTGAAGCCCAGCGCTTTTTCATCGATGAGTACCGGCATCATTTGCAGGATATCTCGATGGAGGAATGGGTGGAAAAACCGCTGGTGACATTGAATTGGAGGCGGGGAATTCCGTTATTGGCAGGGGATTCGTTCCGCTTCCATATGCATAAGATTCTGGCGCGCTGGAGTTATCAGATAGAGCATGGAGAAAACTCGATCCGGATCAAGGCCGTCGGGAATCGTTTTGCTGTTTCCATGGTTCATCACATGATGGTCCATCCGTCTCTGCGTTATCTCGCCAGTATGCAGGATACTTTGATGCTGCATGGAGCTGCCGTGGTAAAAAATGGCCAGAGCATCATTCTGACTGGAAGAGGCGGTGCAGGAAAAACAACCACCAGTTCCATGCTGCTTGCCCAGGGCGGTAGTGAATGGCAGCTCCACGCGGATGATTACGTGTATATCGGCGCCGGTCCGCAGACCTATGCATACATGACACGTTCTCACCTGTACAAGGATCTGCTGCGCTGGCTGCCGCAGCTCCGCGAACAACTTACGGTATCCGAGCGGATCCGACTGTTTATCTACGGCACGATACGAGAGTGGACCCGGGATGGGATCAAGTGGCCGGTACGTCTTTCCGCAGAGCGTCTGTGGCCGGATCATCAGCTTGCTTCCCGCGCCAGGCTGGGCAAGGTGCTGCTGCTGCGCCGTGCTCCAGTATCTGCCCCGCAGCTTGTGGATATTTCATCGCTGGATGAAGTTGTGGATTCACTGGCAGAGATGAACTTTTATGAAGCACGTCATTTTATCCATCTGATGAACAACAAAACCGGTACCCCGCTTCCGGAGGATTGGCTGGAAGCCTGGCGTATGAGAGAGAAGCAGCTGCTGAAGCGCTACCTTTCTCAGACATCTGTTCAGTGGCTTGAACTTCCCGAGTCCAGGCAGCTTGATCCCCGATTGGGGCACCAGCTGGTGGATCTATTGGATCCCTCCATGCCGAATCCCGATCAGGAGGGTTGAGGTGTCAGGAGAGCGCGGCAAGGATTTGGGCAGATGGGTGCGACTGGCAGGTTCGTTGCTTTCGGCGGCCCTGCTGGTATGGCTGGTAATGCGCCAGGATTGGAATGCACTGCTGACGAGTTTGGAGGGAGCCTCGATCGGAGGACTGCTGCTGGCATTCGGTTGCAGCCTTGTGTCCCAGGGGTTTAATGCTGCTCGCTGGTGGACGTTGCTTGAAGGCCAGCAAATCCGCCCGGGGTTCTATCGTGTTGTGCAGATAGCGTTTGCCGGGTTGTTTGCATCAAATTTCCTGCCAGGGACGGTTGGTGGGGACGTAGCCCGGGTTGCCGGCATCCTGCCTTACTCAGAAAACAGAATTGCCGGCGCAGCTTCAGTTATTGTGGACCGGGTGATCGGGGTTTTTGGAATGACTTTCATGCTGCCTTTCAGCCTTCCTTTGATTCGCGTGCTTGCGGCAGACCCCGATTTTTTCAGCAGAAGCGGCTCAGCACTCTCCGGAGTTCTTTTTGGCAGGATCCTTAATCCGATAAAGCGGTTGACAACGCGCAGTGTTGATGCGTTGAAGATCTGGGTTCATCGGCCGGGTTCTCTGATCCTGGCACTGCTCTTTTCCTGGGGCAGTGTTGTATTTTATCTGCTGGTTGTATGGCTGGTTGCCCGGGAGCTGGGTATCAAGGTCAGTTACTGGCAGGTAGCAGGTGCCACAGGAATTAGCTATTTTCTGACGCTGCTGCCAATATCGATAAACGGTTACGGCGTTCGGGAGCTGGTCATTTTTGGTGTGTATTCTCAGCTTGGTGCTGATCCTGAGCAGGCGACAGCACTGGCGCTGGTCACCAGGGTGATTCTGGTGAGTGTCAGCCTGCCCGGTTCATTGTGGCTTGGTGGTATCCTGAAAAAGAAAGAATCCTCTGATGAGGTGTTAGTATGAAGAATATTGGGTGTGGTTTATGAAACAACCGTACTTTCTCACAAGGTTCATCGCTGCTGTTTATCTTTTTTTTCTGGGTTGGAGTCTGTGGGAGCTGACCGATAGAGCCAGCGGCACAGGTGGCGTCCTGGGTATATTTTCTATCGGTTGGACGTATGCACTGTCAGTCTATTACCTGGTTGCGCTGATTCTGCTGGTTTTTCTGATCTGGATGTTGATCTCACCATCATCCTTTTTGACCTTTTTACGAGACAATGTAGAAAGAGCGCTGCAGGTGCTGGGCCTGGCCCGCTGGGTGCTTGTGCTGGGGCTTTTCAGTATCCCGTTGCTGCTGTTCCTGGGGAATTGGAAAGAATATTTCGAACTGCCGGTTTTCCGTCAGATTGTATTCATCACGACAGGTTTATTGAGTGGTTTGATGATCCCTGATCGGGAGAAGCGGATCGGTGAACGCCTCGTCCTGGGCCTGTTTTTAACAACTTTCGTCTATCTGATTGTGATTAAGGCAGCATCGGTTGTCGACTACCCATTCTCTTTAACCTGGTCGGAAGGAAATCGTTTCTGGGACTATTCACTGATCTTCGCGAAAAGCCGCTACCTGCTGGACAGTAACTTTTCTTTGCCGACATACATTGCTCCCGGCAGACATGGGCTGTGGGGCCTGATATTTCTCTTTCCGAATGTAAGTATCCAGATTGTGCGCTTATGGGATCTGATTGTGTGGGTCGTCCCCGGTCTGCTTCTGGGGTGGGCACTTTTTTCCACCCGGCTGGACTCCTCATTACTGCGACGGTTAATAATGATTCTGTGGGTGTTCCTGTACTTGTGGCAAGGACCGATCTATTCACCGCTGCTGCTCAGTGCTCTGCTGCTGGTGGTGATGTACTCACCGCAGAAGCTGCTGCGCTCTGCGGCAGGCGCGATGCTGGCCTGCTTCTATGCAGGTTTCAGCCGCTGGACCTGGTTTGTGGCTCCTGCTATCTGGGTTGTGCTGCTGGACCTGTTTTCAACGGATCCAGTCCGCCGCTGGTTTGATTTCTGGCTGCGTTCTCGGAGAGCTCTTGTCCTGGGTGGAGCGGGGCTCCTGGGTGGTGGTGCAGCATGGCTGGGAATGCGCATTTTAATCCCGCGTGATGAAGCAATCTATGCTACTGCAATGCAGCAGGATTTTCTTCAATATCGGCTCTGGGAAAGCGCTACCAATGATCTCGGCATAGTGAATAGTTTACTGCTGGCGGCGCTTCCACTGCTTCTGCTTCTGATTCTTGTATATGTAAGAACAAAACCAAAGGTGGACTGGCTTTTTGTAGCAACCATGACTGTAGCGCTGGCTGCGATGATCTCAATTGGCCTGATAGCAAGCATCAAGATCGGTGGTGGAAACAATCTTCATAATCTGGATATGTTCCTTGTCACGCTGGTTCTGCTTGCTATGTTGTTTTATCCAACCTGGCGGAGGCTGCTGCCGGACCAGCCCATACTCCAGGTCCTGACTCTGCTGATTATCCTGATCCCGGTCTGGTTTGTATCACGATCCGGAAAGCTTCCTAATATCAAGCCGCAGGCTGCAGTTGAGGGGGCACTGACGGTTATCGGTCAGGAAGTGGAGCGGGCAGCACAGGAAGGCGAGGTCCTGTTTATAGACCAGCGCCAGCTGCTGACATTCAGCGAAGTACCCCGTGTTCTGCTGGTGGAAGAGTACGAGCTCAAAGATTTGATGAATCAGGCAATGCGGCGCAACCAGGCTTATTTCGAAAAGTTTTACGACGACCTTGAGAATCATCGATTCAGTCTGATTATCAGTGATCCACTGCCCATAATTTACAAGGGTAGTGAGACCATATTTGGGGAAGAGAATGACCTGTGGGTTGAACAGGTCAGCGTACCGATCCTGCAGTATTATGAGCCGGTTCAGGAATTCAAAGGGCTGGGCATCTGGCTGCTGGCGCCCATTGATCCGGCAGCGCCGTAGGCTTCTCCGGCATCACGCATACCGGCAACGGCAGGAGTATTTTCTGGCGTTGCCGACATCTGGTTGTGAAGAAGTGCGGGGTTTCAGCTTTTGGGGGTAGTAAACCGGTAAAAATCGGGCTTGGAATGCCCTTGAACTTCGTGGAGAGCGCGTTATAATTCAACCTCTGAATTTTGCATGGAGATGGCATGAACAGCACACAGGAAATTGTCAGAGATTTGAACCTGCTTGAAGAAATTGAACAGGACCCCGATACGACCCAGGCGACGCTGGCAGATCAGTTGGGTGTGGCAGTTGGAACTGTTAACTGGCATATGAAACGCCTGATCGCAAAAGGATATGTCAAGGTAAAACGGGCTGAGCGGCGTAAATTGAAATATATCATTACTCCTGAAGGCATCTCCAGGCGGGCCAAGCTGACCGTGGCGTATATCGAGCAGTCAATGCTGCTGTACCGAAAGGTCCGGGAGCAGGCGATGCATGCGCTGGAGCAGGCAGAGCAACAGGGTTTTCAACAGGTGCGTATCCAGGGGACCGGGGATGTTGCAGATATCTGCAGGTTGACGTGCCTTGAACAGGGGATGGAGGTTGTGACTGAAACAGATGGGCGCAGGACGGCGGTACTGGTGATCGATGGCAGTAAAGTGCTGCTGGAAAAGAGTGCTGTTTGAGAAGACCGTCGTTTGTGAGTGTAATGGAAATAGACATAATCGTGCCTGTGAGCAGCTATAGAATGTGTTCACCCCGAACAGTACCTGATGCAGCAAATGGGATGAAAGACACAGAAGGGATTGGTGAATGAGCGTGGAAGAGAATTTTTCATTCTGGCAGGATCGCCGGATATGTGTAACTGGTGGAGCAGGATTTCTGGGGTCATATATCATCCAGAAGCTGAAGGAGCGACAGGCAGGCGATATATATGTGCCGGATTATCCGGATTATGATCTGGTACAGAAAGATTCAATCTTGCGGATGCTGGAGACAGCGAAACCGGATCTGATCATTCATCTTGCAGCGAATGTCGGCGGGATTGGCGCCAACCGGGCTCGGCCTGCAGAATTCTTCTACGATAACCTGATGATGGGGGCACAGCTCATCCACGAATCCTGGAAATTCGGTGTGGAAAAAATCGTTGCGCTGGGGACAGTATGCGCTTATCCGAAATTTACACCGGTTCCTTTCAGGGAAGAGGACCTGTGGAATGGGTACCCCGAGGAGACAAATGCTCCTTACGGACTGGCAAAGAAGATGATGCTTGTCCAATCGCAGTCGTATCGAGAGCAGTACGGGTTCAATTCCATCTTCCTTCTTCCGGTCAATCTGTATGGCCCTCGCGACAATTTCAATCTTGAGACATCGCATGTCATTCCTGCGCTGATCCGCAAATGTCTGGAGGCGGAAGTGCGAGGGGAAAGGGAAATCGTGGTCTGGGGGGACGGGACACCTACACGTGAGTTTCTGTATGCAGCGGATGCGGCGGAGGGTATTCTTCTGGCTGCCGAGCATTTTAATCAGAGTGTGCCGGTAAATCTGGGTTCCGGCAACGAAATATCGATCAGGGATCTGTTGGAACTGATTGTCCGCCTTACAGGCTTTTCCGGCAGAGTGGTCTGGGATACCAGCAAGCCGAATGGTCAACCGCGGCGCAAGCTGGATACACAGAAAGCGAAGGAGTACTTTGGCTTTCAGGCAAAAACAACATTTGAAGAAGGGCTTCGGCAGACTATTGATTGGTATCGTAACACCCAGATGCTGCAGAAATAGAGGTGCATATCTTGACCAAACCTGATGATATAGTATCTCCAAAGCAGGTTGAATTAACCATCATTCGGCCGTCGAGCGGCTGGCGTCAGATCAATTTAAAAGAATTATGGCGCTACCGGGAGCTGGTGTATTTTCTGATCTGGCGTGATGTGAAGGTGCGTTATAAACAAACGCTGCTGGGGGCAGCCTGGGCAATCATCCAACCCCTGATGACGATGATTGTTTTCAGCATCTTCTTTGGCTCGCTGGCGAAGATTCCTACTGATGGGATCCCCTATCCGATCTTTTCCTATACGGCACTGCTTCCATGGCAGCTGTTTGAGACCGGGATTTCAAAATCCGGGAGCAGCCTGGTATCCGGGCGTGGTTTGCTGACAAAGGTTTATTTTCCGCGTCTGGCGATACCGTTAGCCCCGGTGATTGCCGCATTGGTGGATTTTGCACTGGCGTTTCTTGTGCTGATTGTGATGATGCTGTATTACGGTTACCCTCCAACCCGTGCGATCTGGACACTGCCGCTTTTCCTGCTTCTGGCGATGATCACTGCGCTTGGCGCAGGTTTCTGGCTGAGTGCGATGAATGTCTGGTACCGGGATATCGGGTATATTATCCCGTTTTTCAGCCGGATCTGGTTTTATCTGACTCCGATCACGTACGCAGCCAGTATTGTGCCTGAAAAATTTCGGATACTTTATGCACTTAATCCGATGGTCGGTGTGGTGGAGGGATTTCGTTGGGCGATGCTCGGCCATGGCGATGCTCCTTCGGCACAAATTCTGGTGTCGGTGCTGATATCAGTGGTGCTGATGGTCAGCGGTGCTTTTTATTTCCGCCGGATGGAGCGGACGTTTGCGGATGTGGTGTGAAACATGGCAGATATAGTGATTCGTGTTGAAGATTTAGGTAAACAGTACCGTATCGGGCAGAATGTAAGCGGCTACCGGACGCTGCGGGATGCGCTGACGGAATTTGTCGGCTCCTCCACACGCCGCCTGAAAAACCTGGCAGCCGGTGCGCGTAGCAGATCTGAGCAGGAAACGATCTGGGCGCTCAGGCATATCAATTTCGAGGTGGAACAGGGGACTGTGCTGGGTGTGATCGGCCGCAATGGCGCCGGCAAGAGTACTCTCCTCAAGCTGCTTGCCCGTGTGGCGGAACCAACTGAAGGAAGGGCTGAAATCCGGGGCCGGGTAGGGTCTTTACTGGAAGTGGGAACCGGCTTCCATCCGGAATTAACCGGGCGTGAGAATACCTATTTAAACGGCGCAATCCTGGGAATGAAGCGAGCCGAAATCGATAAGAAATTTGATGAAATCATTGCTTTCTCCGAAGTGGAAAAATTTATTGACACGCCGGTGAAGCGCTATTCCAGTGGTATGTACCTCCGGCTGGCTTTCTCCGTGGCAGCCCACCTGGAACCGGAGATCCTGGTTGTGGATGAAGTGCTGGCAGTGGGTGATGCGGAGTTTCAGCAGAAATGCCTCGGGAAGATGAACCAGGTGGCAACTGAAGGGCGGACGGTGTTGTTTGTCAGCCATAATATGTCCGCTGTTTTACGCCTGACTGAGGAAGCTATTCTGCTGGACCATGGCCAGATAGTAAAGCGAGGCAGTTCGCAGGATGTGGTTGATTACTACCTCACCTCTGGTATGGCGCAGGAGGGAGAGCGTTTGTGGGAAAACGATCCGCGTCTTGAGCGGACCAGGCCGTTTCGCCCGATATCGCTGCGGGTACGGGATTCCCGGGGCAAACAGAGCGGGCAGATGATGTCTATCGAACCAATGGATATTGAATTCGAGTACGAACTCGAAGACGATATCACAGGGCTGCGGGTTGGTTTCTATATCTCAAGCAGTCGGGGCGAACCGATTTTTACATCCTTCGATACCGATCGCACGGAGGATTTTGAAAAGTACACCGACCGGCCTGCCGGGAGATATATTAGCCGCTGCAGAATTCCGGCAAACACGTTCAATTCCGGCCGTTTGATTGTGGGCGTGAACGCTTCTTCCTACCGTATCCGTTCCTTTTTTACTGACGAGCATGCAATGACACTGACAATCGATGATACCGGAGCACCCGGAAGCCATTGGCCGGAACGGCGTTCCGGCCCGCTGCGGCCTTCTTTGGATTGGACGATTGAGGCGCTGGATAGATGAGCGGCCAGAGAAGAGAATGGCTTAAAAATTTGCTGGGGGATATGCCGGGAACAGCAGAGCTTGCACAGGCGCTGTTCTACCAGGACCGGCCGCCAACATCCGGATATAAGCTTGAAAGGTTATCTGCGGTGCTGCCGCAGTGGGTGCAGGAAGCCGATAAAGCCAGGGCAGTATGTAATAAACCGTCGGAGAAGCGTATTCTGCTGGTTGGTTTTCTTCGCTGGTGGCTGGAATATGCTGCTGCACTGGGCTTGCTGCTCTACGGGCAGGGTTATCTTCCGGAATTGGCTTATGTTCCATACAGGGAATGGCTTGGTGAGGTCAACAAATTCGATCGACGCCGGCAGGCGTCCCTGATCGAGCGAACATTCAATCCCGCCCGGCAACTTCTACCGCTGCATAATCTTTCCCGACCTGTGTCCGTGCCTCTTCCGGAAAAGTTGCTGAAAAGGATCGAAGAACTCACTCTGATCGATGTTCAATACAGCCGGCAAAGGGAGACACTTCATCTCGGGCCAGGTGGTGAGGATGAAGGCTTGTACCAGCTGCGGTGGGAGCGTAATAAAACTGCTGCTGAAGCTGTCTATTCTCTGTTAAGTTCCGGAGCTTATCAGCAGGTGATTGTACCCAATGGCAGTATTTTTGAGTTTGGAGCTGTGTATCAAACAGCGCGCTTCCTGCAGGTTCCGGTGGTGACCTTTGAATTCGGTGAACAACGGGAGCGTATCTGGCTTGCACAGGACAGTGAAGTGATGCTGCAGGATACTGCCAGGCTGTGGCTGGAGCGTGGAGATTTATCGCTGACTGATAAAGAGGAGCAGGCTATTCAGGATCTGTATGCTGCGCGTATGGGAGGCGAACTCTGGAAGAATTTCCAGCGCCGCTGGCAGGCCTCCGGGCAGGCAGGCGGCGAGGCAGTGCGCACGCAGCTCGGCCTGGATGCAGACCGGCCGGTAGTGCTGCTGTGTACCAATGTGGTGGGCGACAGCCTTGCACTTGGGCGCCAGCTTTTCACCAACGGCATGGTGGACTGGCTTGCGAGGACAGCGGAATATTTTGCGGAACATCCACAGGCACAGCTGGTGATCCGTGTCCACCCGGGTGAACTGCGAAGTGTGGGTGATCCTTCTGTGGACATTGTCAGGCGCACGCTTCCGGCGATACCGGAAAATATCATTATCGTGCCCCCCGAATCCCCGGTGAATACCTATGACCTGATTCAGATCGCGGATCTGGGGCTGGTATACACCACCACGGTCGGGATGGAGATGGCGATGGCGGGAATCCCGGTAATGGTGGGTGCCCGCACACACTATCGCGGCAAAGGGTTCACCATTGATGCAGATACATTTGCAGAATATGCTGGAAACCTGGATGTGTTTCTGGAGAATCCGGAGTTTTTTTCCGTTCCTGAAGAGCAGGCATTGCTGGCATGGCGTTATGCTTACAGGTTTTTCTTTGAATTTGCCTTGCCGTTCCCGTGGCACATCGTTGGTTTTATGAAGGATATCAAGGAGCGGCCGATAGCACAGGTGTCGAGTGAAGCCGGCATGGAGAAGTATGGATTGGCTGTGCGCACTTTCGCCGGTGAGCCGCTGCAGTATGGAATATCGGAGTATGTGAGGTAGAACAGTGGATCAAACAAGCGGCGTAAAACGCCAGATTATGGATTATTACAACTCGGTAGGATGGAAGAATATCCAGGATGGAGTCTTTCACAATGCATCGCGTGAAGACCTGCGGCCGGTAGCCCAGGAATACATTCATCGCTGCCGGATGCGGGTGAAAAGACATTTACCTGAAAAAGGTGAATACCTTCTGGATGCAGGTTCAGGGCCCATCCAGTATCCTGAGTATCTGGAATATTCCCGCGATTATCGTTACCGTGTATGCCTGGATATATCAAGGCTTGCACTGGTTGAGGCGAGAGAGCGGATTGGAGACCATGGTTTGATGGTTCTGGGAGACATAGCACACCTCCCCTTCAGGAAAGGCGCTGTCGACGGTGTCGTTTCGCTGCACGCTGTGCATCATATTCCTGGTGAGGAGCAGCTTCAGGCTTTTCACGAGATGTGGCGGGTGTTGAAGGATAGTGGCGCTGCTGTTATTGTTCACAGCTGGGGCAACCTGGCGCCGATCCAGCGTGTCTTCCGCCGGCCGATGAAATGGATTATCCGGGCACGGCGATGGATCAGCAGATTACTTTCAGGACAGGGAATGGCAGACCAGCGGGCAGGCGAAGGGCAAAAAGCAGCTGATATTCAAATCCAGAGTCCGACCTTCCGTCATGATTTTAACTGGGTGCAAAAGAACCTTGGCAGTCTCCCGGGTTTCAGGCTTCTTATCTGGCGCACAATCAACACGAAATTTTCCCGGGTGTTCATCCACCGGTTTTTCTTTGGAAAACTCTGGCTCCGGCTGCTCTATTCCCTTGAGGAGAAAGCGCCGGTCTTTTTTGCACGGTATGGACAGTATCCGATGATTATTTATCACGGTTCAACAGAACCAATTGATTCCGGAAATGAAGGATAAACTCATGGAATGGAGCAATACAGTAGTACTGGTAACCGGGGGAACCGGGTCGTTTGGAAAGCGTTTTATCCGGGAAATGCTCAGCCAGCAGCATCCTGCCAAGCTGATTGTGTTCAGCCGGGATGAACTTAAGCAGCATGAAATGCGCCGGGCCGGGTTTGATCATCCATCGCTGCGTTATTTTATCGGCGATGTACGCGATGAAAACCGCCTGCGCCGGGCAATGCAGGGTGTCCATGTTGTAGTGCATGCAGCCGCGTTGAAGCAGGTGCCGGCGTGTGAGTACAACCCGATGGAAGCTATCAACACCAATATTATTGGCGGGCGTAATGTAATTGAAGCCGCACTCGATACCGGTGTTGAAAAAGTGATGGCACTCAGCACAGACAAGGCCGTTAATCCGATCAACCTTTATGGTGCCACCAAACTGGCGGCGGAAAAATTATTCGTCCAGTCAAATGCCTATGCAGGCGGCAAAGGAACCCGTTTTGCATGCGTGCGCTATGGAAATGTGCTCGGCAGCCGCGGCAGTGTGGTGCCGGTGTTTCTGCAGCAGCGCAAGACCGGCAAAATAACCATCACAGACAGCCGCATGACACGCTTCTGGATCACACTGGAAAAAGGGGTCCGCTTTACCATCCGCAGTATTGAACAAATGCAGGGCGGAGAAGTATTTGTGCCCAAACTGCCCAGTATGACGATTTCAGACCTGGCAGAAACGATCGCACCGGATTGCACCATCGAGACAATCGGTATACGGCCTGGTGAGAAGCTGCATGAAGTCCTGATTTCTGAAGATGAAGCCCGCCATACGATCGAGCTTGACGATATGTTTATAGTCGAACCCCCCGGAATGTTGTGGTTCGGTAAAAGCTGGCGCGAAAAAGGGAAAACCCTGCCGGAAGGCTTTCGCTATGTCAGTAATGAAAACAAGGAGTGGATGGACCGCCAGGAACTGGTTGAGATGCTGAAAGAATTTGAGGCGAAGTAGAGTATCCATGCGCAGCATTTTAATCACCGGCGCAAGCGGACTGCTGGGCTCCAATCTGGCGCTTGAAATGAGTACAGATTGGAAAGTGACCGCGCAGTATTACCAGCATCAAATCGCTTCGGATCGGTTTGCCTGTGAGTGTGTGGACTTGTCGGTGGAAGGCGCTGCTGAAGCTCTTTTACAGCGGGTGCGTCCGGATGTGGTGATCCATTGTGCAGCTCTGACCCATGTGGATACCTGTGAGAAACAACCTGATCTGGCTTTCCGTTTGAACGCAAAAATGCCAGGGCTTGTAGCGGCTGCTGCAAAGAAGGTTGGAGCTTATCTGGTGCATATTTCCACCGATGCCGTTTTTGACGGAGAGCAAGGCGGCTATCGGGAAAATGACCCGGTTCACCCGGTCAATATCTATGCCCGCTCGAAAGTCGAGGGGGAGGAACAGGTGCTGGCGGAGAATGCCAATGCAGCAGTGCTGCGAGTGAATATCTTCGGCTGGAATGCACAGGACAAGTTCAGCCTGGCCGAGTGGTTTCTGGATAAGTTGGAGCAAAAGCACAGCTGCAAAGGGTTTACCGATGTTTTTATAACACCCACGCTGGTGAACGCACTGGTTCCACTGCTGGAGGCGATGGCCGGCACCGGCACGTCGGGGATTGTGCATGCCGCCGGAGCAGACTGTGTCAGCAAGTATGAGTTCGGCGTCCGTATTGCACAGGCATTCGCGCTCGATTCCAGCGTGATTGAGCCATCGACAGTGGAAGAAGCAGGGCTGTTGGCTGTACGCGGCCGCAGGTTGTGCTTGAAGAGTGAACGTATGGAATCGGAGCTGGGTATTTTTCCTCTGGACCTGGAATCAGCTCTGCAAAAAATGTGCAGTTTACGCGAGAATGGTTATAAGGCAGCATTACAGGATCTGACCACGGGAGGGAGACATGAAAGAATTTAAGATCGGTGACCGTCTGGTTGGAGAAGCACATCCAACCTATTTTGTGGCTGATATTTCAGCGAATCATGATGGAGAAATCGAACGTGCGAAAGATCTGATCCATCTGGCTGCAGAAGCCGGCGCGGATGCAGCAAAATTTCAGAATTTTCGTGCAGCAAAAATCGTAAGTGATTATGGTTTTACTCATATGGACGGCCAGGTGTCGCATCAGGCTAAATGGAAGAAGTCTGTATTTGAAGTCTATGATGGCGCTTCTATTTCATTTGACTGGACACCAGAACTGAAAAAGACCTGTGATGAAGCAGGAATTCACTATTTCTCTTCTCCCTATGATTTTGAAGCAGTAGATATGCTTGAGCCTTATGTGCCTGCTTATAAGATTGGCTCTGGTGATATCACCTGGATTGAGATCATGGAGAGGATGGCGCAAAAGGGAAAGCCTGTCCTGCTGGCAACCGGTGCTTCAACCATCGGCGATGTACAGCGTGCAGTGGATGCGATTCTGGCAATCAACCAGGAGCTGATCCTGATGCAGTGCAACACCAATTACACAGGGAGCCTGGAAAACATGCGCCATATTCACCTGAATGTCTTGAAAACATACGCTGCTATGTACCCGGATGTGGTTCTCGGCTTATCTGACCATACACCCGGGCATGCAACGGTATTGGGTGCCGTGGTTATGGGGGCACGGGCGGTTGAGAAACACTTTACCGATGATACTTCCCGCGAGGGCCCGGACCATCCTTTTTCGATGACTCCGACTACATGGCGGGATATGGTCGATCGGACACGGGAGCTCGAAGCAGCACTCGGGGATCCATCCAAGTGTGTGGCCGATAATGAAACCCAGACAGTTGTGATACAACGACGCTGCGTACGTGCGGCTTCTGATATTCCGGCAGGCACTGTGCTAGACCGCAGTATGCTCGATCCGCTGCGCCCTGCAGATCCGGATGCAATCATGCCGTACGAAATCCCACAGATGCTGGGAACGCGGGCGGCTGTTGATATCAAAGCCGGGGAAGCCATTCGCTGGACTATGCTGGGAGACTAGTGCGCGTTCTATATTTCACCCGGAATTATTCTCCGCATGACCACCGGTTTTTGACCGTACTGGCCGACAGCGGACATGAGGTGGGTTACCTGCCTTATGAGGCAGCCGCGGCAGTTTCAGGAACTCCGGATCTGCCGCCCGGTATCCTGGCCTTGTCGTGGCCGGGTGTGAAGTATGGATGGGCGCTGTCGCATAATGTCCGGGCACTGAGGATGGTGCTGAAAAAATTCAAACCGGATCTGGTGCATGCCGGGCCTGTTCAGAAAAGTGCTTTCCTGACTGCCCTGGCAGGTTTTCGGCCGCTTGTAACGATGTCTTGGGGTTCGGATATCCTGCTGGACGCACAGTCTGGATTTGGGCGGCGGCAGGCAGGGTATACGCTGCAGCATAGTGACGTGTTTCTGTGCGATTGCCTGGCTGTAAAAGAGCGTGCACAGGATCTCGGCATGCCGGAGGACCGTATAGTGGTATTTCCGTGGGGAGTGGACCTTGATCATTTCTCCCCGGCGCAGAGCAGCAGGGTCCGTGCGGAGCTCGGCTGGCAAAATTGTTTTGTGCTCCTTTCCACACGCTCGATGGAGAGGTTGTATGCTGTAGATGTGACCGTGGATGCTTTTATCCGTGCAGCCGGCGGCAACGTTTCTTTGAGGCTGCTGCTCCTGGGTGATGGTTCCGAAAGGAAAAGGCTGGAGGAGAGACTTCAGGAAGAAGAGCTGTCTGATCGGGTGTTTTTTGCCGGCAGGATTGGTTTGGAGGATTTGCCGGGTTATTATCGGGCTGCGGATGTGTACTGCAGCAGTTCAACATGTGATGGCAGTTCGATCTCACTTCTGGAAGCGATGGCCTGTGGACTGCCGGCACTGGTTTCGGATATCCCTGGTAATCGGGAATGGGTTTTGGAAGGTGAGAACGGCTGGTTATTCCCGGTGAGTGATCCCGGCAGGATGGCGGAAGCGATCATGACTGCTGCTTCAGCGGGAAGTACATTGGATCGTCTTGGAGAGAACAGCCGGCATATCTGTGAGCAGCGCGCTGATTGGAACAGGAACAACCCGCTCTTGCTGCAGGCTTATTCGAAAGCTGCAGGCAGGGTAAACGAAGGATGAAACAGGTGCCGGAGATACGGAAACCAATTCTTGCAGTAATCCAGGCCCGGATGGGCTCCAGCCGGCTTCCTGATAAAGTCCTTCTGGATATCGCCGGCAGGCCGATGCTTGCCCGTGTCGTGGAAAGAGCAAAGCAAGCAGCACTGCTGGATGATGTGATCGTGGCAACGACGATCGACCCGGAGGATGATCCGGTTGCAGCCTTCTGCGAACAGCAAGGATATCCCTTCTGCCGGGGACCTGTGTTCGATGTGCTGGCTCGCTACCATCTTGCAGCAGAAACGTTTGACGGGCAAACAATAGTACGTATCACAGCAGACTGCCCGTTGATCGATCCGGATGTGATCGATCGAACGATTGATAAATTTCTTCAGCAGCCGGCAGCCGTGTATGCCAGCAATCGCCTGCAGCGTTATACCTATCCGATCGGGCTGGATGTGGAGGTGTTCACCAGGGACGGTCTGGAGAGGGCTTTTTCGGATGCGGAAGAGCCTTATCAACGGGAACACGTAACGCCGTTTTTCTACGATACACCCGGAAAATTCCCGCTCGTATCTGTCGAAGCGGAAGGCGAGTATGGCCATTTACGCTGGACTGTAGACACACCCGAGGATCTGGAGTTTGTACGCCGGGTCTACCGGCTGCTGGCGGATCGGGCGCATTTCCGATGGATGGATGTGCTGAATTTGCTGGAGCAGGAGCCTGAGCTGGTTTCGATCAATGCCCATATCCGGCATAAAGGATTCCGGGAGACTGACTCCCGCGGCAGCATGGACTCTGGTACGGTGGTTGAAAAAGGATAAACAGGTACGAGAAAACGATTATGCTAACAATATTCAGTGCCCCCAAACCATTTGAAGGTCCGATTGGTGTGATCCAGTACAACGCGCTGCGTTCCTGGGCTGCGCTGGATGGGGTGGAAGTGTTTGTCATTGGTGATGAAGCAGGTATTGCAGAAGCCGCCGCAGAGGTTGGTGTACGGTATTTCCCGGATGTGGAACGTAATGAGTATGGCACACCGCTGCTGAGCTCAATCTTTGCTACGGCGCACCAGCATTCCACACAACCCCTGATGGTTTATGTCAATGCGGACATAATTCTCTTCAAAAATCTCCTTCCGGCGGTGGTACGGGCACAGGAAAAATTTGAACGTTTCCTGTTGATCGGCAGGCGCTGGGATCTGGACGTGACCGAACAACTTGAATTTTCCGGAGATTGGGAATCCGCCCTGCGACAGCGGATCAGCCAGGCTGGTATTCTGCACAAACCCGCAGGAAGTGATTACTTTGTCTACCCCAGAACGATGTACACGACTATTCCGCCGTTTGCGCTCGGCCGGGCCGGCTGGGATAACTGGATGATATACGCATGCAGGCACAGCGGTGCACCTGTTATCGATGCCACCCAGACGGTGACGATTGTGCACCAGAATCATGATTACGCCCACCTGCCGGATGGCAAACCGCATTACCGTCTGCCGGAAAGTTATGAGAATGTACGTATGGGCGGTGGACATCTGACTGTGTTCAAGCTGCGTGATGCCAACTGGGAGCTTACCCCTGATTTTCTGCGGCGAAAACCGCTTCGTTGGCGCGGGCTGCTGCGACGTGTGGAGATGAGTCTGATAGCGCGCGCGGGTGCAGGGAAAATCAGCACACTTGTTCATCTGCTTTTCCATCCAAAGAAGATTCCTCAGGTATTTCGCCAGATTATGAATCGTGAATAGTCTGGGAACGGGGAGATGTAAAGAGAAGGCGATATGCGAAGAATTGGAGTGAATCCAGCCAGAGATCAGGTGGCCGGCTACAGACCCGCAAGGGTAACTGCAGCTGTTCTGACCTACATACCGGTGATGGAGGGATACTTCACCGAGCGGCTCGATATCTTGAAGGTATGCCTCGGCAGTCTTCAGCAGAACACGGATGTCCCTGTCGACCTGATGGTATTCAATAACGGAAGCTGTCAGGAAGTCAGCGCCTACCTTGAAAACCTTCGTCTTGAAGGGAAGATTCAATACCTCCTGTCCAGCCGGGAGAACATTGGGAAAACTGGTGCGTTGAAGATGATTTTCGGTGCTGCACCTGGTGAGATCGTGGCATACTGTGACGATGATGTTTACCATTATCCGGGCTGGCTGGAACCCCAGCTTGAGCTGCTGGACCATTTTCCCAATGTCGGGATGGTAAGTGGTGTGGGAATCCGGATTCGTTTCAGAGATTTCATCCAGAGCAACATGGATTATGCGGAGAAGGATCCGGAACTCAGTCTGGAATATGGCCGTTTTATTCCGGATGAATGGGAGCGGGATTTTTGCTTGAGCACAGGCAGGGATCCGGAGGTACACGGCAGAAATACTGCTGATATGCAGGATATCATTCTGCATTATCACGGAAAAAAGGCGTTCGCCATGGCGAACCATTTCCAGTTTATCTCACCAAGGGAAGTACTCCTGCAGGCCCTCATGCCTGAATGGACCGGTCGCCTGATGCGGGAGATGGCAGCGCTTGATAAGGCTGTAGAGAAGCTGGGTTACCTTCGTTTGAGCACAATGGATCGTAAGGTTCGACATATGGGTAACGCACTGCCGAAAGATCTTTCGGAAGTCGGGCCTTTAGCTGATGAGAGGTCACAAAAAAGGTTAGAAAACAATAAAAGCTCTTTTTTGTCGAAAGTTATTCTTAAAATCCCCGGGATGAGAAAACTACTCAAATCAGTCTATCATCGCCTGTTTATTATTCTAAATCGGGGTCAGCTGGATAGGAATTAGATATCAGGCGTAATGTAAGTGTCGAACAGGAATAGTTACTGTTTGGCAGCAGGATGGTGAATTTATTATGAGAAGGTCTTTAATACAGGAAACAGAGGCGCCATGAAGGACTCAAAACAGAGTGAGTTTTTATTAAACCCGGATCCGGACAATACTCGTAATATTGAGGATGTTCATATTTCTGCTGTTATTGTTACATACAACGAAGCACAGTATTTGCCGGAATGTATCAGCAGGCTTGATTTTTGTGATGATATTATCGTCGTCGATATCGGATGCACCGATAATTCAGTTGAAGTAGCCCGGGAGAATGGCGCAAAAGTGCTGGAGCATCCATGGGTGCCATTTGCTGAAAAAGCCTGGGAGGATGCATGCCGCCATACGAACAACGACTGGATAGTCTTCGTTTCTCCAGACCTGTACCTGCCGGAAAATATGGGTGTAAGGATTAAATCCATGATTGCCCGATATGACAATACAGGCCTGGGCGCAGTTTATCTTCCATTGGCAACAGGCTTCGGTGGAAAAGTACTGCGCTATGGACAAAAAGGGGGTACCAGAGTCTACCGCGCACTGGCACATCGGGAGCGTAATCACTTCAAAGGATATGTTCACCATCGGGGAGATGTCCTCAAGGAAGGATATTTTTCTCTTTGTCTTTTGCGCCAGAAAAACGAGGCGATTTTCCATGATTGGGTGGATGGTTATATGGATATGGTGGATAAAGCACGCCGATATCTGCCATTCGAAGCTGAAAGCCGCCTTGGAGTGGGAAGGCATTTCAGCTGGAAGAGTATGTTTCGTGAGATCGCCCGGAGTCTGAAACGAGATCTGGTAAAGAAAGCTTTTCGGGAATGGCCTGCTGTCCAGGTCATGTTGTTTCAGCTCTGGTACTACTGGAAAGCAAACATGGCGCTGAGGAAAGAAGAGAAGCGTCTGCTGCGGGGAAATAATGTCTGAGGAAGGGGCTCGATGAGAACGCTTATTGCCGGCCTGGGCTCAATAGGAAGACGGCACCTGCGAAATCTTCTGGCGCTGGGCGAAGAAGATATCGTCCTGCTGCGCTCAGGGAGGGGCACCCTGCCGGATGATGAATTGGCGGGATTCCCGGTTGAGACGGATATTCAGCTTGCACTGAAAAACCGGCAGCCGGACGCTGTAATCGTGTCCAACCCAACTGCCTTCCATATGGATATTGCCATACCGGCTGCAGCGGCAGGTTGCAGCCTGCTGTTGGAGAAACCGATATCGCATGATCTGAAGCGTATTGAAGAGCTGAAGCAGGCTGTCCATCAAGGCGGAGGGCAGGTACTGGTGGGCTTCCAGTTCCGCTTCCATCCCGGAATGAAGAAGGCCCAGGATCTTCTGGCACAGGAAACATTGGGGAAACCGCTTTATGTCAGGGTGCACTGGGGTGAATATCTCCCCGACTGGCATCCGTGGGAAGATTACCGGGATTCATACAGCGCCCGTAAAGACCTGGGAGGGGGCGTAGTGCTGACACTCTGCCATCCGCTCGACTACCTCCGGATGCTGTTTGGCGAGGTAGAATCAGTTAATGCGGACCTGCGCTCCGGGCGGTTGGCAGGGTTGGATGTGGAAGATACAGCCGAGATCCTGCTCGACTTTGAGAATGATGTGCTGGGGAGTGTCCATCTGGATTATGTGCAGCGTCCGGCCAGCCACACATTGGAGGTCACAACGGAAAATGGCCGAATCAAATGGGATAACGCAGATGGTTCCGTGTCCTGGATAGAAGCAGGGAAAGATACATGGCAGCAGTGGACACCACCGCAGCAGTTTGAGCGGAACACTCTGTTTTTGGATGAGATGAAGAACTTTCTTGATGTTGTGAATGGAACAGAACAGCCTGCCTGCAGCCTCGATGACGGCATCCGCTCGCTTGAGATTGCACTTGCGTCGCAAAGGTCAGATCACCAGGGCTGCAGGGTGTTCTTGAGGGAAATGAGAACTTAGCATGACAGAACTGGCAGGGCAGGCAACCTTTATTTGTGGGCATCCGAAATCAGGGACAAGTCTCCTGTTGTCACTGCTGGATTCACACCCGCAGCTGCTGGTATATCCAGAGGAGTCCGCGTACTTCCGTCGTTTTGATCGATTGACAGCAGGAAAAACAATTGAACAGAAAATTGACCAGGCGAAGTTCCATCTGATCCACATGTTCGAGTGGGATGCAGCCAATCCACCGCCAAGCCAGGAGGGCTATCCCGATCGGGATTATTCGGCTTTCTCTTTTGAAGCTGCCAATCATGCGTATCGAAATTGGATGGAGAAACTGGGTTTTGAGGATAGGAACCTGCTTCCCGCTGCCATGTTCGCATATGGCGAAATCAGCGGCCAGCTTTCAGAACAGACGGTTCGCTGGGTGGAGAAGACTCCTTATAATGAGAAGTATACAAGCCGGATCTTTAAATACTGGCCGGATGCACGCTGCATTCAGGTCATCAGAGATCCCCGTGATAACTTTACGTCTTATCATAAGAAACATCCCGATTGGTCTCCATTCGATTTTGCCTATTCGTGGAGAAGTTCTACACGTACAGCCCGGAAAAATCTCAGGCGGTTTGGAAAAAACCACTATCTGTGCATTCGATTTGAAGACCTGATTTCGCGGCCGGCGGAGACTATGGAACGTGTACGGCAGTTCCTTGAAATTAAAGAAAACCCTGCCATGTTTCAGCCAAGCAAAGCAGGGAAGGCCTGGCATGGAAACTCCATGTTCGGGAATCGTTTCGAGGCGGTCAGCAGTGTTCCAAAAGGCAGATGGAGGGATTCACTTTCATCAAAAGAAGTCCGTCAGATTGAAGCTGCGCTTGTATTTCTGATGCGGCGCTGGGATTATACCCTTGAGGAACCTGTGAAGTTGTCCGATTGGTTCTTTTGGATAGACTATGTGATCGATAGAAGACGGAGAGACAGGATGCAGTCTGCTTCATCTGAACAATACTCACATCTGGAAGATGAGGAAACAGAATTGTGAAGAAGAATTCGATACTTGATAGATTTTCACTTAAGGGCCGGGTAGTGATCATAACGGGGGCGGCAGGGCTGCTCGGAAGGCAATACAGCCATACTGTTGCCGAAGCCGGCGGGATTCCTGTTATGGTGGATATCGAAGGGAAGCCAGTTCATACCCTGTCAGCTGAAATTAAAGAAAAAGGTGTTGAAAGTCTTCCGCTGCAAGCTGATATTGCTGAACCAGACCAGGTTCGTGCAGCGGTCGATGCAGTGATGGAACGATTCGGAAGAATCGATGCCCTGGTGAACAATGCGGCCATGAATCCGAAGTTCGACCCCGACCATGCCGGGGAGCATTCAAACCGCTTTGAGGATTACCCATTCGAAAGCTGGAAGCGTGAGCTCGAGGTTAATGTGGGAGGGATGTTCCTCTTTTCCCAGGCTGTTGCGAAACCCATGCTCGCCGCCGGGAAAGGTTCTATCATCAATGTTTCTTCAACATATGGGCTTGTCGGACCGGACCAGAGGCTTTATCAGCGTGAAGGAGAACCGCCCAGTTTCAAGCCGGTTACGTACACTGTATCCAAAGCCGCGGCAGTAGGCCTGACAAGGTACCTGGCTGCGTATTTTGCCGGAAGCGGAGTCAGGGTTAATACTCTCACACCGGGAGGCGTATTCGCCGGGCATGATGATGAGTTTGTCCGACGGTATTCGGCGAAGACGATCCTTGGCCGGATGGCTCAACCCGATGAGATGGCCGCCGCGCTGCTGTTCCTGGTCTCGGATGCTTCTACATATATGACCGGTGCAAACCTTGTAGTGGATGGAGGGTGGACTGCGTGGTGAAAAAGACAGAAGTTCTGGCTATCATCCCTGCCAGGGGTGGATCAAAATCGATACCGCAGAAAAATATCCGGAAACTGGCCGGACACCCTTTGATCGCCTACAGTATTGCAGCGGGTCTGCAATCGAAGTATGTGACCAGGACAATTGTATCAACAGACAGCGAGGAAATCGCAGGCGTTGCCGCAAGCTATGGTGGCGAGGTTCCCTTCCTGCGGCCTGCATCACTGGCCGAGGACGAGACACCGGATTTCCCGGTGTTCAAACATGTGCTAAACAAACTGGCTGCTGAGGAAGGTTATCAGCCGGACGTAGTGATCCAGCTTCGCCCCACATCTCCCCTGCGGCCGGTAGATTGTGTGGATGCGGCTGTGGAAACGCTGCTGGCACATCCGGATGCCGACTGCGTGCGCGGTGTGGTGCCTTCCGGGCAGAACCCCTACAAGATGTGGCGTCCGGGTGAGCATGGCGAGATTGTCTCACTCCTCCAGGACGAATTTAAGGAGCCATATAATATGCCCCGCCAGAAACTTCCAAAAACCTTCTGGCAGACCGGGCACATCGACGCTATTCGAATACGAACTGTGCTTGAGAAAGAATCGCTGACAGGAAATTGCATTTACCCGCTATACATCGATCCTGCCTATACTGTGGATATTGATACGTTAAATGACTGGGCATGGGCGGAATGGCGTGTACAGAACAGTGATCTGTCATTCGTCCGGCCCGGTCGTGCACCCCGGCCGGTTCCCACAGATGTGAAGCTGGTTGTGCTCGATTTTGATGGCGTTCTGACAGACAACCGGGTGTGGGTAAATCAGGATGGGGTCGAGTGGGTGGCGGCCAACCGCAGTGACGGCTGGGGGATCCGGCAGCTGAAAACCCACGGGATTGATGTGATTGTGCTGTCTACCGAAACAAATCCGGTCGTAACAGCACGCTGCCGCAAGCTTCAGATCGAGGTTGCTCAGGGGGTGGGTGATAAAAAAGCTGCACTCGAGATACTCCTCAGGGAAAGAAATCTTGCAGAGGACCGGGTGGTATATATGGGAAACGATGTGAACGATCTCTCTGTATATCCGTTGGTGGGCTGCTTCTTTGCCCCAACCGATGCCCATCCCGAGGTTCTTCTCCAGGCAGACCTGGTTGTTTCCGAGAAGGGCGGCAGGGGAGCTGTCCGAGAACTTGCTGACATGCTGCTGGCAAATATGAAACGAGAGGTACAGGAATGGCCAAAACGATAAAGCTGGGAAATCGAACAGTTGGAGAAGGACACCCGACTTATGTCATTGCGGAAATCGGGATTAACCATAACGGTGATCTGGCTGTAACCAGGGAAATGATCCGGGCTGCAAAAAACAGCGGTGCGGATGCAGTGAAGTTCCAGAAACGCACACCGGAGCTGTGTGTACCACCGGACCAGAAAACAAAAATGCGGGAGACTCCCTGGGGTTATATAAGCTATCTTGAATACCGTGAAAAAGTTGAGTTTGGTAAGGATGAGTACACGGAGATTGACAGTTTCTGCAGGGATCTTGGTATTGATTGGTTTGCTTCAGCCTGGGATATCCCCTCCGTGGATTTTCTGGAACAGTTCGATCCGATTGCCTATAAAGTCCCTTCAGCAGCTCTAACCGATCTTGATCTGATCGCTCATATGCGGAGCACCGGACGATCTGTGATCGTATCCACCGGTATGTCCACCATGGAGCAGATCAGAGCAGCTGTGGAAGTGATGGGCACGGATAACCTCCTCATTACACATTGTACGAGCGCATATCCCTGCCCGCCCGATGAATTGAATCTGCGGATGATCCCGCAGCTTATGGAGGAGTTTGATGTGCCGGTAGGGTACTCGGGGCATGAGGTCGGCCTGATCCCCTCGGTCGTTGCTGTCGGAATGGGTGCTGTGCTGGTTGAACGCCATTTTACGCTCGACAGGGCTATGTGGGGTTCAGACCAGGCGGCGTCTGTCGAACCGGTTGGATTCACCCGTCTGGTGAAATATATCCGTACCTCAGAACTGGCGCTGGGTGATGGAGAGAAGCGGGTGTATGACAGTGAGTTATCCTCGCTGAAAAAATTACGCAGAGTGGGCGGCTGGCTCAGTGAAGATACTCGTTAGGAAAGTCCGTTCTGCATGGATAAGGTTTACCCGCCGGCTGGAAGATCTTTCGCTGTACCGCCGGGTCCGGCAGATAAACCGGAGCCTGGTATCAAGGGTACCGCACGGGCAGGCCGGTCCGGTAGTGTTTTTTAACGCATCCTCCAGAATTAACCGGTTGAGTCAGAATGCGGCATTCAGCCTGATCACTTCCTGGGGAATGCGGACCAGTGAGATCCCGGTACGCTACCTGGTATGTACCGCCGGTATGCTGCACTGTCAGATTGGTGCACGCCTGAAATCAGGCGCAGATGTTCCGCGGGAGAAACCTGATTGTGGGAGCTGCATGAAGTTGAGCGACCGTCTGTTCCCGGAAGGCCTGGCAGACAGGATACGCTGGCAGTCACCAGGGTTTGAGAAGGAACTCGAAGGGCTTTCTATAGAAAAACTCAAACAATATGAGTGGGAAGGTATTCACCTGGGAGAGCTGTGTCTGCCGAGCCTTCGCTGGGCGCTTGGACGGCACAACCTGGTGGATGATGAACCCACCCGGTCTCTGATGCGGAAATTCCTGCTGTCAGCCGGGAATGTGGCACAGTACTTTAAGGAGTATGCCGCAAGAGTGTCACCGGCAGCTGTAGTGATATTCAACGGAGTCAGCTTCCCTGAAGCCGTCGTCCGCCATATCTGTCTGGAGAAACAGATCCCGGTCGTGACACATGAAGTCAGTGCATTACCGTTTACCTCCTTTTTCTCTCATGACCACGCAACAGCTTACAGGATGGACATTCCAAAAACCTTCCAGCTCTCCGCAGAGGATGAGCGTATTCTGGACCTCTATCTTTCCAGGCGATTCAAGGGTGATTTCAGCATGGCCGGGATTCGCTTCTGGCCGGAGATAAAGCAGCTTGGCAAAGAACTTACAACCCGAATCGAAGCCTGTAAGCAGATGGTGGTCGTTTTCACCAATGTAATTTTTGATACCAGTCAGATCCATGCGAATGTCCTGTTTGAGGATATGTTCGCCTGGCTGGAAGATATACTTCAGCGGGCAAAGCGGCATCCCGAGACCCTGTTTATTATCCGTGCTCATCCAGATGAACTGCGGCGGAATAAGGAAAGCCGGGAAACTGTCGAGGAACGAGTCAGGAAATACTGTAATACCGGCTGCGAAAACATCCTTTTCATTGGGCCGGATGATTACCTCAATTCGTATGAGTTGATTCAGCGGGCGAAGTTTGTAATGGTCTATAACTCATCCATTGGACTGGAAGCTTCCCTGCTTGGAAAACCAGTGCTTTGCGGCGGACAGTCCAGATATTCTCATTACCCGACAGTACTCCTGCCGGACTCGGTTGAGGCGTACCGGTTTACTCTGGAGGATTTCCTTGCAGATCATGATATCGAGTGGTCGGACAGCTATCTGAAAGAAGCCCGCCGTTTTATGTATTTCCACCTGGCCTATGTTTCATTGGACTTTTCTCCATTTCTCAGGCAGCAGAAACATGCCCGGGGACAGATCATTCTGAAACCGTTTGATATGGACCTTTTACAAACCTCAGAAAATGCATTGATGGAAGTACTTCAGGACGGTATCCTGCGTTCGGGTTCGTTTCGTTATCCTTCACCCAGAGATTTCTCCGGTATCTGAAAACGTGAGTGAGGTAAAGGTATGAAGCAATCTTTTAAAAATAAAATCTGGCTCGCAAGCCGGTATGGTTCCCGACTGCTCCGGAATGTTATCGATGGCCGGGAGCAAAGGAAAGGCCTGCCGATCATCTTCAGTAATTCCTTTCCCAAGAGTGGCACAAACCTGATGCGTCAGGTTTTCCAGGCCTGGGCGGGACTCAGCGGTTACATCGACTGGAGCAGGGATGTCATTCCCACATTCGAGAATGATACGGGGAGGAAGCGGTCTGATCAGGAAATTCTGCAGGACCTGCATAAAATGCAGCCGGGGGAAATCTGGTCCGGCCATCTCTTCCACACCCGTGATCTGGCAGACCGCCTGTTAAAACCCGAAATTGTGAACTACTTCATATATCGCGATCCCCGCGATGTTGTGGTATCTCATGCCTTCTATGTCACGAATATGGCACTGGACCATGTTCACCACGAGTACTATCAGAACGTGCTTCACACAGATGAGGAACGGATAACGACGAGTATTCTGGGTTTACCGGAAAGTGATGTTGAGTTTCCAGGCATTGCGGAGCGTTATAAACCCTACCTGGGGTGGGTGAACGCAATGGGTGTGCTGAGTATTAAATTCGAAGATCTGATAAAAGACCGGGAGAATACACTGCGAAGGATTCTGCAGCACTTTCTCGCTGCTGCCGGCACTCAGGAGCACTCCGAAGAAAAATGGCTGGAGCGGATCCATACTTCCATCCAGCCCTCCAGATCCCCAACCTATCGCGAAGGCAAAACGGGCGGGTGGCGGAATCATTTTACTGAAGAACACAAAAACCTTTTCAAAGAAAAAGCGGGTGCACTTCTGGTAGAGTTAGGGTATGAGACTGACCAGGACTGGTAATCGGTTTCTTATTATCCTGAGAGGTTATAAGCATGCAGCGAGGACAAATACATTTGCGCGGGACAGTTCGATGGAAAACCAACCGTTTTCGGAACATCCTGCGTTACGGTAAAGCAGAAATCAACAGGCTTCCGATTATTGTCGGTAATGCGATACCGAAAAGTGGATCCAAACTACTATTTAATATGTTGCGAGGATTTGTAGAAATTGGTCCCTTTATTGATACCACACTGATGGTCATCAAACCCTATACAGACGGGGAACCCACAAATCCTGCCTGGATCCATAAGGAGCTGAGGTCTTTGTCTCCGGGAGATATTCGCACAGGGTATTTCTACGCTACCCCTGATCTTCGGGAAATCTTATCCGGGCCACGAATCGCTCATTATTTTATTGTGCGTGATCCGCGAGATGCACTGGTTTCCAGCATATTTTTTGCCCTTGATGTTAACCCTGACCAATTCCATCATGATTTTTTGATGAATCTCCCGGATATGGAAGAACGCCTGTCTTTTGCTATTCATGGTAACGCAGAGGGTGAATTTGCAATGTCGAATGTAGGAGAAAGATATGCTCGCTGGATGGGTTGGCTGGATAATCCGGATATTTGTTTGATCCGTTTTGAAGAGCTGGTTTCCGATCGAGAAACGCAATCAGGCATTATGCTCGATTATCTGGAGAATAGAGGGTTCACAGCAAAACTCTCCCGAAACCAGATGATAGATATATTAAAACGACAGATGGCTCCTGAAAAATCGAACACCTTTCGAAAAGGAACGTCAGGCGAGTGGCGGAAATATTTTTCTGAACGCAATATCGAGGAATTCAAAAAATGTACTGGTGACCTGTTGGTCAAGATGGGTTATGAGAAGAGTAATAATTGGTGAAAGTTGGACACGGCACTTTATTCTGTGGTTCAGTTTTAGCGTATATATTGTGGTCTCAACTGAACAGTCATTTGGTGTTTCAGGTTGAGCGATCTTGAGATAAATACCCGGTGATCCGGCGAATAGATTGAGAAAATGTGCCTTCAATGCGGCCTGGTGGACTGTAAAGGAGTTGTGCAAATGCCTGGAGTAATTCTCTCGGCTGGGATGGTAAAGGCTGGTTCAGCCTGGTATTTTAATATGACCAACGATCTGGCAATATCAGCCGGCTGGGATGATCCACGTCAAATCCGCACCGCCTATGGATTGAAGTTTTTATTGACGGAAGCCAATGTGAATATGGGAAAGCTTACTTTTTTCAGGTTTCTACTGGTTATGTATCCCCATATTATTTTTGGCAGGCAGTATGTTATTAAGACTCACTACGCACCAACACCAATTGTAAAGAGCTGGATCAGTAAGAGAAAAGTCCTGACAACCTATGTTTATCGCGATCCGCGTGATGTGATTGTGTCAACCATGGATCACAGCAAACGGGTTCGTGAGCGCGGGATTCCCAGCGCTTTTACTCCATACAACACTCTTGAGAAGACACTCCCGCTGATTAAGGAAAACATTTCACGCTGGAGGCAATGGAGGGACACGCCTGAGGCGTTACTGGTGCGATATGAGGACCTTTTGCAGGATACTCGAGGGGAACTCGATCGATTATGTGAACATCTCGGCTTCGATGTGCCCGAATCAGCTCGCGAGGAGATTGTCAGCCGGTATACTGCAAGAAAGACCGAACAGTCGAATTTGCACTTTCATAAGGGCGTTGCCGGGCGGTATATTAAAAATCTTACAGAAGATCAGATCTCCTTGATAGAGGATCAGATCGGGGATTCTCTTCAAGAAATGGGGTATCTGCTCACCAGTGAGTTATTGCAGAAACCAGGGTGAAAATAATGCCGCAGAGTCCACAATGTTCTATTGTAATTCGAGCTTATAACGAAGAGAAACATATCGGGCGTTTACTCACCGGTATTCTTGAACAGACGGTTCAAGACGTCCAGATTATCCTGGTTGATTCTGGCTCAAGCGATGCAACAGTCGCCATCGCTTCCCGTTTTCCCGTAGAACTGGTTTCGATTAAGCCGGAAGAATTTACTTTTGGCCGCTCTCTGAATATCGGATGTGCGCGTGCAACAGCGGATTTTATCGTCTTCGCCAGCGCCCATGTATACCCTGTGTATCCCGACTGGCTGGAGTGCCTTCTTGCTCCCTTTGAGGATCCAGAGATCGCTCTTGTTTATGGCAAGCAGCGCGGGACAACTTCAACGAAATTCAGTGAGCACCAGGTTTTCCTCAAGTGGTTTCCGGAGCAATCGAATACACGCCAGAATCACCCATTCTGCAATAATGCAAATGCAGCGGTTCGAACAAATCTGTGGAGAGAAAAGCAATACGATGAATCCCTCCCCGGACTCGAGGATCTTGATTGGGCAAAATGGGCTTTTTCCCAAGGGTTTGGGATCAGCTATGCGGCAGACGCCGAGATTATTCATGTACATGAAGAAACTCCGAAAGGGGTGTATAACCGCTATCGTAGAGAAGCGATCGCATTGTCGCGCATCGATCCGCGCCAGAAGTTCCATTTTACTGATTTTCTTCGTCTGTTCCTGTCAAATAGTATGAGCGATTTCTGGCACGCACTGAAGAAGAAGCAGCTGCTGTCAAAAGCCGGTGAAATCTTCTGGTTCAGGGCGATGCAATTCTGGGGAACCTATCAAGGATACCGGTATGCTGGACCGATAACTGAACAGCTGCGGCAAACATTTTATTACCCTCTGGGAAGGAATCTGGGGGGCAAAGAATCCAAGCGTAAAGTGCAGCCGATTCGCTATGAAGGGAATTAAGGAATTATTCCTTTGGAAGGTTATTCTTATGGGTGGAGAAAAACAACAGGTGCGCAGAAATCAGATTGCTTTGATAGGCGTCGGATTCATATCCTTGTTTGCATTGGTTCTGATCCTCTACGCCACCGGAATGGGAATGACGCTCAAATCAGATTCAGTGCGGTATCTAATGGGGGCAGAGAACCTGACGGCAGGCAACGGCTACATTCGTTTTACCGGGGATGGCTCGACTAAACCCATCTCTGTTTTCCCCCCAGGCTATTCATTGTTGTTGAGCTCGCTCATGCTATCCGGAATGGAAGCATTAACAGCAGCGAGGATTCTGGGGGTGTTTTTCTATACTGCCAATGTGTTCATGACAGGGTGGCTTGTTTATCGCGTTACAGACAAACCGATCCTTGCTGGGTTGGCGTCGTTGATGGTGATGGGATATGTGGAAAGCCTGCGCTATCACACAATTACTATGTCTGAATCTCCTTATATTTTCTTTTCCTTGCTCAGTACTATTTTATTAATTACATATATTCAAAAGAAGAAAACATGGCTGCTGATCTTGATGGCTGCTTCGTTCGGCTTTATTCCGATTATTCGTTACCTGGGAAGTGCCCTGTTGCCTGTGGCAACCCTTTCGATACTGTTCTTCCTTGATGAGGAATGGCGTAAGCGCATACAGGCAGCAGTGTTTTTTTCCGTAACAGCGATTCTGCCTTCTGCTATCTGGTTTTTGCATAATGCCAGACTTACCGGATCCGCAGCAAACCGGACTTTTGCGTATCATGCCATACCGCTGGACAAGGTTGCGGGTTATGTCGATGAAGTGCTTTCCTGGTTCATTCCAGCTGTTTTTCAGTCACAATGGCGGCCGCGATTATCCCACCTGGCAATTGCCGCTATTCTGGCAGCAGCCGTTTTCGCTTATTATCAGGTAAGGCGAATCAACAGAGCTTCACATTCAGGCTCTTCGAATTGGAAGTATCAGATCCTTCCACTCTTTTCTTTCGGATATCTGATTCTTTATGTTGGTATCCTTTTCTTTTCCTCAGCTTTTCTTGACGCATCTCTTGGAGGGTTCCGGCGATACCTGATTCCAGCTCTCTTCTTTGTTGTGATTCTACTGGCGGATGGCATCAATGTGCTGTTTGATCTGCCTGGAAAATGGCGTGTTTTCGGTGTCGTTATTACTGGTGTGTGGTCGATAATTATTGGGCTTCATTTTCTCGAGACCAGGCAGCAATTATGGGATATTCGCAATAACCGGGGCCTTGGATCATTAGTTGAAATGTTGGATGATGCGGCGGTATACATTGCAGATACCGAACCCTCAGTAATAATTTCAAATGATATTGATATTGTGTATTTACTGACCGGCCGTTATGCTTTTATGATACCGATTCGGATTAATGACTACACAAATGAATTAACAGATGATTATTCTCAACAGATGCAGGCTTACTTCGAGAAAATGGAAAAGGGGGCTGTGCTTTTTTTGTCTGGTAAATTGGCTGTGCAGGATAATTATGCTACTTATGAAGAACTGACAAACGGAATGGAACTGGTTCATTCCTCTTTTAATGTGGAGATCTTTGAGGATCCGGATTATGCTCCTTGATTCGATTTCATGATTGACCTGATCCGGGTATTCATTTACATGTTTCGATCACGAGAGTTAATATTGCGCTGCTGCTGCAGAGCTGATGCGGGAATTTGGGAGGAGTGTTTTTAATGAGTAGAAACTGGCATGCTGTTATTCTACTGGCTGTATTGGCAGCTTTAGCCATGGTATTGATTCTGTATGTTACAGGGCCGGGGATGGTTCTCACGGGAGACTCAGTCCGCTACATTATGGGCGCAGAAAACATGGTTCTGGGTAATGGCTACAGTCGTCTTGATGGCTATGGTAACCCTAAACCGATCGTTGGCTTTCCGCCAGCATTTCCTGCAAGTATCAGCCTTTTAATGTTTCTGGGGATCGATAAACTGGTTGCGCCCAGGATTTTGAATACTTTTTTCTTCTGTGGAAATGTTTTTCTTGTCGGCTGGTTAATCTTTCGATTTTCAAAAAAGCAATTGCCAGCAGTACTTGGAGCTGTGGCTGTTCTTGGATTTCACAGAACAGTAGAGTTTCATTCGTATGCGCTGTCTGAACCTGGCTTTATCTTTCTTTCGCTGCTTTCCTTCGTTCTGCTCGCGGAGTATCAACGCAATCACACCTGGGGGCGCCTGCTATTGCTTGGACTGGTTCTCGGAATCCTTCCACTTTTTCGTTACGTTTCACTTGCAGTTTTGCCAGTTGCCTGTTTGCTGATATTGGTGTTTTCAAATGAGGAGTGGAAGAAACGCCTGGTGAAGGTAGTTGTACTTGGGGTGGAGGGGATTCTTCCAACGCTGCTCTGGTTTCAACGTAATGCAAGGCTGGAGGGAACCGTAACAAACCGTTCTCTTGCTTATCATCCCATACCGGTTGAGAAGCTGGTCAACTATCGTAATGAAGTTGTATCCTGGTTAATCCCGCAGATACTCCAGATTGAATGGCGTCCGCGTTTCTCACACCTGATAATTGTACTGGCGGTTTTAACCCTGGGCTATGCGGTTTTCAAATATCGCCAATACAAAACGCAAGCCTTTGAGCCGGGGCATATCTGGTCGTATAAGCTTCTACCGATTTTTTCTCTGCTCTTCATGTATGCCTACCTGGCAACAGTGTTCCTCTCAACTTCTTTTCTTGATGCTTCAATGAGTGCCTATCGCCGTTACTTGCTGCCGGTCTATGTCTATCTTGTCATTTTCCTGCTGTGCATGTTCGTCGAGCTGATATCTATGGCGAAGCCGTGGAGGTATGCAGGCATTGCCGGCTTTGTTTTGTGGGTATTTATATTTGGATTCCATCTGCAATTTACCTGTGATTCACTGGAAGAAATCCGTGATGTCAGCGCCTATGACAGCTGGGCAGAAGGAGCTGTCGAAGCAGGTGAATTCCTTCGAGACCTTGATCCTTCCACCGTAATTCTCACCAATGAAATCGATCTCGTGTACCTTTTAGGTCGAAATTCGTTCCTCATTCCGATCAAGCAGGATAACTACACGCAGGAAGCACGTGATGATTTTGACCATCAGCTGGAAGCATTCCATGAAAAGATGGAGAATGGTGCGGTTCTGGCAATATTCGATTCGTTCTACAGGCGGGAGTTCAAATATGCGACCTTTGAGGAGCTGACGGAAGGCCTTGTCCTTGTTCACGTTTCGAACACGGCGGAAATTTTCGCAGATCCGGAAGTTTTCCCGATGGAAGGAATCGGAGAAGAATAACGATAAAGGCGGATCCGGGTGTGGAATCCGGCCGGGATTCCGTTTCCGGTGTTGTACGGTGGGAAAATCCAGGGTGCAGGGGAATCCTGCGTGAACGTCAATTGCGGCAGCCCGGGCACGGTGGAAACCGGCTGATAAGGTATTATTGGGGCTGCTTTTCCCTGGTTGACACGAACATCATGATTTAATTCAATAGTC
>JAFGNH010000034.1 GCA_016927115.1 Anaerolineales bacterium | reverse complement strand
TGTTCACGGTTACTTACAGGATACCAAATCATGTCCTGCACCCCCTTTTTCTGGTTTCATGTTAACAGAAGAAATGTTACACCGGCTCTGCTGCGACTGATGCTGGCGAATCTTTACGCCTCGTACACCTGATTCATGGTCTTGTACTCCAGCACACCCTGATCTATATAAGGATGGAGTGTTTCAAACATCACGTTAAAGAAGGTTTCTCCTCTTTCCGCCGAACTGATACTCAAAAAAAGGCATATACGGATTCTCGAGAACAATGATCTGATCCTTGACCCTTATTGCTTGAATAACTCAAAACTGAATAGTCCTTCTTCATCTGTCGGTGTGCCCGTCAGAACATCGCCTGATAAAACTAGCTGATATACCACTTCAATTGTGTTTGTCTGGTCTTGAGGATTAGATGCCCCAGGGCCGCCCGATACAAAATGATAGACCAGGATTCCCGTTAATTCACCCTGGCTATCTTCAAGTGTGCCTTCAAATACTGTGTTGTAGTCTGCAGTAGCGTTCACCAGAGCTCCGTCTACTCCACTTTGTGTATAACTGTACTTGAATACTTGTTCTCCTAGAACAGACCCATCTTCATATACGTGAAGAACGACCTGGTTTTTATCGATTGAATAATCAAGCATTTCTTGTTGGAAGGGTGGAATCTCTGATACTCCAATATAGGTTGCTGCCAGGGCACTTTTCTCTTCATCAGAGCTTTCGTTTTGAGGTAATTCCCCAAAATTTCCCTCTCTTGAGAGAAAATTGCATGCCAGTGAAACCGACAACAGAATCAGGAGCGATAGGATCCAAAACTTCTTTCCGGGGTATTTCCTTCCTTTTTCCATTTTTATTCATATCCTTTCGATCATCTGATCCATCCATTTCGCTCAATATCAACTTTTCATAATTATATAGTATTAATTTAACCCAGTAATTTTGTGATGGGCTCCGATGTACTGTTATGTCTTCTATAGATGGACTGTTGTACCGGGTTTGCAGTTCACTCTACCAGTGCAGCTGTTCCTGCAAAGATACCTTGAGGAGAGAATCCTTTGTATCTACGCGTTGAAAACTGATCTTCCTTCGCCAGATAACAACACGAATGCAAAGAAACGCAGAGGCTTAAAGAATGCGGGATAAAGCAATACCTCTTATTCCAGGATTTCTACCGCATTTTCGGAAATGTAATGCTAGCGCTGAATATCCGTATACCTGTATTGGCGGATGCGCGTGTTCTCGTCCTGTGTGAGAAAGTAGCTGTTCTTCTGATAGTCCTTTTGAGAATCAATATAAGCTTTGGAGGCGGGAACTGAATCTTCAAACCCTTCCGGGCCGAGTTCCTAATAAATAGTCCGCAGCGTTTTCAACGGGTGCTGCTCAAAATCCTCGAACTGTATTTCCACCAGGTTCCCCTCAGGGATAAGGTTCTTATCCTCCTGGTATCGTTCCATCCTTTGTTTGTAGATAGTCAGGATATCTTCCTCCTCCTCTGTTTTCTGAACTTCCTTAAGCTGCCTGTCAACAATATAAGCGTTGAAGAAATTCCTGTTCAACGGAACTTCCGGGAAAACAGCCCGCATCGGTCACACACTTTTCAGCAGTGAGTTCCACATCGGGCAATTCATACCCGAAACTGGCCAAATATCCCGATTTCCTAAAATGTTTTAAAGATCAATAGTTTAGTAGAAATGGTATGGAAGGGGTTTGAAGAAAACGACACTCAATTGTTCCGCCTGCATAAGCGCGCAGCCGTTGAGACCTATCCTCCCGGCGGCGCTGTTGTCCCCCGTTTTAGCAGTTTGAGCGGCAGGATAATTTCCACCGGCGAGGAGGAAGGTGCATGCACCATGTTCAGCAGTTTCCGTCCCGCCTCCAGGCCGGAGTCAAATAAGGGTTGATGAATCGTCGTCAGGTTCATATACTCAGCATCACGGATATTATCGTATCCGATCACCGAAAGCTCCTCAGGAACGCGGATTTTCAACTCTTTGGCAGCATCCAATACTCCGATCGCCTTTGTGTCACTCGAGGCAAAGATCGCTGTTGGCGGATCAGGCTGGCTGAGCAGATCCAGCGCCATATCCCGGGCATACTCGCGACCGTGCTCGCCCTCGCGCTGGTATCGCCGCAGCACAGGAATATCTGCTGACTCCAGCGCTTCACAGTAGCCTTTATAACGCGCCAGAGTCGAGGAAAATTGAAAAGGATTCTTCAGATAGGAACTTATAAAACCGATCTTCCGGTGACCAAGCCCTATCAGGTGCTCAGCTGCCATTTTTCCACCGGTTTCATCATCAACATTCACCCGGTTTAATTCCGGATGCTGGGCATCAATAAGAACCAGAGGAACACCGCTGTTCAGAAAGCGCTTCACATGATTGTCATTAACCGGCATCGAGATAATCAGCACGCCATCTGTGCGGGCACGCTGAGAATACTTCTCCAATATTGCATCGCGTGCTTCAGGGGTACCAACACTCAGCGTGAGAAGGTCACAATCACTCTCAGCCATGGCGGCCTGCACGCCCCGGAGACGCTCAACAATGGATGGCAGCGTCAGGAAAGACAGGATGGCGGCGATCGTTTTCGTGCGGCCGAGCCGTAAACTCTGAGCTATCGGATTCAGACTGTAATCCAGCTCAGCACAGGCTCTGAGGACCTTCAACCGTGTCGCCTCGGACACGTAATCCGATCCATTGATAACCCGCGAGACAGTCGCAGTGCTTACTCCTGCTCTGGCGGCGACATCCTGCATCGTAGAGTGCGGCATCATTTTCTTTTCAGGCACAATCTCACATCCCGGAATCTGCAATCATCATACTAGAAAAAGGGCTTCAGCTTGTTAAGATCCCTTTATCTTACAGCAAGAATACTGCTTATTTCGAGGTCCAACCTATTAAGCCCTTGATGTAATATTTCTGCAGCACTACAAAGATAAGCAGTGGAATCGCTGTAACCAGCAGTGATGCTGCTGAGAGAACACCCCAATCCACGCTATACTGGCCTTTCAGCAGGGGAATCCGCTGTGTAGCCACCAGCTTATCCGGATCGTATAAAGTAATCAGCGCCATAAAAAAGTCGTTCCACACCCATGTAAACTGCAGTGCTGCCACCGAGGCCAGCCCAGGAATAGAGAGTGGAAGTACAATTTTTCTGAAGATCTGGAAACGGCTTGCACCGTCAAGGCTGGCTGACTCCTCCACTTCTACCGGCAATGTTGTCAGATAGTTCCTCATGAAAATCGTGATCCAGATCAGCCCCCAGGCCGTATGCGTGATGATCAGGCCGGAGTATTTATTCAGGATATCAAAATCCAGGAGTAATTGAAAAAGTGGAACGGCGACCATTTGTTGTGGAATGGAAAGCAAAAGAACAATACCGAAAAGAATGGCATGCCGGCCGCGGAATTTTATCCGCAGCAGGCCATATGCAGCCAGTGTAGCAATAATCAACGGCAGTATTGTCGCTGGAATGGTCACGATTAAGGAATTTTTCAGCCCCGCGCCGATGGGGGCAGTCGGATGGCTCCAGGCATTTGCAAAGTTTTCCAGGGAAAGGGTGACTGTTTCCAGGTTCCACCAGCCATGGATAAGCTCCCGTTGAGGCCGGATCGAAGCCATCAGAATTCCCATGAACGGTATGATCCAGACCAGACCGGCCAGATAGGCAATGATATGGACAGCCACTCGTCCCCAATTAATCTTGTGTGCCAAGCTGCGCATGTTCTATTCCTCCATACTGCGAGTGGATCGCGCCAACCAGGTACCGATAGCCAGCGTCAGCACCGTCATGACCGTAGCAATTACTGCCGATTTATTAAAATCCAGGGCTCGAAATGCCAGTGTGTACATACGAAGGGCCAGCACCGTTGATGCTCCTCCCGGCCCTCCACCCGTGGCCGTGTACACAAGATCAAATATCTTCAATTCCCACAGCAGTGTCATGGAAACAACCGTGATGGTTACCGGCTTCAACGAGGGGACTGTAATATGAATGAAGCGTTCAATCCCATTCGCACCATCAACTTCAGCTGCCTCATAAAGCTCTTGCGGAATCGTGGACAGTCCTGATGAGTACAGAATCAGGCTGAAACCTGTCCACAACAAGACGGACCCCAGGATCAGAGCCAGAAGCGCCGTATCAGGATAAACCGTCCATGAACGAACAAACTGATCCAACCCTACCCCCCGGAGGAAGGCATTAAAAATGCCGGAATGTTCATCGAAAATAAAACGCACAATGCCGCCCCCCACGACCATCGGCGTGATCATGCCCAGAAAGATAATGGATTTTATAAACGATGCACCCCAGACATCCTTCAAAATAACCGCCAGGATCATCCCCAATGAAACAACCAGCGGCAGATGAATCAGGATCCATACTACATTATGCGGAATCGCCCCCCAGGGGGGAGTATCCGTCGGAAAACGGGATAAGTTCAGTATATCGTTACTGATTAGCACATCGGAAAAATTTTTCAGCCCCACAAAATTTCCATCCGCATCAAGGACACTCAGTGAAAGTGTCCGAACTGCAGGGTAGACAACAAAAATACCCAACAGAACAAGTGCCGGAAAAATGAAAAATAAGACTTCGGACCATAATCTGAGTGTTTTTCGCATTGGTTTCTTCCCTCAACACATCCAGACTTCAAATCACATGCCGCATTTCGTGAATCGCCCCGGTATAGGCGTTGTGATTCAGGTTCTCGATACCCTGCCTGTCCGTGCAAAAAACTGCACAAACGAAACGCCTCGAATCGGGTTCGATCAAGATCGAGAACGGGGTGCCGGTTTTAAAGCCGGCACCTCGTCGGTTCAGCAGTACTACTCGGGCATATTCGCTTGCAGTGTTTCAAGGACCTCATCCAGCGCTGTTGTATCCACCCACAGCAATGAAATCTGATCCCAGAAAATTGTCTGCCATTCGCCCCCGATCGTATCGTCCAGATCGGGCAGCACTTCAAACTGGCTGACGCGCTCAGCAAGTGCTTTTTCGGAAGCCGGATAAAGGTCGAGCGGGAAATCCGCACGACTGGAAAGCCGCCCACCCTGTTCGAGCCGGGCAGCCATACCCGCATCACTGATCACGAAAGCAATGAACGCCTTCGCATCATCAACCCGGTCTGTATATTTAGGAATGAACATCCAGTCAGATCCGCCTACAATGCTTGTGGATCCGGGAACCGGGAGAATACGGAGATCGGCAGGATCATCCACGTCCTCGGAAATCCAGTTTCCGTAGTAGTGGAGAACATAGTCCCCTTCCCACCACAGATCCGCTGCAGCATGGCGCTCAACGGGATCGCTGAACATCCCGCTGTCGATCAAAGGAATCAGGTCATCGGCAAAAACTGCACGTACTTCAGGATCGGTCCATTTAACCGTTCCATCCATTATGCCTTGAACCATCTCCGGGCCGCCGCGAGCTGCCAGGAAGTGCTCAACAATGTCAGCCAGCGGATAGCCGTCAGGTGAACTGAGTGGATTTTCAACACCATCCAATGTAGCCATGTCTTCCAGCAGAGCGGTAAACTCTTCCATTGTGGTCGGTACTGTATAGCCATTGGCTTCAAAAATCGAATTGCGATACCAGAATCCGCCCTTCACCCACAGGTAGGAAGGAATACCATACACAGCGCCGTCTTTCACAACCGGATTGCCAAGGAAGTCTATCCCCTCGGTCAGGTCGGTCAGATCAACCAGGTGTTCTGTGTTTTCTTCGATCCACCACGGCCAGGCCATAATCATGACATCAGCCATTGGCTCTTCAGCCATAAACTGTGCCGGCAGCAGCGGGCCAAGATCTTCAGTCTTGTAGGGCAGCACGCGGACTTCTATGCCGGATTCCGCTTCAAATGCCTCAACAACGGGGAGGAACAGTTCCATCGCATCGCCTGTCCATGGAATGGTCACGCTGATGGGAGAAGTATCAACCTCGCGAATGACTTCAACTTCCTGGGTGACTATGATTTCTTCCCCCGGGACCTCAACAGTTTCGATAATGGTTGTGGGTGAACAGGCACCCAGAACCAACAGCACTGCCATTAAGACAAAAAGCTTGTGTTTCATTCTTCTGCTCCTTTTATGGTTAGTCTGAAAGCTCGAACAGCACGCAAAAGAAATTCTCCGGGTCACCTCCTTGCGGTCGAAGAGCGAATTGTTTTAATAGAACCGTACAAACGGTACTACAGGAGAACAGGGACTTCACAATGGCAACTACAAAACCAATGGGGTTGAAAAACGACAAAACTTCTCTTGAGAAGATAAAGGGATTCCGGATAATCTGTCTGTACTGCACAGGATGGGGAAACAACCAATCGGATGATTGCACACGGTTTTAGTTCCTTTGAAACAGATCCTTCCATGGTTTTCTGGCTCAAACTTACCTGTTCCTAAGTGCAAGAATTATGTAATCGATTACATCCTAGCACAGAGAAACTGGAAGGTCAAGCGCAATTTTTAACAGCCGCAGCGAAAACCGGTTCAATACCTCGAGCCCGCCTCTTCGCTGTTAACAGTCCTCTTTCAGGTGTGAAAACCCGGTGGCTTATTCACAAAAACCAGCCCCTATACGCTAAGCCTCCGGAAATCCAATTCATCGGAACCACAGAGTCTGGCGTATATATTTTGTAATCGTTTACATTAACGGGATAATTTGCCGTATGACGCCCGAAAACACACTGAAAAGTGCTGAAGTCCGTTTTTCCCCCTTTTTCCTGACCAAAATCCAAAAACCGGCTGCGTGTTACAGAATCAGAAGCGCAGCTGCAGCCAGGCTGAACAGTGCCAGGCTGTATTCGGGCCGCGGTTTGAAAATCAGGAAAGTCCACAACCAGATAGAACTGAAGAGTATCGACAACCCCATCCCGACCAAACCCCCTCCGGAGAACACCAGCAAAGTTATGGCCGCAGCTGACAAGATCAATCCTGCCAGCCACAGATTATCTGATGTCGAAGATAACCGTTCTCCTGCTCCGGCTTCCACTCGTTGTTTGATACCCATCATCATCCTTCGTTCCATAACGTAATGCAGTGGTGTGCCGAAGCAGTATTCAAACCAGTTCCACAGGGTCTTCGGCTTACGGCCGTGATTGCGCACGATCAGCCGGGTCTTGTCCGGCTTGATCTCCTGCACAATAAAAGCTCCCCAGCCCTCCAACACAAAGTACCTTTCCGGATCTGCAGCTGTCACCGGAAATTGAAATACAAACAAACTCTTCGACTCATCCAGCGAGGTGGGGATAACACGGCCGATTTCAAAATCAGGCGATTCAGACGGTTCGTAATTCTCCGAGAAAATGTAACCCATCGCCCGTTCCAGGAAAGAATAACTGAAAAAACCAGCCCGATCCGCTCCTATCTGGATCAGCCAGTACCAGACTCCGGAAACCGGGGCATGGATCGTTATAGCCCGCGTGGAGACGATTCTTTCAGCGAGTTCATCCCCATCCATGGGCCCTTCAACCTCCTGCTCGGTTGCTCCCATGGATTCTGTCCCCGGCCGGATAAAGGCGACATACTGCAGGAGCAGGAGTACGAACAGGATCATCACAAGCAAAAATGTATCCATCAGACATGCCCACCCATTTATTTGGATACCCCATTGTACAATACCTGCCCAATCACACTTCCTTCCATCAAATAACCGGGCGCAGAAATCCAGACAGCACTATTAAAATAAACATTATTCTGCCGTTTTTTTTTCAAGTATTCGAAAAACAAAAGAAAGGCCGGTGTCGGATACGATAAGTAATCCCCTGTTATCAAACCTTTCTCCGGGGTTTCACTGCTGTTGTTTGTGCCGGTATCCCGAAACGGCAATTCCGGGTTTCGCCATGGTATCCAATGGGACTATCAGAGAGAAAAATCCAAAAAAAACCTGCCTCACTCACACCGTTGAATCAGGTCCCACAGATTGCCGTACAGATCCTCAAATACAGCGACGGTCCCATAGGACTCGGTTTTCGGCTAGCGCACAATGCGAATTCCCTCGGAGAGCATTTTGTTATAATCACGCCAGAAATCATCCGTCTGAAGAAAAAGAAAGACCCGCCCACCGGACTGGTTGCCGATAAACGCCTCCTGCTCCTCTGTCGCAGCGCGTGCCAGCAGCAGGGAGCTGCCGCTGGAACCCGGCGGCGCCACTACGACCCAGCGTTTGTCCTGCTCCGGTTGGTATGTATCTTCCACCAGTACGAAATTCAGTTTCCGGCAGAAAAAATCTATCGCCTCATCATAATCGCGAACGACCAGTGCCACATGGGCCAGGGATTGCTGCATATTTCCTCCTGAAATCCTGCCGGTTAACCTGCTGGAAGCAGCCTACCGGTGCTCTTAATGTTCGCTGAACCAGCCTGAACCACCCCTCCTGTTTTTTTCATGGTCAGCGGCTTACTGCTGCCTGTTATCGACTTCCTGTTTTCCGGTTACAACGCCCTTCTCAACTTTCAGGAGCAGTTCTTTTTCATGAATGGTTTCAAAACCCATGTGCACGTACTGCAGAACCTGCCCCTGCGGCACACGAAGTAAACCGCTGAACCAGTCAGCAAATATGGGTTTTTCGCCTTCAATTTTGAAACACCCTTCAAGCTTCAGCAGGTAAAGCCGGCTGTCCCGGATTTCCCAGGTGCCGACATAATGCCGCCAGCAGGCCGTGGAAAGAACCGGCAGATCGAATTCCTCTGCATCCATCTCCTCCAATGAGAGAGTTCGAATGCGGGGGTTTTCCGGAATGGGAGGACAGGATGTCATAGACATTTCCACCCCCTCATAGATCAGCTTCTCATGCAACTGGGCTGTCATGGTTCCTCCGCAGAAGACCGGACGGCTGTGTTTCCGGCCTGTCAGGATATGCAGCTAATTCTGAAAGGATAGAACATCGAGCGGATAAGGCATCCAATACTATACCAGAATGGTATATACATCCACTTCAAATTCCTTTAGATAGAGCCCCCATCATCTATACCGCCATAAACAGCTCGGGGTCCTGCCTTGTTCCCTGTCCCCCCCCCGGAACTCGCACCGTGAAAGAAAGACCCCCGGTCATCTGATCCGGGGGCCTGATGTTTATATACCTGTGATTTGCCCTGCTACTTCACACTCACGAGTACACCCCGCACAATCCG
The DNA here is from genome assembly GCA_016927115.1 of Anaerolineales bacterium. GTDB lineage: Bacteria > Chloroflexota > Anaerolineae > Anaerolineales > E44-bin32 > JAFGNH01. The sequence goes on along the minus strand of JAFGNH010000034.1, from coordinate 2,813 downwards.
CCGGAAAAGGTATTCACCCTGGAGCGGGTCATAGGTTTCGCAAGTAACCAGCGTAACCCAATCATATTCTTCATGCTGGAACACGTCTCCAGGGTTGCCGGCTGTCACCAGCGAAGTATCCCGTACTTCGTAGCTGTAGATCCTGCCCCAGGCGGAGATCCGGATCAGGTCACCATACTGCAGCGTATGGATCTGCGCAAAAGGCCCGGGGTGGTTCGCTGCATCCCATACATGGCCGGTGAGGACTGAGTTACCCGGCCTGGTTGGAAAGGCTGACCCTTCCAGGTAGCCGACATTCCTTCCAAGCCAGCTCACATCCCAGCCGTTCTCATCCCGCAGTACACCCACGATCGGCATCTCCACTTCCAGCACGGGAATCTGCAGAACCATTTTGGTGCTGGAATAAACCGCTGAATCCGGCTGATCCGGGAGCATGGTCACTGAACCAACCGGAAAGCCCGTCGCCGGCAGTATTTCCGGCTGCGCATTCCTGACCGCAATAGTGAAATCGTAGACCACATCAATGCCGCCGTTGATTGGAGCACCTGTCAGATCAACAATCGATGTAGTTGCACACAGCATCAGGCGGTATTCGCCGTTATCCAGATCTTCCCCATTATTTACCTGAAGGGTTGCCCTGAAGCTCGTGTCGTCATAGCTGATGCTGTTTACCTGGATGGAAACATCATCTTCTTTCCACCCTTCCCCGCACGAAACCGTATCATAGAGATCATTTTCTCCGGTTTGCAGCAGCATATAGTTGGCAGGGTTGGTGACATCATCGTCTGTGTCGTCCCCGGGAAGATCGAGGATCTGCTTGTTAAACTGGATTTCAATTTCGGATATCGACGAAAGCAGGACGACATCCAGCGAAAGGTCACTGACAACCGGGGCGGTATGGTCTACCTGGTAAATCTCATCGATAACCGGTTCCACTGTGGGCACAGCATTGCCGGCCAGATCGCGGACAAGGAAAGTATCGCTCACATTCAGGCCGACATCACCGGTAAAACTGCCCAGGTCGCCGCCCGATATCGTGACCTCATAGCTGCCGGCTGCTCCGGCATTCACCGCCGTCACGCCGGCAGTGCTGGTGCTGTTAACACTGAAATCAGCTGGCTCCACACCCTGTACCGCTTCACTGAACACTGCCAGGAAAATGAGTGTGTCCGCGCTGACAGGGCTGCCGGCTGGTACCAGGCGTGTGAATGATTCAAGCACCGGTGAAGTGAGTTCCACCACGGCTGTCGCCGGGGAAGCATAGACCGCCGAAACAAACCCGGTTGCATCCTTCACCCACGGGTACAGAGTGTAGCTGCCTTCAGAAGCAACGGTATATGCCTGGGGAGCTGAACTGGTCCAGCCGCTGTCGCCTGCCTGCGGCACATCTGCAGAGCTGGTAATTTTATATCCGGTAACAGCTGTATTATCCACAGCGGTAAAACCGGATACCGGAATATTGAGGGAATTGGTCGGTGTGACCAGTGAGAAGGAAGTCACCACAGGACTTTCGTCATCCACATATTCGTAGGCACCGATATCACAGCTTCCTCCGATCGGCTGCGGGCGGGGAATGCCGCGCTGATCTGCCTCCGGACAGCCCGAATCCGTTCCAGCGTCGATTGCTGATGACCCCGCCCCCAGGGCAAAGGTCTGGTTGAAACCGCCGTTATCGGCCAATGAGCCCAGCCGGGGATCGCTTGTGATAATACCTGTACCGGCAGGATACCCACCCTGCACTACACTTGTGCTGATTTGCGTCGCTCTGGGTGCCCCGGGATATATCTGGGGATTCGCTGTTGTCGCTGAATTCCCCCAGAAAATGGTATTGCTGATCGTGGAACTGCCGTCGTTGTAAAAAGCGCCGCCCCTGTTATCCGAATGATTTCCACGGAATGTGGCGTATGCCAGGATCAATGTGCCGTGATTGGAAATGCCACCACCACCGTAAAATGAAGTATTGTTCGCAAAGGTAACGTTGTCAAGGTACTGTGTGGTGTCCAGATTCATCATCCCGCCGCCTTCGAGTGCAGAGTTGCCGCTGAAGGTTACATTGTAGAATGTTGCAGTGTTGTTATAGTTGAACACACCCCCGCCGTAATTACTGGCTGCATTGTTCTCGAATGTGACATTTGCAATATTCGGGCTGACGGCAAGATTCAACATACCACCCCCATTATTGTCGACTCCGGCAGAGCTATTGGCATTTCCACCAGTGACAATAAACCCATCCAGAATGACATTATCGGATCCGGTCACCACATGATAGACATTATCACTGATGCCCGCGGCTCCGATTTCACCACTGAGAATAGTGGGGTTGCTGACAAGGTTGCGCTGCGTGCGCGCTGTTTCCACCCCGGCAAAACCACCGTAGAGCCGTACTCCATCCTGCAGCTCGAATGTGGCCGAACGGGTCGAGCCGGGTGTGTAGGTGCCTGCAGCCACCCAGACTTCCAGGCCAGGGACGGTTGCTTCCCCCAGCGCTTTCTGCAGCGAACAGGCGTTTGCCCAGCTGAAACAGTCCGCTGTGGGACTGCCATCCGGTTTTGCATACAGAACCTGATTGAGATTGGTCAGGTAAAAATCGATCGAATAACCCACCCCCTGCCCGTCCACGCTCACTTCAAAGTTGCCTGCTGTGCCATTCGCGTTAAGATTGGTACTTGCACTGCCGTCAGCGATCTCAATTACTTTTTCAACTGGATCCGTGCTGGCACCGGACAGGGGAGCACTGAAAGTCAGCATGCCGCCATCCACCGGTTCATTAAAGGGGCTGACAACCCTGACAGCCAGAGGTTCATCGTATGCAG
>JAFGNH010000204.1 GCA_016927115.1 Anaerolineales bacterium | reverse complement strand
GCCGGGCGGTTTCGTCCCATACCACAGGGTGTCACCGAAATGGGCTTCGTAGTTACGCACAGCATCAAGGATGCTGCCCGGGTATTCACAGGCCCATCTTGTCTCAAGTTGGAACTCGGATATCAAGTACTCATTGGTGAAAAAATCAAAACCCGGTCCCTCGGCAAAACCATAACCTGCCAGCAGTACCACCCCCAGAACGAACACAACCAGCACCTTCACCTGCCCCCTGGCAGTCGATCTCAACAGCCATCGGACTACAAAAACTGAAAGTATCAATAATAGAAGCAGTATTAAATGGGAAGGCCGAAGGCCTTTGAACCTATATTTTCGAAACCAGCTGCCCACCTCGCGGATCCACTCAGACCGCAGCAGCAGTGTGAACCACTGGAAAACGGTGAGTGAAAACAAGACAAGCATCGAAATAATCTGCCCTGCCCCTGGCCTTTTCAGAGATTCATGCCCGCCAGTGGTGAACTGAACGGCAAGCAGTGCTGCCCAAAGATGCAGCGGAACTGCGGCAGCCCAGATAATCGCAGCAAGTGCGCGGTCGACGACCACAGGCAGAGAAGGCCAGAGCGGGTCAACGGGTGTGTAATACAGGATCATCAGTGCGGAAAATGCCGCCAGTGATATGGCAGGCAGCGCAATGGACAGGTTCAGGAGGTTATTGGAGTCTTTTTTCAAACGGTCGGAAATTGAATTCTTAAGCCGCAGGGAGTGGTCAGGCTGCTTTAACAGATACAGGCCAGCTGCCAGGAAAAGCCCGGCAAGAACGAAAATGATTCCACCTGTGAGGATCCTCTCCAGAGAATATCCGAACAGGAATGCATTTTTCTCCATGGAAGGAATATCAAAGACAAGGAAGGAAGCAAAGACACCTTCGATTGCCAGCAAGATCAAGATTATCTCCGGAGCACGAAAAAATCTCCTCATGGATCCACTCCGCCCTGCTCTACAAGACCAAAGATGGGTCCGGATTCATTCTCGAAGAGTATTTGCAATTCAAAACGCTCCTGCAATTCCTCAAGCGATACCAGATACCCGCGCCACTTGATTGCCGGGAAATACAGCACCACCCCACCCTGCTTAAGTACCTCTTCCATCTCTTCCATCTGCGCTTCATAATCAGGATTATCCTGCAGGGTGAACGGGCTGTACTTGTACGGAAGTCGGGCACACGGTCTTCTGCTGACAAAATAAACCGCATCATTCCCGTTGCTGTATACGGGTGTCCCTTCAGGCAGATTATCCAGCCAGTGAATGATTTCCGCCTGCTGCCAGCTTTTACCGTTATATTCTTTCCGGGATCCAGTATGGGATTTTTGAACGAAATTCAACGTATGCACGCTGTTAAAAACAATAACCGGCAGCAGGACAACCAGCAGCAAATGTGAAAGGCGAATAGATTTCCAAACCGTTATCGATCTGCCGGAACCAAGGAAAAAAAGCAGAATTGGAGCAAAAAGAGGAGAAAGAAGCCTGCTGCCGAGTCCGGCTTGCGCGTCCACGAACAGTACTGTAGATAACAGCAGGCCGAAATAGAACAGGATAAAGAATCCACTTATCGCCCAATCCGCATTCTGGCTCAGAATCTTGCCTCTCGCCAGCAAGATGGCTGCACGGATAAAAAGAAAACCTGTCAAGACAAAGAGGGCTGCCAGAATCGCCCACTGGATCCAGGTTCCCAGAAGCCTGCCGGGCAGCAGCCAGATGGCGATATCATCAAGGCTCGCCTTCAATTCCACAAGACGCAGGGGATGGTAAAAGAAACCCCGATACGAAACAACGCCCGGCCTGCTTGAAGACCATAGAAATACCAGTCCGGGCAGGATACCGCCGATAGAGCTGAACACAACGCCTCTTCTGACCTTCTCTCTCCATCCTTTTGAATACAGAACGATCACGGCAATTCCTGTGACAACATTCGCCAGACCGGCATACCGTGTAAGGAAAGCCAGCCCCGCTGTAGAAGCTGCAAGGATCAGGAACAGCCACTTCCGGGATTGAACTGTGCACACCAGCAGCGAGATTCCCAGCAGTGTAAGAAAATAATAAAGCCCTTCTGTTTGAAGGAAAGTCTGAAACAACACAAGGTCTTCGATGACCAGGAAGAGCGCGGTCCCCGCCGCTGAAAGAAGAGGATCCTGTTTTGTCCCGCGATAGAGCAGAACACCCAGCAGTACACCGCTGCCTGCGTACAGGAAAGCCTGCAGCAGACGGGCACACTCCATTACAGAAAATCCGCTCAAGCTCAAGACAGCCAGCAGTAATGAATAGAATGGCGGAAAATGTGTAATCGGCTCCGGATCACCGATGCCGTCCGGGAAAGAATAACCATCGCCGGTTCGCAGGCTTTCAGCGCCAGCGAAATAAAAGACGGAATCCGGCGATACACCCAGCCCCGGCGCTGTTGCATACAGCATAACTCCGAAAGCCCCGGCCGCGATCAGCAGCAGAAGGACATAAAAAAAAGCTGGTGTTCGGTAACCCTTAACAAATCCCATTAGATCCTGTCCTCGATTTTTTCATATAGAGTGTATAACCATGTTTTTTCCCAAGCGACTTCCATGCAATACAGCTGCAAAGCCTGCTGGATTCCGGGGTTTTTCTTTTTATATTGAAACATTTCCGGCACATTCCGGGTTTCTCCAGACATACCAACCGTTACACATTTATCCTTCTCCGGGCTTTCGCGGGGAACTAAAATAAAGGTCCAGAGCAGTCTGGGCCAGGTAACCTGCCAGGATATAGAACACCATCGCAAAGGGAAACATGAACATGATACCGTTCTGATGGAGATGAGTGGCCATGTGGCCTTTTGCCAGGAACCAGGTCCATGAGGAAAACATGGCGATTAACCCGGTTACAGCGATATTGAACGTCTCATGGATACCTTTTCTTTGTCGATCAGTCTCTGTATATTTTCTGCGGCTCCAGAATTCAAGGCCCGCAGCTGCAGCCGCGAGAATCAGGAATACAAGAAAAAAAACGCCAAAAGAATTCCATTTGTGGATGTACAATTCCGAATCGGTATTAAGGCGCCCATTGCTGCCGATAAAATGCTCTTCACTGAAATAGAAAACGGGCACCCGCAGCCACCGCAGGAAAAGTTCCCGGGAAGATATCTCTGTTCCGGCAACCCTCAGCTGAGTTCGGTCCACAATGTGATACCAGGCCAGCTCCAGAGTCCCCTTATACAGAGTCAGCTGGATCATATGGAGCAGGAAGACGATACCAAATGCGGCCAGCCCCACCAGACAGGTGTTAAAACAGCGCAAGAACAGGCGGCGGAAAGAACTTTTTCGGGAAAACTCATAGAAAAATACCGGCACAGCTCCGGATAGTATTACATTGGATATATGTTCATACCCGTGCAGAAATACAAAAAAGTATACTATCGCCATAGTCCAATAGAACTGCTTCAGAGTCATTTTCCCTTTCTCTATTCGTGGATACAGAAAGACACTGAAAAGAAAAGGGAGGAAAAAAAGGAAGAAGAACCAGAGCAGAATCCTGGCGGGACCAAGGATCCAGAAGGTGAATGGTATGGGGAGGATAAACACCAGGGATGTCAGGACTCCCCTGGCTCGGCGGAGCAATGAAGCCAGAGCTGCAAAAACAGACGCCATCAAAAAAGATAAACCAATCCGTGCTAACTCAATAAAACGGATAGGTTCGATTTTTGTCAGTGTCTGTGCCAGTTTCAACAGGGAACCATAAAATCCCATTCGTGAGAAATAGATCTTGATATTTTCTCCTGCGCCCATATAGTTAAAACCGCCATACATCCTGATATCATCAAGGAAGGATATTTCATTCTTCAGGCGGTCCAGAATAAAGCTGGAATGTCCACCTGTGTAAATCTGAATACCCTGACCCGGAAAGGATAAAAACCGGGTGGTGGAGAATATGTATGCCAGAATGCTGGTAATAAAAAGGAAAAACGCTATTGAAGTGAGCGTATGGATGCCCCGTCTCCGGCGAAAAACTGTTGTGTGCCGGTCTGTTATCAAAAAGACCAGGCTTAACAACACGCCTCCCAAATACAACAGGAGGAGAACCCGGACAGGTCCGGCAGTCATCGTTCCCGCTTTCAGATAGGATCGAACGACAGCAACGTTAAAAATGGTTTTAAGGAAAACTCGCACACCGTCCGTCTCATGAAAACCCCAGATAGCAAGCGCAAAGGAGATCAGAAAGGCGGAGAGCACCAGATAGAACACCCGTTGAAAACCCGAGCTCGTCACAGCGGGATTCAAGTAACGATAATAGAGGTAATAGAACAGCAGCCCCAGGAAGCCGAGAATATGGATTGATACCACCCCGTTAAGAAACCGGCTTGGTGTCAACCACCAGCCCCAGACCAGATGAGAGCCATAGAGCGTCGCGGCCGCGAAAGCAAGGATCACGTACCGGGGATTTTTTCTTGTTTTTTCAAACATACATACCCCAAAGGCAAATCCGAAATTCATCTTTCAGCATTGTACAATGAATGAATCCTCACCGCCTGCTTTCCCGGTTTTGTTCTCGAATCGACGCTTATTCCTGCAGGATGATTCTCAAATCAAGAATTTACTTCCTGATTACCGGAAGCTGCTGGAGCACAGATGATTCCCAAACAACCCACCCGGGCTGCCAGCTGTTCGGAAATTGCACTGCAACACAGGATTCCTCTCATTCACACCAGTCTATTGCAATATTCCCCATCTGTCATTAGACTATGCACAGTATTTACCTGAGGAGCCTTTCATTGTGTCTGCTGCTGACCCCGAATCAACAAAAACCCAAATAAAGTCCATTATGGCGGAAGTCTTTAACTGTCCTTCGTCCGAGATATCCGATACGATCAGCTTCGGTGATTTTCAGGCTTGGGATTCTCTCAGCCATATGGATCTTCTAATGACCCTCGAAGACCGCTGCGGCCTTGAGCTGGATGCTGATACCATCTCCGAACTCACAAGTCTGGATGCGATCCTCAAAACCCTGCAGGAGATGAACCATGAGTAACCAAACCCTGTCACTCACACTCGATCCGGTTGTACCTGATTTTCTAATCGACCAGGTGCAGTCCAAGATGGCCTATCTGGATGAATCTGTCCAGCGCGCCGTCGTTTGCCCCGACGGCTCTTGTATGACTCTCTACCTTGTTCAGGAGCTCGATTTGGCTGCACAGAAGACACTGGAAGAGAAAATCCACCGTGTCCTCACGGCCATGGTATCCGGAGCATTAAAACCACGTATAAAAATTCTTGAGGATAAACTGGACCGCAAGCTGCCATTCAATAAAGACCCGATGGATACGCTGCTGGAAACGGGCGGGGTATACAAAGAAGGAAAGGGTATGTATGTGCTCGGCCCATTGGTCGCCAGCCTGGTGGAGTATTTCAATCGGGAATGTGTGGACCTGGCAGGAAGTTTCGAAGCCCGGCCTTATCGTTTTCCTGTTCTCATCTCACCGGAACTGCTGGAACGGGTGGATTACTTCCGCTCCTTCCCCCATTCGCTGAACTTCGTCAGGCACCTGCGGGAAGACCTGGATAAGATCGAAACCTTCGCCGAGCATGCACATTGTGAAAACGGCTGCCTGGTCGCCCCGGAAGAGACACAGAGTGATATCGAAGCAATGCTTTCACCGGCGGTTTGCTTCCACCTTTACCAGGCCCTGAGCGGTACAACACTGGATGAAGGCGTAAAAGCCACTGCTGTCGGCCACTGTTTCCGCTACGAATCCAGCAACCTGACGTCCCTCACCCGTCTCTGGGATTTTACGATGTACGAGGTGATCTTTGTCGGCGAAAAGGATTTTGTGCTGGATAACCGCGAAGAAGGCCGGAAACGTGCCCAGAAGATGTATGAACGCTGGGGGCTGGCATACCGCGTGGAAAGTGCAAACGATCCCTTCTTTGTGGGAGAATTCAAGAAGCAGGCCGCCTTCCAGAGTGCGTTCCAGCTCAAGTATGAGGTTCGTGCCGCTCTGCCGTTCCTGAACGACACGCTCGCGGTCGCCTCCTATAACTACCACCAGGACTTCTTCGGCCGCAAAATGGAGATTACCGCTCCCGACGGCAAACCTGCTCACACCGGCTGTGTCGCCTTTGGACTCGAGCGGCTGGCTTTCGCTTTCCTTGCCCAGTACGGTTTCGAACGCAAAACCTGGCCGGCTGATGTCCGCCGGGCGTTGAAAGGCATATGAACGTTATCCTGATCGGGGATGACTTCCCCGCTGTCCAGCTGTTCAAGCTGCTGACCGGACTTCATCAACCCCATCTCAAAGCCGTATACACCACTCACAGGGAGACGGGGTTTGGCCAGCTTGGAGAACTTGCAGCAGCCGCCGGGATTCCCTGCAAGGATTCCACATCCCTGAAAAGTGAAGCAGAACACCAGCTCCTCGCCTGTTTGCAAATAGACTGGCTGATCAACGTCAACTCCACCGTCATCCTGCCGGATCGCCTGCTCGAGCTTCCTGCCGGCGGCGCACTCAATATGCACCCCGGCCTGCTTCCGGAATACGCCGGTCTGCACACTCACCAGTGGGCGCTGCGGAACGGCGAGGAAGCGTTCGGAAGCACCATCCACTATATAAAGCCAGCACTCGATACCGGAGATATCATCCTGCAGGAAAAATTCCCCATAACAGCAAAAGATACCGGCCTCTCCCTGTACCATAAATGTATCCGCAGCGGCACGCAGCTGATGAAGCAGGTCGTGCAGAAAATCCTTGCAGGGGAACCCCTGCCGCGTTTTCCCCAGGACCTCTCCCGCCGCCACCTCTACCGCCACCGCGATGCACTCGACGGAAGGATCGACTGGACCTGGACTGCCGGGCAGATCGAACGTTTTGTGCGCGCCGGCAACTACGCCCCGTTTTTATCTCCCACCTACACCGCCTGGATCGATACCAGCGACGGCGTTGTGGAACTGCTTCAGGTTGAAGCAGTTCCATCCAGCAGTACTGCAGCTCCAGGCTCAGTGATACATATACCCGAAAATCAGGTGTGTGTACAATGCGCTGCCACCGGCATGGTTGCCCTTTCAAAAACGCGCTGGAAAAATGGGGGGCCGGTAGCAACGGAGTCGCTTTTCTCACTTCTGCCCCAGGGATTTCAGCTCGCCGGCAGAAGCGAAGTGAAAGGCTGAAACCAGCATGAAAACAGTCACTCTGGATCAGGTAAAATCCTGCCTCCAGCAGCTGCCCATCCATGAAGGAGACGGGCTGCTGGTGCATTCTGCCCTCCAGTTCCTTGGGAAGCCGGACCCCGGTCCGGAGATATTTTTCAAAGCCCTGATGAACGGAATCGGGCAGACCGGAACACTGGTGGTTCCCACATTCAACTTTGACTTTTGTAAAGGGGAACCCTTCAACAGAGCGGAAACGCCTTCAGATGGAATGGGTGTTTTCGCTGAGCTCGTTCGCCGGCACCCACAGGCCTGCCGCACCGCTCACCCGATGCAGTCCATCGCTGTTATCGGCCATCACCACAAGGATCTGTGCAGGCGAGACACTCCTGGCGCATTTGACGACGGATCCGCTTTTGAGCGTATGCTCGAACTGGATTTCAAGCTGCTCCTGCTTGGCGCACCGGTACAGTCCGCTTCAATTGTCCACTATGTGGAGCAGCGCCATCCTGTGCCATACCGGTATTGGAAATCGTTTCCCGGGATAATAGTGGAAGGCAAATCGTCACGGGAAGCAGAATACCGCATGTTTGTGCGGGATGAAGCTATCCAGCCCGAGCTCGTACTGGCGCCGATCGAGGAAGTCCTGCGCGAGGAGGAACTCTGGCAGGAGCAGCCGCTCAACTACGGTAGAATCGCTGTCTGTTCCCTGCTGGATTTTGTCTCGGTTACAGCACGGCTGCTGCGCAAGGATCCCTGGGCATTAATCCTTAATCCACCGCGAGGTGAAGAATCATGACTGATGTTTTCCAACTGATCGAAAAACTCTGGTATCTTCGCCGGGATATCATTTCAGACGGTTACGATCAGGCACTCTCCCGCCTGGCCGAAGAAGTCCCAATGGTTATCCACAGGATCCCTTCCGGCACAGAATGCTGGACCTGGATCGTGCCCGAAAAATGGACCGTCCACGAAGCACGCCTCGAAACACTGGATGGCGAGGTTCTGATCGATACTGCGAACCACCCGCTGCATGTCGTATCCTACTCGCTGCCCTTTGAAGGTGTGGTTTGCCGTGAAGAGCTGTTCCAGCACCTGCACGTACACAAGACCGATCCCCATGCGATCCCTTATGTCTTCAAGTATTATGACCGCGATTGGGGGCTGTGCTGCAGCCGGGAGCTGCGCGATTCCCTGCAGGATAAGAACTATCGTGTGGTCATCCGAACAACGTTCGAGCCGGGCGAATTGAAAGTAGGAGAAGTCTTCGTACAGGGTGAAAGTGAGCAGACGGTCGTAGTTGCCGCGCACCTGTGCCACCCCGCCCAGGTGAATGATGATCTCACCGGTACACTGGTCGCAATCAAACTCTTCCAGGAGCTCTTGCAGAAAAAGGATCTATACTACTCCTACAGGCTGCTGATCCTGCCTGAAACCATAGGGTCGATCGCCTACCTCAGCCAGAACGAAGATCAGATCCCCTCCATGATCGGCGGGCTTTTCCTTGAAATGCTTGGCAGCGATTCCGGCTTTGCCCTGCAGCAGTCGCTCCTTACAGACAGCCGCTTCGACCGCTGCATTACTTCTGCTTTCGGCGGCGCTGCGCCGGAGGGTTACACAGCCGGCTATCGCAGTGTGATCTGCAATGACGAGCGCCAGTTCAACAGCCCCGGCGTGCGTATCCCGATGCTCTCGCTCTCCCGAGTGGAGCCGCCCGGCTCCCCCACCCGTCCTTATCCTGAATACCATTCAAGCATGGATAATCCATCCATTGTCAGTTTCGAACGGCTGGAGCAGTCGCTTGACCTTGTGCGGAGTCTGCTGCAGGTTTGGGAGAACGACCGCTATGCTGTCAACCACTACAAGGGGGAAGTCTTCTGTTCACGGTATGGCATCTGGCCGGATTACCGCACCAACCCTGAAGGGCACCGCAGCTTTTTTGCCATCATGGAACGGATCGACGGCGGGCGTACCCTTTCGGATATTGCTATAGAGCTGGGGATCCCGTATCAGGCGGTCGAGTCTATTACTGAAATGCTTGCCGAAAAAAACCTGGTCTCATACAGTCGTACGGCACAAAGCAGTGATCCACATACAGGCTGATCCTTGATACAATAGGCGTGCAGAAAGCATGGTGTGTTTCTTTTCAGGCTGCTGTGGTATCAGATCATGCACGATTCGTTATCCCGGAGGATCAGATGCAAAAAGACCGAACCAGGATCCTGCTTGCCTGGATCCTCTTCCTTATCACACTTGTCCCTACCCTGATCTTTGCGTTTCAACCCGAGGATAGTATTCTTCAGTGGTTCCAGAACGATGATGCATTCTATTATTTCGTTACCGCCCGTAATATCGGAAGCGGCCTGGGATCGACTTTTGACGGCATCGCACCGACCAACGGCTATCATCCTTTATGGATGCTGATCTGTATCCCGATTTTTACCCTGCTCAAATCAGACCTGATCCTGCCTCTGCGCGGGATTATTATTTTTCAGGCTTTCCAAACGGCTGGTACTGCTGTTCTGCTTTATCACCTTCTGAAAGGCCTGGTTTCACCTGAAGCTGGTTTTTTCGGGGGGCTTTTCTGGGCTGCTGCCCCCGCTTTCTACAGCCAGATCGCGGTAGGCGGCCTTGAAACCGGGCTGAATGCTTTTATGCTGACCCTTCTGCTGTACACGCTTTATTGGAGTATCGAACAGAAGGTTCCTCACGGCAGCAGAAATAGACGAATACTTTTCCTTGGCTTTGCTGCCGCCCTGGCTGTGCTGGCCCGGCTGGATAATATCTTTGTAGTTGCATTCGCCGGGTTATGGCTTATCGTCCGCCGCTGGAAAGCCGATGAAGATATGTATGATTCGCCGTGGCGGCGCCGGATCCATGAGTATCTTTCCTACGGCCTGCCGGCGGTCCTGCTTGTTGGAACCTACCTGGCCATTAATTATTTCTCATTCGGCGATTTCGTCCCGGTCAGCGGACAGGTGAAACATTGGTGGGGGGAGCTGCCGGGTGCTCCCTACGGCAGTGCACCCGGTACCCTGCGGGAGCTGTATATCGAGACCTTTGCCAGCAAAGACCGCAGTATCGTTCCCTGGTCATTCATCTACAGCACATCACTGAACCTTATCGAAAAAGTTAATACCTGGCTTCGATCTGCAGGCCTGCCCGCCTTCATGCGGACTCGCTGGCTTGTTCTGATCCTGGCTGCCCTGCTGCTGCTGGACTTCCGTTCCAGCCGGAAAATCATTATCCGCACCGGGATGGTCCCGCTGCTGTTCGGGGCTTTTGCCCAGATTCTCTATTATAAACTGGGCGGGCATGTAGCCACCCGCGCCTGGTACTGGGTAATGGAACTATTATTCACAACACTTTTCATTATTACGATTCTGAATGTATTCAGCAGCCTGATACACCGTATTCCGCGCGGAGCAGTAATCAGCGCCATTCTCTTTTTCAGCTTCAGCGCCCTGCTGTTATGGCAGCATATCCAGTATCTCGACGACCTGCGCAAACCCTCGCCTGAAAGCCAGCAAACGCCGATCGAGAATGCCGCCTGGCTGGAGGCAAATACCGAAGAAGGATCCCTGATCGGATTAACCGGTTCCGGAACGGCCGGCTACTTCACAACCGGACGCACCATTGTGAATCTCGACGGCCTCATAAGCAGCTATGACTACTTCCACCATATGCAGGCCGGGACAGGCCATATCTACCTCGAGGAAATCGGGCTGGACTACGTGCAGGGAAAACCGGACAGGATGCTGGGAAAACCTCCCTATCAGGACATGTTCACAGGCAGGCTGGAACTTATTACCTTATGGGATGAGGCCGACCCGGAAGGCACGACGCTCTGGGCGTTTGCCCCCTGATCCGGCACCACTTCCGGCTGGGTGCTGCTGCTGTCTGCGTACGGCAAATGGGGTAACGGCAAACAAAAATCAACGGCTGGAGCCTGCACAAAAGATACGTATGCACCTTGAAATACAGCTGCCGGAGCCCCGATCAATAACACAGGATGCTGAAGATGATCAAAAAACAAAACGGTTTTTTCTCCCCCTCCATAATCATCCTTATCATCCTTGGGATTGGCCTGATCACTGGCATACTGCTGGCTGATGATTACGGGCAGTCCCGCGACGAGGAACTCCATCACCTGTATGCCCTGCAGACCATCGAGATCTATAAAGGCCTGAGGGAACCGGCCAACACGATTGCCAACTTGCGATATTACGGCCCGATATATTCCATCTTTGTGCAGCTTGCCGGACAGCTGGTCGAGAAGGTATCCGGCTGGCACTATGCGGACGCTCATCACTTTCTCTACTATGCATCGTTCCTGCTGGCAGTATACAGCTTCTATATGCTGAGCCTGCGAATAACCGGCTCGTCTGCAGCTGCAGCTGCCACGCTCCTGTTCGCCAGCCAGCCGGTCCTCTTCGGACATAGTTTCATCAATCCCAAAGATATCCCGTTTATGGCTTTTTTCCTTTACAGTATACAGGTGGGGCTCAGCCAGGTGGATCGATATGTCGAAAAGGGGCAGCAGGAATCCCACGAAAGAAAACTCAGCGTACAAAATGTGAAGCTCGCCTGGAAATCCCTCAATCCAAAGCGGAGATACATGCTTGCGGTGCTTGCTGTTTTCATGCTGGTCGTGATACTCGATCTTGTATTTTTCCATACTGCCCTGGGGCTGGCTGAAAGGACAATCTCCAGAGCATATGAGGGCGCTGCCCAGCCATGGATCAACCGCCTGTTTCAGCGTGTGGCCACAGATGCCTATAAAACCGATCTGGCTGTCTACCTGAACCGCCTGGAGTCACAATATCATTTCCTGCGGTTTCCCGCAGCAATCTCTCTGCTGATCCTCGCGCTCTATCTGTTCTTCCGGCAGCTGCACCTTTATCCCGGAGGATTCTGGGGCATACTGTTTGCGGGTATTGCGGCCGGCCTGGCTACTTCCATCCGGTTTTTCGGCTTGTACGTACTGGCCCTGACCGGCCTCTATATGCTGCTGGTTTCCTGGAGAAAGACGATCCGCGTCCTTCCGATTTATGGCCTTGCTGCACTGCTAACCACCTATATTACCTGGCCGTTCCTGTGGAGCGCGCCCGTTAACCGCTTTAACGAAGTAATAACAGAGATGAGCAGCTTTGCCTGGCAGGGATCTGTGCTCTACGGTGGGGAATTATTCAAAGCAGCCGACCTGCCCTGGGATTTTATTCCACGGATGATGCTGCTGCAGTTCACCCTCCCGGTATTGATCCTGCTGCTGCCAGGGTTGTATTTTACAGCAAGGCAGCTTCTATCTGCTTCATCCGGGAAAAAGACATACGTAATTATTCTGCTGTGGCTGATTCCGCCTCTTGCCGCTGTGATGCTTCCCGGCACTGTGTTCTACGATAATTTCCGCCAGGTTCTGTTTCTCGTTCCGCCGGTTTTTCTCATCTGTACAGCCGGCCTGGGATTCCTTGCAGAAAAGATCAGGCTCTGGCCTGTAAAAGCCCTCGTTTTTTTCCTTGCGATTTTTCCGGGGGTGCTCGGGATTGCGCGGCTGCATCCGTATGAGTATGCCTATTACAATGCTCTTGCCGGGGGTATCTCAGGGGCAGCGGGCAGGTATGAGACCGATTACTGGTGCACTGCCACACGGGAAGGAATTGAATATCTCAATCAGGAAGCACCTGAAAACGCCGTCATCGGATACAACAAGGGGCTGGAACAGGTCAGGGTTTTCGCCCGGCCCGACATGACAGTGTTAACCAGTAATGCCGGTAAGGAGAATAACGCACCCCCGCTTGACTACATTTTGGTGTGTCTGCGGGGAAGGCTTTCACCTTCGGATCCATCAGGGGAGACTGTGATCTATCAGGTGGAGCGGGATGGGGTACCATTCTTAATAGTGAAAAACGAGGAATAATAGGAATCGGTTCGAATTTCTTTCTCTCAAACAACTCGATAAAGTTCCTCGTACCTTCTCACCATTTCCCCCATTGAATAACGGGTTACAATCTGCTTGCGAGCGGAAATACCCAGAGATTCCCTTTCCGCCGCCGAAAATCCGATCAACTTCAACCAGCCTGCAGCCATAGTTTCCGTATCACGGGGAGGAACCACGATACCGCTGTCACCAACAATCAATGCCGCGTCTCCGACATCCGTCACCACACAGGGCACACCACACGCCATCGCTTCCGCCACAACATTGGGAAATGCCTCACTGATTGATGTCAATGCAAACACATCCAGGCTGTTGTAAAAGGCAGGCATATCCCCCTGCTCCCCCAGCAGCAGAACTTCCTCTGACAGGCCCAGGTCCGCAATCCTGGCTGCCAATTCCTGATTATTCCGATCCATTCCTCTCCCGCATAATACAAATCCGGCTGGTTCAGTCAGGTGCAGCTGTGCTGCAGCCTTGAGAAATGAATTAATATCCTTGGCGGGATGAAAGCGGCCTGCAAAACCGATAACTCTCTTTCCCTCAGACACGCCCCACTTCTCCCGCGACTTCGCCCTGAGTTCAGGCTGCGGGGAATATACCTTAGTATCATACCCATTGGGAATGAAAACAGCTCGCTTGCGGCTGTATCCAAGCGCGGCATGCACGCTGGCACTCTCCTGCGAGCAATAAACAATCCGGTCCGGCAGAAAGGAAAGCACTGCCGACAACCTTGCCAGCAGTATGGTCAGGCTTTTATCATGCAGCCGCCCGAGCTTTGTATGACGGATGCTCCAGATCAACTTCTTCCCGGGCATCAGCACTTTCATCAGTGAGCACAGGAAATTCGCATGATACAACCAGGACTGGATCACATCAGGCTGAAGGTTTTTCAAAAGGCGGTACAACCCTAGAAAGGCTCCAGGGCTTCGGATGCCCTTCTTCATTCCCAGCTCATATACCTGTACACCCGCCGCCTCAATCCGCTGCCCAAGACCTTCTTTATCCGTGAGGGAGATCACCGTGGCTGGAAATGTTTCAGAATCGACCCCTTCCAGGAGGCGGGCCAGAACCAGCTCCGCCCCGCCCGGTACAAGGCTACCGATTACATGAACGATGTGAACAGGTTTGCTGCTTCTATTCTGTACCATCCAACTGATGCCCTCCAGGAAAAGCTCCTGATACCTGCGTTTTAATCTCAAAACAAGTTAGTCATACTATGCGTGCAAATGCTTCGTTTAAACCCTGTTCCCAATCCAGTACCGGCAGCCCGAAAGTCTCCCGAACCAGTGGGCAGTCCAGGCCTGTAAACAGCGGCCTCTCAGCCGGGGCCGGGAACACCCCTGTCAACACAGGCCTGACCTCTTTACACAGCCGGTTTTCTTTGTCGGGATCCAGTGCAAGTACAGCTTGCGCCCACTCGTATCGGCTCACCACAGGTTCGCCGGCCAGGTGGTAGATACCCTTATGGGTGTGGAAGAACTCATATGGGCCCCCCTCAGCCTGTTCCAGAATGCGGAGGGAAGACCGAGCCAGGTCCCATGCCGATGTCGGGCCGGAGATCTGATCCTCTACAATCTGGAGTATCTCCTGCCGATGCGCCCATTGGAGCACCTTGTCAGGAAACGAGCTTCCTCCCGGTGTGTAAACCCAGCTTGTACGCAGGGTTATCGCCGCTTCAGACGTTTCTGCCAGCCGGTTTTCGCCCTCGAGTTTGGTACGGCCATAAACGTTCAACGGATCAGGGGTATCTGTTTCCGCATAAGGGTGTCCTTTGCGGCCGTTAAAGACATAGTCTGTCGAATAGTGCAATACAGCAGCATGAATTCCTTCTGCACAACTCCCGATCACGCCCGGCGCCCTGGTATTAATTCTCTCTGCCAGTTCAGGTTCCTGTTCCGCCCGGTCAACCGCGGTGTAAGCAGCTGCGTTGATGATCAGCTGCGGCCGGGTGTTTGAAATAACACTCTTAATCGAATCGGGATCTGCCAGGTCAACGTCCGGGTAATCCAGGCTGACAGTATCCCAGTGCTCCGGAAAAAGAGCACGCCAGGCACTTCCCAGCTGACCGCCGCTGCCGAAGAGAAGCACACGCATGATTAATCCTCAAAGGTATAGGGGGAGTGTGGATTTTCTTCATGCCGGATCTCATCCACTTCCTCCGCCTTTCCCACTCCGCGATACAGCCGGTTGGGTAAATTGATCACCAGTGCATCTACACCGCTGATATTGCGGTAGCCGTGCACAACACCCGGTGGAATGACCAGCACAGCAGGGTTTCCCTCTCCCAGGGTCAGCTTCATTGCCTGCCCTTGAGAAGGAGATTCCGGACGGCGATCCCACAGCCGGATCTCAAACAAGCCCGGGCCGGGGAAACAAAACACATCCGTTTGATCGACATGCTCATGCGGGCCGCGAGTAACGCCGGGTTTCGTCACGGATAAATAACCCATCCGGGGCTGCGTTTCTTGCGGCCATTCATCTGCACGATAGAGTTCCGCCAACCAGCCGCGTTCGTCAAAATACAGCTCCAATTTGCGAACCTCAACACCATCAATACTGCTTGTAGTTTGCATGGCTGAGCTCCTCCGCGGCAATGCGTCTCAGATAGTCAAAATACGGTTTGCCCTCACCCTTTTCACCAAGATGAATGAACTGGCTGTTGTCGATAAAACCGCGCCGCCAGGCTACCTCCTCCACACAGGATATCTTGAACCCCTGGCGTTCCTCAATAGTGTGCACAAAATTGCTTGATTGCAGCAGCGCCTCAGGTGTGCCCGCATCCAGCCAGGCAAAACCGCGCCCAAGCACCTCTACTTCCAGAGCTCCTCGCTGAAGATACACATTGTTGATATCGGTGATTTCCAGTTCACCACGCTCTGAAGGTTTCAGTCCGGCAGCTATATCAACCACAGTATGGTCATAGAAATACAGGCCCGGTACCGCCAGATTCGACCGCGGCTCAGATGGCTTCTCAAGTATCTGCAGCGGAGCCCCGTTACTGTCGAGTTCAATAATTCCGTAGCGCTGTGGATCCCGCACCGGGTAACCGAAGATACGAGCGCCGCTCTGCAGTGTGGCAGCTTCACGCAGTATTCTACCAAGACCGCGACCGTAGAAGATATTGTCACCCAGCACCATGGCTGCAGCGCCACCTTCAAGAAAATCCCGTCCAATAATGAATGCTTCTGCCAGGCCGCGCGGGGCTTCCTGAACGGCATAGGTGTAATGCATGCCCCACTGGCTGCCGTCGCCCAGCAGCGCCTGAAACAGGGGCTGGTCATTTGGTGTGGTGATCAGCAGCACTTCGCGGATATCTGCCAGGATCAAGGTCGAAAGCGGATAGTAGATCATCGGCTTATCGTACACGGGCAGCAGCTGTTTGCTCACAGGAATAGTGAGTGGATGCAGGCGTGTCCCGGCTCCACCAGCAAGAATAATTCCTTTCATGCGCTGTTCTCCCTGTTCTGATAGTTTTTCTTCATCCAGGCGTTGTATGTATCACGACTGCGGACCTGATTTACCCAGTCCCGATGCGCCAGATACCAGTCAACCGTGGATGCCAGTCCATCTTTTAGAGAGACTTCCGGCGCCCAGCCAAGTTCTTTCCGGATACGGCTGCTGTCTATCGCATAACGGCGGTCATGGCCCTTGCGATCGGTTACAGACTGTTTGAGAGAATTGAATGGAACATATTCTGAATCCGGAAACCGCTCATCCAGCAGCGCACATACACTGTCCACAATTTCAAGGTTGGTCGGCTGGACTTCAGCCCCGATGGTATACACAGATCCGGGCTGTGCCTTCTCCAGAACCATCCACAACGCCCGCACATGATCTTCGACAAACAGCCAATCACGTATCTGCCGGCCATCACCATAGATCGGCAGCGGCTTACCTTCGACTGCGTTCAGGATCATCAACGGGATCAGTTTCTCCGGGTACTGGAACGGCCCATAGTTATTGGAGCAGTGTGTGATCAGCGTCGGCAGGCCGTATGTCTGGTGGTATGCACGCACAAGAAAATCCCCGGATGCCTTTGAGGCTGAATACGGCGAATTGGGAGCATACGGCGTTGTCTCGCTGAATGGTGGATCATCCGGCTCGAGTGTACCGTACACCTCGTCAGTAGATACCTGCAGGAAGCAGCAATCACCTTCACCCAGCTGCTGCTCTTCCAACCAGACAGTTCGGGCAGCTTCCAGCAGGGAATAAGTACCCTGAATATTGGTCCAGATAAACGGCGAAGCGCCCATGATGGAACGATCAACATGAGTCTCGGCTGCGAAGTTTATAATTGTGCAAATATCCTGCTCACGCAGCAGCCGCTCAATCCGGGCCTGATCGCAGATATCACTCTCAATCAGAATATGTCGGGAGGGATCCGTGATCCCGCGCAGGTTTTCCCTGTTTCCAGCATAGGTCAGGACATCCATGTTGAAGAGAAACACATCAGGGTATTTTTTCAGGACATGGTGAACAAAATTAGACCCAATAAACCCCGCGCCACCAGTGACAAGTATTTTCCTGTGCATGCAATCTCCCTGCCCGACTGCCGTCGTTTTCTTGCAGGCAGCCTTCTTCTTGCTTCGGAGTTATCTACCTCAGCAACGATTGTACAGCCTCAGATCAAACTTCAACATAAGCGATTTATAAAATGCGGATCCACGCTGAAAGTGCAGAATTTTGTGAATTATCGCAGGCGGGGTGACCCGGGAGTCCAATTTATCAGCCCTGACTGCTGTCCTTTTCCTTCTGCCGGTAGTAACTCTTCTTCTGCATGATTAATATACGCTCCTGATTGATACGCAGCCGGTTGATCAGGTCAGCGATCAGGGCAAACAGCAGAATAAACAGGCCCAGAATGATGAATCCCAATCCGATAAACCCAACCGACTTATAAGGAGAGAAACTTCCCTTCAGAAAGTAATGGCCAAAAAGAAACGCGATCAGAAACAAACCAATCGTAGTGAAAAAACTGCTAAAAATACCAAACACCCTCAGAGCTTTATTGTCTACAAGTACTCTGAAAATAATTTTACTGATTTTCATACTGTACATTGTGAGGTTTTTTGCCACACGAGATTCGCGATCCGGGAAATAGCGCACATCAACCGGGGTTTCGAGAATAGGCAGCTTGTGATTGGCGAGCGTGAGGATCGATTCATGGGTATAGGTGAAGTCGCCGAAGAGGTTCAAATGCAGCAGTGCTTCCCGGGAATAGGATCTGAAACCACAGGAGACATCCCTCAGCCGGGTGCCGCTCATAGCGCTAACCAGCCTGGCTACAACCTGGTTTCCCAGATACTTGATGAGCGGCATGGAAGCCGGCCTGCCGTTCATAAACCGGTTGCCGGTTACCATTGCCATACTCTGTTTTTCCAGTGGGATAATCAGAGAAAGAATCTGCTCGGGATTGAACTGCCCGTCTGCGTCGATGGAAACAAGCACATCCACGCCTCGCTCCAGCGCTTCCTGCACCGCAGTGTGAAAAACACGTCCCACACCCAGATTTGTATGATGAGAAACAACCTCCGCACCTGCACTTTGGGCTTCTGCTGCGGTCCTGTCTGTGGAGCCATCATCCACCACGAGCAAAACCAGGTCTTTTTGCTCCTGCAGCGCCTGCAGGATTCCCTCCAGAGTGCTGCGGATTGTCTTTTCTTCGTTATAAGCTGGAAGGTAGACCATTAATCGCATGATTGAAAATTCCTCGCTCAAACTGCCTTTTATTTATTAAGCAGCTGGAGTTTTTAAATTACCGGCTTTATACCTCTACCCGTTATAGAGGTTCCGCCAGGTCAGAAAAATAAATCGCGCTGAAGCAGGGCACAGCCATTTTCTGTGAATAACTCTATTATTCAGTGTACTCTCCCTGTTTGCGATAAACATATCAGACAAGCTGCAATCTGAAAAGACACGGCACAACAATCTCGATCCTTTACCCCGGCGAAACGTAACTGCCGCTCGGGATGCGGTGTGAATCAAAAAACAATCGACTATACACTCACAGGCATACTTCCCCTGCGGGCATGGACTGATCGTATTACTTGATATTTAGCTGCAGTCAGTCCAAACCTGGCGCGCGATCTATTGTGGAAACTCATCCATGTGCTGCACAGATACCTTAAATCAGCGTTAAAAAAACTGCGGATGGTACCTTCCTACGGCTGCTCTGCAGCATAGAACCTGATCACCCCATAAGATTCAACCAGCGGCAGTCCCCGGCGGGTTTCCTCATCTTCAGCGCAGATCATACAGATTACAGCACAGATCTCACTTGAATCAGACTCCTCCCGGGCAGGATACGCTTCAGAATGAATATGTTCAAGGGTAGTCCCATCAAATGGCGCTTCCACACTGCGCCAGAGAAAATACTCGGGATCAGACGAATCGATCTCCATGCCAATAGAATCGCAATCTGCCTGAATGATCACCCGTGTCAGCCGGGTGAATGAATCGCGCACGTTTGGTCTGTTTGCATACAGGATCACATTATTTGAGGCAGTAAACACACTTGGTACTGCTGTGTACGGTCTGAAGCCCAAAACCGGCCGGATCTTATTAAACAGAAGCCATGGCAAAGCAAGCAGAAATAGGCCAACTGCAGCTGTATAGTCCCGGCGTTTGAAGGCAGGACCATCAAAGGGTATGGCAACAAGCGGCGCACCGAGGATAAACAGGCTTAACTGGAGCCGGCTTCCCCAGGGCTGCCAGGGGAACAGGAAGCTGAAGAACAGCCAGCTCAACGCCCAGAAAGCAGCGAAGGTTTTCTGTATACCGGAAAGTTTTTTCCACCCTCGCAGGATAATCCAGGTGCTTACAACCAGGAAAAAAAGGAAATGGACCGGGTTGCCGGCCAGGTCCTCATGATTGCTGAAAGCACTGAAAGAAAAATTGCCATTCCCCTGATGCAGACTGGTTGTCTCAAGATTTATCCCGATCAGTTCATGAATTCTGACATACACACCCTTGAAGAACAGGTTTAATGTCCCCACCGGAGTAGAGAGGTGGAAAGAAAAATTCTTAATCAGATTTGAGAGTAGAACCAGAGGTTTGTAGAATAATCCCTGCTGTGATGAAAGATATACTTCAGGGCCAAGAAAGCAGCCGTAAGCCATTGTATTACGAATCCATAACGGCGCACTGACCAGTGTAGTGAGAAGCAAAACCGACGAAGCCAGAATAAACGCTTTCCGCAAACCCTCCCTGCGCAGAGTAAAAATCCCCAGCATAACAAGGAAGGGTATACAGAAGGCAGCGAAGGTTCCTTTTGTATACATACCCAGGGCAGTTATCAGACTGATCCAGAGAATCGAAACAGGTTCGATGCGCTTTTGCGACAGAACCCTCAATATGCGCTCCAGCAGTGCGATCGCGAAGAATGCTGCAACGAGATCGTTCTGTGTGCTTGTCGATTGCAGTATAGCCATCGGAAGTGTGGCTGCGAAAAGTGCCGCCATCCATTGACCGCGTTTCCCAACACCCAGCCAGCGGCTGCTGAGGGAAACGCCAAGTACCGCACCGGCAAAACAAATCCACTGAAGGAGCCCCAGTGAAGCATCGCTCTCTCCCAGGATGACCATCTGCAGGAGGCCATATTCAGCCAGCGGCGGCATGAACAACTGCCGTGCTATCACGGTGGGGTAAAAATCAACCGACCTGTTCTGAATCCAATGCAGAACACGGGGAAGATGGTAGGAAATTGAATCATTGTTATTGGGTGGAGCGATAACAGCAACAGCAAAGCTGATCAAAAAAATGCAGAAGATTAAAATCCCTGCAGGAAACAACTTTTTAAAAGAAAGGGAATACCCGCGCAACCGAAGCTGCGGGTGTCGTGCCGAAATAGTCCAGCAGCGATAGAGGACAGCAGCAAGGGAAACGATCCAGACACCCAGGACAGTAAACTGCGTGAGAATCGTAAACGCACTGAGAACCTCTGTGGAAAGCCAGATCACGGCAAACCACAGAATGATGGCAGAGAGCACACCTGCCCTCCAACCTCCATTTTCTTCGTCCTGCAAAGACAGGACTGCCGATGTTGCCATCAACAGCAGAACCACAAATGGCAGATACGCCAATAAAGATTCCATGACTCACAATTCCAAAACACTGAATGAGAAGATTGAGAAAAAGCCAGCAGTCTTGAAAAACATGAAAGGACTACTCAGTACTCAACCTTGTTGTTGCTCCGCCGTCAATCAGGAGGTGGCTGCCGGTGATAAAACTGGACTGGTTGGAATCAGCCAGAAACAGGATTGTGCTGGCTATTTCCTCCGGCTTTCCCACGCGGCCGATAACCGTTTTAGCACCGAGTTCCGCCATCCGGTCTTCTATCGATCCGCCAGACACATGGCCCCGGCTCAATCCGGCATGCAGCATCGGTGTATCTACAGCTCCCGGGCAGACAGCGTTCACCCGGATCCCATCCGCTGCAAATTCGATCGCCATCGCCCGGGTCAGCGATACAACGCCGCCCTTGCTGGCCGCATACGAGGCGATATCCGCAGAAGTCGCCACCGCATGCACCGAACTGACATTCACTATCGATCCCTTACAGGCTTTCAGGAAAGGATAACCTTCACGGGCAGTGAGGAACACCGACCGCAGATTTGAATGCTGCACGGTATCCCATTCATCCACAGTCATGGTTACCAGTGGTTTGCAGATCTGAATCGCGGCATTATTAACCAGCGTATCCAGCGTACTGCTGTAATCGCTGAACCAGCTGAAAATCGACCGGACGCCCTCTTCCTGGGAAACATCTGCCTGAAATGCCTGGATACCCTCGGGTAAATTTTTTATCTTATTACGATCGACAACAAATGTCGACCAGCCTGCTTCGTGAAAAGCCATCGCCGCTGCCCAGCCAATTCCACCAGCAGCTCCGGTGATCAGAGCTGTTCTTGTCATAGCTACCCTCCTGAAATCATACTTCGTTTTCGCTGCGGGCCAG
>JAFGNH010000203.1 GCA_016927115.1 Anaerolineales bacterium | reverse complement strand
TGTGGATACTGGCTGCCCTGATTGTGCTGTCCGGCGCTGCAGGTGTGTATTTCACTCGGAAAACCGCCTCTGCCGATGAGGGAGAGAATGAACCTGCACTGCAAACATCAGTCGCCCGCCAGGGTGATCTAGAGGTTTACGCCAGTGGATCCGGCTCGCTGATCGCCGAAGGATCGGTTTCTCTCGGCTTCCCCACGAGCGGAAAGGTTGCTGAGCTTTATGTCAAACCCGGAGACAGGGTGGAAGAAGGAGAAATCCTCGCAATTCAGGCTGACATTGACGCCCTGGAAATGGATGTTTACACGGCTCAAATCAACCTGATGGAAGCGGAAGACAACCTCGACAGTCTGGTTGCCAATGCCGATACCGTTACAGCTCAGGCTCAATTATCTCTGGCAGAGGCAAAGGACACCCTAAATGATGCGGAGTATACCTGGTATGTAAACCAGGAAGGGAACAGAGCCGGCGACGCGACAATGCTGGCGGCTGAGGCAAACCTCATCCTCACCGAAATCAATCTCGATAACGCAAAAGATGACTACGATAAAGCCTCCAGTTCCTCGGCCCGGAGCCGGGCAAATGCCCAATCCAGATATGCAAGCGCTCTGTCCGCTTATGAAAGCGCTCTTCGGGCATGGAACTGGTACAACGGCCACCCGTCTGAAATCGAACAGGAAACAATGGATGCTGAAGTTGCCCTGGCTGAAGCCAATCTGGCAGAAGCAGAACGCACTTATACAGGTGTTGCTGACGGACCGGAAGAAGCCGCCCTTGAAATGGCTCAATTGCAGGTTGCTGAAGCCAAATCCGAACTTGCATCAGCAATGGCCGACCTGGATGGCGCAACTATTGTCGCCCCTTTCAGCGGTTTGATTCTAGAGGTTTCTGCAGGCATCGGGGATACGGTTAATGGCGATTTCATCACCATCGATGACCTGACCATCCCCTATCTCGACATCTACATCGATGAAGCGGACCTGTTCTTGATCGATATCGACTATCCGGTAGAAGTGACCTTTGATGCCCTTCCGGATGATATTTTTGCTGGTACTGTCATCCAGGTGGATCCTGTGCTCTACAGTGATATGGGCGGCACAATGGTCCATGCTGTCGTCCAGATGGATGAAAACGGACAGATCAGCGAGCTGCCTATCGGAGTCAGTGCAGGTGTAAATGTCATCGCTGGACAGGCCGTGAATGCGGTTCTGGTGCCGGTGGAAGCCCTGCGCGACCTTGGTGACGGTGAATATGCCGTCTTTGTAGTCGACGAAAGCGGAGAATTGAGCCTGCGTACCGTCGAAGTGGGTCTGATCGATATTACGTATGCCGAGATAAAATCCGGCCTGAATCAGGGCGAAATAGTCAGCACCGGTATCATGGAGACACAGTAATGAATTCCCGATCGATCATCCGCATTGAAAATATGAAAAAACTATACGGGATGGGAGATATCCAGGTACGAGCACTTGATGGCGTGAGTCTGGAGATCAAGGAAGGCGAGTTTGTCGCTGTAATGGGTCCCTCCGGCTCAGGAAAAAGCACCTTGATGAATATCATCGGCTGCCTGGACCGGCCAACGGAAGGTAAATATTTCCTTGATGACGAAGATGTCAGCGAGAAATCAAAGGAAGAACTGGCCCATATCCGGAATCGCAAACTGGGATTCATCTTCCAGTCATACAACCTGCTCGGCAGGACATCGGCCCTGGAGAATGTGACCCTCCCACTCATGTACAACCGCAGTGCTGACCTGACTATCGAAGAAAGGAAAGAGAAAGCCCAGGCCGCATTGGAACTGGTGGGATTGGGGGAGCGGACAGAACATCAGCCGCATGAGCTTTCGGGTGGGCAGCAGCAGCGTGTGGCGATCGCCCGTGCTCTGATCAACGATCCGGTATTGATCCTGGCTGACGAACCAACCGGTAACCTTGATACCCGTTCAGGAGAGGAAATTTTGGCCCTCCTGCACAACCTGCATGAACAGAGGAGAACGATTGTCATGGTTACCCATGACCCGGAAATAGCCGAGCATGTTCAACGGGTCATCAGTCTGCGGGATGGACTGATTGAATTCGACAAGCAGAACGGCAAGAAAATTATCAGGGAACTCAGGGAAGGTGTGCATTCATGAAACCGCAGGAGTTCCTTCGTGTAGCCTGGGAAAGTATCAGCCGTAACAAGCTGAGATCGCTGCTCACTATGCTGGGCATTATTATCGGTGTGGCATCCGTGATCATTATGATCTCGATCAGCGCCGGGACTGAAGCAACCATTTCGGATCAGATTACCAGCCTGGGATCCAACCTTATCTACGTTACCTCTTCGATGAGCCGGGGAGGCGCGATGGCAATGGGTCCGGGAGGTGGAAGTTCAGGCGGGCTTGTGTACGACGATGCCTTCGCAATCGAAGATGAAATAAGTTCAGTAGTCGGCGTGGTCGTTGAGCAGGGAACTACTGATTCCATCAAATCAACGGAGGCCACGCTTGATGACGTGGAAATTCTGGGAACAACAACCTCCTTCCCTTCAGTGCGTGATGTTTCTGTCGGGACAGGGCGGTTCTTTACCGAGGAGGAAGTGGAAAAAAAGGCAAAGGTGGCCGTGCTGGGATATGACCTGGCGATAGAATTGTTCGGCACCACGGATGTTATTGGCGAAGTTGTAACTGCCGGAAACACCCGTCTTGGAATAGTTGGTGTCCTCAGTGAGGAAGGCCTCAAAGGTGACACGGATTTCGATGCCCGCCTCTACACACCGGTTACGGTTGTCTTCCAGAAATTTATCGATAATTTCTTCGCCCGCATTATGGGTGACAGTATCCGGGCGGTCTATGTGGAAATCGATCCGGATGCGGATCTGGATAACACCATCCTCCAGATATCGCTTCTGCTGGCAAAACGTCATGATGTAACCCTCGATGAGCCCGATTTCTCAATCACAACCCAGGGCGACATCATTGAAACCCAGGAATCGACCACGGCTGCTTTCCGAAGCCTGCTGGGCTGGGTGGCGGGTGTTTCCTTGATTGTTGGTGGTATCGGCATCATGAATATCATGCTGGTGAGCGTGACCGAACGCACGCGTGAGATCGGCATTCGACAATCCGTAGGTGCCACACCCGATGATATCCGCTGGCAGTTTCTGACCGAATCACTGCTGTTGAGTCTGGTCGGTGGTTTGATCGGCGTGCTCACCGGCATCGGCGGCGCATTCCTGTTCGGTGTTGTCAGTGACATGCGAACCGTCATCGTGCCAGGTGCAATAATGCTTGCGTTTGGATCGGCAGCAATCGTAGGCGTATTTTTTGGCTATTACCCTGCCAACAAAGCCGCCCAACTCGATCCGATTGATGCATTACGACATGAATAACCCAATTCAGGAGATAACAATGAAAAAGCCTTTCCAGATATCAATTCTGCTTATGGTTTTAATCCTGCTTCTGACAGCATGTGGAGGCGGAGCAGATGAAATTTCCACCGACCCAGTATCGGATCAGGGGGCAGATTCTGCCGAAGCTGTTCCAGAAACAATGGATGAACCACTACAGGTAGAAGAACAGGCAGGAAACACAGAATCCGGTTTTAACCTGGAGGATCCCGATAACAGCACTCAACTGGCTATGCTTATCTTTTCCCTGGAGGGTGGTGAGCTGGCTGTCACCAGCGAACAGGCAGTTGTTCTGCTGCCGCTGTGGAAATCTATACGGGCACAAAGTACAGCTCAAACAGCGGACACCACCAGCATGACGGCAGTCTATGAACAGATTGCAGCAGCGATGACCGTAGAACAGATGGAAAGGATAGACGACATTAACAGCGATCCTCAGGTAATGCAGGATCTTCTGGCATCACTGGGTATCGAGTCTGGTATGGGCCCCGGTGGTGGAGTCGGCGGCAGGCCTGCCGGCGGGGTTCCCGGTGATAACCCGTCTGATAGCACCCGTGTCCCCGGTGAAGGCGACGGCCCCGGCACTCCGCCTGAAGGAGAATGGACCGAAGAACAGCAAGCTACCATGCAGGCTGAACGCCCCGGGATGGGTGGACGCGGCATGTTCGGCCAGGTTCAGCTCCTGCTCGAACCGCTGATTGAACTGCTTCAATCACGAGCCGCAGGATAGATGGATTGCCAGAATACCGGGCTGATTTTTGCAGGCCATTGATCGATGTGCGGAAAACTTTTTTCAACAGGTACCGGAAAAGGACAGGACTATGAAAAAAACTATTCTCCTATGCGTTGCTGCGCTGCTGATTCTCTCAAGTTGTTCAGGGGCCGCCGTAGAGACTGAGGCTGCCGCAGCTATGGGAACGGACGAAAACAGCCAGACAGCCAGCCGCTTGCTGATGTTGACTTTCTCACTGGAGGAAACGGATCTGGCCATCACACCACAACAGGCGCAGG
>JAFGNH010000202.1 GCA_016927115.1 Anaerolineales bacterium | reverse complement strand
GGCACACCCTGGGCGGTTTTCCATGTCGAAGAAGTAGTCTACAACTCTGATGTTGAGGAATATATCCGGGCTGCGGGACCGCAGCTGGGCACAGAGATGGAGCACTGAACCAGTTTGGTCCTGGTTTGACCCGGTTTATTTATTTTTCCTCCGCCGGCAGAATCAAGCGCCAGATCAGTCGCCTGCAATCCATAGAAGACTGTTCCGAATAGAAACTCCGGATCCTGCCCGGATGAAGTCGGTGATAGAAACATCAGACTGGAGTTTTAACCTCGTATCCACAATCTGCTCTGTTCGTCAAGGGCGGTCCCTGCAAGAGAATCCCGGGAAAACGGACCACCGGGATCTATTCCGACGTCCGCCAGGGTTTGTAGGGAGGGTCACCACTGGCCACACATCCATATCGGGGTGATAATCGCGTAATTTTCAGGCGAGCGCATATTGAACCGTGCCGGGAGCCTGCAATTTTATTTTAATTTGACATCACTAAATTTTTGTGCTATTTTTATGATAAAGCGCTTTATCAATAATTTCACCTATATTTTTTTCTTGATGTGATTAAGCGCTTTATCAGTAAAGCTGAATCCACCGAGCCGAATGAGGTAATCTGATGTCCAAACATAATGTGCGTATTTCGGATGTAGCAAAAAAAGCCGGCGTATCGCCCGCTACTGTCTCTGTTGTGGTCAATAACAGGATTGGAGAAAACATCAGGGTATCACCTGAGACAGTTGAACGAGTCAAACAGGCTGTTGTGGAATTGGGTTATATGCCCAATCCGATTGCTCAGCGCCTGGCGGAAGGCTCAAATAAAATTATTGGCCTTTTTACCTATGAACCAATATTTCCAATTAAACAGAATAACTTCTATTACCCCTTTCTGGTTGGAATCGAAGAAGAAGTTGAGCGGCAGGGCTATGATCTGCTTATGTTCACAAGTATTGGATCCTCTTCAAAACCAAGAAGCATCTTTCAGGGCAGCGTCTCTCGGTTAAATATAACTGAAGGCTCCATTCTATTGGGATTAACTGAGGACAGAAGCGACCTTGTCGAGCTTACCAGACAGGGCTACCCATTTGTATTTGTCGGAAGGCGCGAGGTACCTGGTGGAAAAATCTCCTATATCTCCGCGGACTACAAACAAGCCACCGCTCAGATCGTAAAGCATATCGCTCTGTTTGGCCATCAAAATATTGCCTGCATCCACACAGAACTCCACCAGGAAGCCCAAATCGATCGCTATGATGGATACCTGCTGGGATTGGAACAGGCAGATCGTGTTTATAACCAGAGTATTGATTGGACCTGTGACCCAGCTGGAATAGAAATCGAGGACCTGTCAAAGTTGTTTGACCTCAGGGTGACGGCATTCATCGTCGAAAATAGCAATCTGGGTGAGCAGCTATTATCTGCCGCTTCAAAGCTGAACAAGACCTATGTTAAAGACTTTTCACTGGCTGTCCTCGGCGATTCAATAGAGCCGCGCCAGTCTGATATTGAATGGACCATGTTCCGGATTCCACGGCGTGAAATGGGAATTCATGCAATTCAGATGTTAATCCAATTGTTGAACGATGATACCCCATCCCTCGCCCCTATTCAAAAAGTTCTTCCCTGTAAATTTGAACCGGGAAAAACGGTGGGGCCTGTGCCGGGAGAGGGTCAGTAAATCATTCCGCTGCCATATCAACCTGCCCCAGGAGAAAACGTGAAAATCGGGATTGATAATTACAGCTACCATCGGTATTTTAACGAAATATACCCGGGCCAATCAGTTCCTGATGGAATTTGGGGGCTTAGCGATTTTGTAGATCATATTCTGAATTTGCCTGACATTGAGTTGGTCGAGGGCTTGTCCATAGAGACATGCTTCTTGCCTGACGACGATAAAACCATCCTCTCTCAACTCTCGCGTTTGTCCATTCCTCTTGTATTCCAATGGGGCCACCCAGATGGATTTATGGGGAAAACATTAAAGGATGTTCTGGAGGAGATGAAGCGGTTTCTTGAACTCAATCAGAGACTGGGTTGTGAAGTCCTCCGAATTGTTGTATCAAGCATTAGCTATTTTGAGCAACCCCATGGACCTCAAATCTCCCGAGCCCTGGATTTTCTTGAAAAGATTCTTCCATTGGCCGAATCACATGCAGTCAAGATCGGCCTTGAGAATCATGCTGATTTATACCTCTCTGAGATCAGTTCCATTATCAAGGAATTTGATTCTCCTTTCCTGGGGGCTGTTCTGGATACCGGGAATTTCGTGCGATTAAAGAACAATCCGCGAAAAGCCATATCGGTTTTTGGCGAGAAAGTCTACCTCGTTCATGCAAAAGATGTGAGTATTATGCCCGGCTATTCTCCAGATGACCCTCAGAAATATGGATGTGTGCCTGCCGGACAGGGAGATATTGATTTCCCGGGCATTTTTGAGGATTTGAGATCCATTTCCTACGATGGCATGGTCTTACTTGAGATTTCCAGAATGCATCCGGACTTTGAGTGGATGGGAGAAATCAAGATGCTCAGCAGAGGTTTGCGATATTTGCACAGCTTAAGGGCTGAAAAGGATTAATCCTATGAAGCAAAATGTGAAAAAGAAACACAGTCTGAAAATCGGTATCCTGGGTAATGGTTTTATGGGAAGAATGCGTGCCCATGCCTATCTGACTGTGGCACATATAATGGACGACTTACCCTTTGTTCCAGAATTGGTCGCTGTTTCCGGCTTGGACGAAAAAAGCCTGGAAGCGTTTACCGGGGACTTCAATATTGGTTTCTATACAAAGAACTGGGCTGATATTGTCGACGACGAGTCCATAGACATCATTAACATATGTCTTCCCGAGAATCTACATGCAGAGCCTGCGATTCGAGCTCTCGAACAGGGAAAACACGTATTCTGCGAAAAAGCCCTCGCTCTTGATGCAGCCTCTGCCCTCGAAATGACAAGGGCCGCTGAACAATCAGGCAAAATCAATATGTGTGGAATGAATTACAGGTTCCTGCCAGCAGTTCAGTTAGCCAGGGACTTGATCCACAATGGCGATCTGGGAAATATCTATACCATGCACGCCTGCTATTTCCAGGAATCAGGACATGATCCTTATCGTCCGGTTGAAGAGGTTCTCTACGCTTATGGGGAGAACGCGCTTGGATCCGCCAGAGGGCTGGGAAGCCATGTCATCGACACGTGCAGATTTCTTCTCGGTGAAATGTCTGTTCTGAATGCTTGTTTTAAAACTTTTGTACCTGAGCGGAAAACAAAATCCGGAGATCTCTACCGGGTAGAAGTTGATGATTTTGCATCTATGACAGTGGAATTCGAGACAGGTGCCATCGGAATGTTGTCCACATCCAAAGTGGCTGCCGGGAGAAAGAACTGGTTCCGGTTTGAAATCAATGGCTCGAAGGGATCCCTCGAATTTAACCTTCAGGACCTTAACACTCTCAGGGTCTTTCTGCCAGACAGATCGCCCTCACAATTAAGCGGTTTCACTGATATCAGTGTTACAGAAAAGGCGCACCCTCTGATGTCTCCCTGGTGGCCGCCGGCTCACAACCTGGGATGGGAACACAGCCACATAAATGAAATCCACCACTTCTTGTATTCCATAGCCAACAACCAGGACGTTGGTCCCTCAGGCGCGACTTTTCATGATGGTTATCGTGCAGTTGAACTTGTTGAACAAGCGGAATCATCAAGCGGGTTTATAAAACATCCTGCCTTGTAAGGAGGTGAAGCGACAACTAAGATTATCGCTTTTCGTAATTGGCAGTACCAATAATAAGGAGGACAAATGTCTGGGAGAGTTTTTCAACGATCTTGGTTTTACCGGATTCTGCTCATGTTACTCATGCTATCAATGGTTGCAGTATCCTGCTCCGCCCCGCCAGCCACAGATGAAGCAGCTGAGCCTGCACAGGAAGCTGAGACTGTCGAAGAAGAAGAAGCAGTCGCACCAGCGGAAGAGGATGTTACAGCTTCTGATGAACCCGTTGAGCTGACAATTACTACTTGGACAAGTGACGAGACTCAGCTGGGTATCTTCAATGAAATAGCCGAGGAATACAAAATCGACCACCCGAATGTCAGTGTCAGCTTTACCTCAATCCCATTCGGAGATTATGTGTCGAAGGTTACTATCCAATTGGCCGGCAGCGATCCACCTGACGCAGGCTGGATCGTCGACAGCACCGCCCCAACCTTCATCAATGCGGGTGTACTGGTAGACCTGGGCCCCACTCTGGAAAGTTTTCCTGGTTATGACCTGACAGATTTCGCCGATGGGCCAATGAAACTCTGGACCAGGGATGATGCTGTTTATGGTGTGCCTTTCTCCACATCCCCGTATATCATTTACTACAATCGGGATCTGTTCGCAGAAGCCGGGATGGATACGCCAGATGTTCTACTCGCAAATGGTGAATGGACCTGGGACGCCCTCCGTGAGGCCAGTAAAGCAATCAGTGACGCAACTGCCTCGACTGTTTATGGATTCCAGAGTTTTGGTGGAGATATTTTTGGATCACGATTATGGCAGACTATGGGGCCGCTTATGAAAGCCTTCGGCGGGCAGGCCTGGAATGATGAGGGGACCCAATGTACGATCAATTCTCCGGAAGCAGTTGCTGCATTTGAGTTTATGCACGCCATGACATTTGAGGATGGCAGCGCTGTACCTCCTGGAGAGATTGGTGACTTCTTCGCTGGTAATGCTGGAATGACCATAGCCATGATCGGCAGGACTTCTCTTCTGGCAGATGCTGCTTTTGAATGGGATGTGATCTCTTTACCTTCAGGCCCTGCCGGATATAACCCCATAGTCGGTCAAGCGGCATTTGTTGTATTCAAAACCGGTCAGCATTCTGATGTTGCTGCAGATTTTATTGCTTTCATGACTACTTCGGAAAATGTGGAGAAATATTCTCTTTACTTCCCACCAGCCAGAAGATCTATCATTTACTCTGAAGATTTCCTGCATTCAAACTCGCTCGTGACTCCAGAAAGTATGGAATTGGCGATTGCGAACAGTATTGAATCCGGAACGGTAGAAGTGGTTCATCCTGAATATCCTAAGATTGATCTTGCAGCTCATGGAGAAATCGATAAGATCTGGCAACCGGACGCAGATATCCAGGTAATCCTGGATGCTGCTTGCGACGCCATACAACCCTTTATGCTACCGTAGTAAATCCTGATACTGGGGTATCCTTGATTGGATGCCCCAGAACTACTAAAGATGCGAAATGATAAAATCTATTATTCCATTTTCGAAAGACAAAATTGTTACAGCCAATCCCAAACCCAGGAAAAAACTTTCGTTAACTCAGAAAGACAATCTTTGGGGTTATTTATTCATCACACCCACTATGCTGGGGTTTTTACTTTTTGTGCTCGGGCCTCTGGTAGCGATTTTTGTATTCAGCGTACAGGAACGCAACTTGCTTACGGGCCAGGTGGATTATATTGGTTTCGAGAATTATTCCAGAATGTTGTTATCCGATCCGCTTTTTAAGAAGACCATGATAAACAGCCTGGTTTTCACAGCGGGCTTTGTTCCTTTAGATATTGGTTTAGGGCTCCTTCTTGCTGTCTTACTAGACCGGCTTAAAGGCGGAATATCTCGTTTGTTCCAGGTTATTTTCTTTTCGCCGGTTGTTACCTCAGCAGTTGCCTGGGCGATTGTCTGGAAATTCATATTACAGGGACAGAATGGGGTTGCCAACCAGGTCCTGGCATTAATAGGAATTTCCGGTCCAAATTGGTTGTATGAACCACATACTGCAATGTTTTCCGTCATTTTTACACGAGCCCTTAAAGTTGTAGGACTGAATATGGTGATTTTTATGTCTGCCCTGGCCAATATTCCTGATGACTATCGTGATG
>JAFGNH010000201.1 GCA_016927115.1 Anaerolineales bacterium | reverse complement strand
TTACCTTTATGTAATGTACCTTGATAGTCACTTAATGCATTTATTATAGCCCGAATCATTTTCTAAATCCATACACACGGATAGGATTTCATACTCTCTTCATCACGCTGCCCGTGAACCGGCCCCGGAAGTGGAGATTGAAGAGTTTGGAAGGGCTCCATTCCCTTATGCTGTGCTCTGAACAGGGGCAGATCTCATGCTGCAGGAGGGCATCCGCCACTGGTGAGCAACGATCTGAGGCCGTGTAGCGTTTTCCGCATCCAACAGAGAATAAGGCAGTTCGTTTGTTGGGAAATCCTGGCATAAGTCCATGTACTGTGGGATCGCCTGCAAACTGTCCTCCAGGAGTGCTCAGGGAAGCGGCACTTCTGCAGGTTTTTCAGGCCGATAAGCAGTACCACCACAGGACCAGTTCCAATCCGCAATGACGATGTTCTCCACGATGGTGTTTGCCGGGACGTGCACAACCTGCAATGCCTGTCCGCAGGATGGGTCCGAGCCGGTGTATCCACCCGTGACATAGGCAACATCTCCTACTCCTTGCGCATAGGCTACAACATGATAGTCGCCAGGGGGAACGGTCATCTGATAATACGGGTGGGTCAGTGTGGAATGGATCCACCACCAGGTGCCATCGTCCAGATTAAAGAACATTACAGCAACCGGCGTGCTCGAGCCACTGCCATACGAGTCAAGGAGATAGGGGGGTGCTGAAGCCATATCCACCCAGCCCTTGATCACACCCGGCACGCTGCTTTCCTCTGTTGAATCAGTCGACCCGGTGGGGATGATGTCTGGCGTTGGGGCGGGCTGAGCGCCTTCCTGGCGTTGAATATGAGGCCCAATCCACAAAGCAGGATAGACAAGGGGAGCACCTTCTGTACGGACCGCCAGGATAAAACGAACAGTGTTTCCTGCCAGGTAGGAGAGATCGATATCAATTTCAGTCCAGGTGTCTTCTTCAGGATTGTGGTTGTTGATGGGTAACGGCCCAAGATTTGGGGAAACCTCATAGAAGTTGCCATTCGCATCGTAGTAGTGAAGTGCATAACTCACAGCACACCCGTTGTCGGATTCCTGGCAGGCCAGCAGCGTCTTAAAATGATCTCCGGGGTAGATGTTGATCTCAGGATAGGCACCAAAAAGGCCGCCAAATCTGCTTCCGTGGGGGGGAATCATCAGCAAAGCGGGTGAGGTGATGTCTGCCCCATCGCTTAATTTAGCTTCATAAACAACCAGTGAGAATCCATTTGTTGTATCCGCAGAGTTTCCGGGGCACGGAAGGTATTCCCCGCTGTTAGACCATTCTGCAGAACACAGATCTGATGTGAAATCAAGCACAACATTTTTCGGATCCTCTGGATAATAAACAAATGGTGCAGGAGTGGGGGCAGGTTGTGTTGGTTCCTCAGTGGGTACTGTACCTGTGGCCGTGTCGGCTGGTTCGGGTGAAGAGGTGGACGTTGGGATTGTCGTTGTCAAAAGGCAGGCACTCATCGGAAGGATCAGCAGAAGGGGCAGCAGTTTTCGCATAAGGTTCCTCTTTTTTGTCTTCTAATTCTGATCATCATACACACTACCCCCCAAAAAACAACCTTTCCGGATTCCATCAGAGACAAGCCACAATCATATGGAAGGAGAATCATTTGCAACCTGGTTCCGGTAATTACATAAATTAATCAGCGCAATCAATCACCAGGCTGATGGTAATACTCCTGCCTGTTGGATCATTTGGGTGGGACTTTTTTACCAGTCTCTACTCTAACCTTTGACATGTATTAAATGATAAATCAATCTATACTGGACTGGGTGGAACAGCATTCCGGATGCTAAGTCTTTCAAAACCAGGAGGGATTCCATGTTCCGGTTCAGAAAAGAAATCTTTTTTGTTATTCTGCTTATCGCTGTCAGCTGCGCCTGCCGTTTTCTTCCCGCCAGGCAGTCGGATGCACCGGATGCCGTACAGCTTAATGAAGAAGCTGGGATGCCGGACTTCGGGAATGACTTTCCAGAGATGGATATACCAGGTATCGAAGCAGCTGAATGGCCTGCGTATTTACCTTCTGATATGCCTGAGCTTAAGGGTGACATTTCAACGGTAATGGTTGCCCGAGAGTCACATGTGCGTATTTTCTACGAAAAAGTTGAGGAGGGTGTCATCCTTGCCTATCTTAACCAGCTGGAAAATGCCGGCTATTCCCTTGAGTACCTTGTTTATGCGGCAGAAGGTTTTGAGTCTTCTGCAGAAGAACGGGCAGCAGCAGGTGAGTATGATGCGGTTGATATTTCAAATGGTACATTCCACATGCGTCTTGAATATGGGGCTGGGACAGCGGTGTATGACATCTATATACAGGGATTTTCAGTTCCTGATGATCCTCCCCTTACCTGGCCTGACGACCTGAAAGCCACATTGCCTGAACCGCCACAGTGCAGCCTCCTGAGCGCGGATCAAACGGGAAGCGGTAGTTACCGAATCCGCTGCCGACCGGAGAGTGAAAGCGTTGGAACTGATTATGTCCTCCTGCTGCAGGAGAATGGGTTCACTGAATCCGACTGTTCCGAAATAGTATATGAATATGGTCAGTCGTATACACTTTCAAATGAGAATCTGTGTGTAACAGTTATTGCTGGATTAGGGACCGAGCTGCAAATACAGGTCGAGCAGGATTCCGGTTCTCAAGGAAACCAATGGCCAACGAATCTGGTGGATGCTGTGCCTGAACCCGGGCGGGTTTCTATCGTCAGTGTGATGTCCCCCGAAAGCAGGAATCACCTCATTACAGTTCTGGCAGAGGATTCGGATGTTTTGCAGGATTATATACTTGACCTTGAAGAAGCAGGTTTTAATCAGGTGGACATTTTCGAAGGGATGGATGGCCAGATCCTGTCGATAACCCTCTCTGATGGAGTCTGGGTGATCGAAATGATGGCTTCTCCCATGGATCTGCAGATAATGCTTCGTATTTATCAGGAATAAGTCCTGATAGCCAGGTGATGGTGTTGCGCTGCTGTAAAAAACAAAATTGGAGGACCTGGCTGATGAGTGATCATGCAGAATACACAGACGCAATAGATAGTGAGCTTGAAAAAACCTGACTGTAAAGAAAACCAGGAATTATGTGGTGAAGCAGGGCTAAACATGCCGTATAACCGGGCAGCGGTCAGGCAAGATCCGGCTGCAGGAGTGCCGGTTATTGATCAGCCTTCAGGAGAAAGCGTGTAGTGACAGCTGTAAAAACGATACTTTGCTCATACTGTACAACTGCGAATCCGAAAGGATCCAGTGTATGTTCTGCCTGCGGTGCTCCCATAGAAGCAGTTGTGGAACCGGCCGTTTTGGAACCGGTTTCCACAAGCCCATTGCCTCTGGCTGCACTTGAATCCCTGGATGCGGTTGAACTGGGGAAGAAGGTGGAGGAAGGCAGCCGCAAAGCCTTCTCTGCCTACAGCGCTTTCTGGCGGGCCCTGGCAGATGCTGCTGTGATTGCCATGGTGGCTTTCGGGACAGGTGTGATTGGCGGCGTCGTAGGACAGGGTTGGGTGAGCATTATTTTGGCTGCTTTGTTTGGAGTGGTGATCGGATTTACCCGGAAATCGTACCTGTTCACATTTATCAGCGGGCCTCTGGGGTTCGCCGGAGGGGCCGTGCTGGGGGGCGTATTATGGGTGGGGGGATTGGGAACGGCGCCCATGTTGTACTGCACATTTCTGGGATCCGCAGCAGCGGCAGTTCTGGGCAGCCACAGTTTTCCATTCCGCCGCCGCGGTTTGTGGGATAAGATCAGGCCGCTGCTGGGAGCGGGTGGAGGAGCCGTATTTGGAGCCACAGGCATGGCTGTCGGGAGCGGGCTGCGGGCTGCAGTGGCGGCTCTGGGTCTGCTTTAGAACGCGGCGGTTAAACCACAGCGCAGAATCTGGCCGGAAGTGCAGGGGCAAAAACCGTTTTACAGCTTACCGGTGTTCACCCAATAGTCCAGAAACTGATGCATAGTGTTACAATTCCTCCCGGAAATATTCATTGAAAGAGATGGGAAATATGCATCACTGCTTTGCTGTTTTGAGGGTTTTGTAAAAGAGCCTGTTTCATCCAGTTGAAATGTATCCCAACTCAAATTAGCCCAACCCGGAGGAGCATGAGAGAGAAGGAAATTCATTCCCGCCGTTGGTACCGTCTCGATAATGCCGCGAAACTGTATCCGGCGATACGAAGCCGGAAGAATCCGAGCACATTCCGCGTTTCAGCCACTATGAAAGATCCGGTAGATCCGGTAATCCTCCAGCAGGCACTTGATGATACACTGATCCGTTTGCCGGGGTTTTCGGTCAGAATGCGGTCAGGGCTTTTCTGGCATTATTTTCTCCAGGCGGGTGAGCCGTTCAGGATTCAGGAAGATGTTGTCAACCCCTGTATGGATTTCCATACCCAGGATAATGGCGGGTACCTGATCCGGGTGCGTTATTTCGATCGCAGGATTGCACTGGAAGTGTTCCATTCGATTACCGATGGATCAGGGGCGATGGTCTTTCTGAAAACAATGGTGGGGCGTTATCTGCAGTTGCGTGGTATTCCGATAACGCCGGGTAAGGGTATGCTGGACTGCGAAAGCAGTCCGGAAGAAGAAGAGCTGGCTGACAGTTTCAGGGAGTTTGCCGGAAACAGTTCTCCCAGAAGCAGGCGGGAACAGCAGGCGTATCATGTCCCTGGTCTGGCGCTGCCCGGCGCAGTTCTTAACCTTATCACTGGCACAATCCCCACTGATGCGCTGCGAGCTGAAGCAATAAAGCACAGCGTGACTGTGACAGAATACCTTGTAAGTGTGCTGCTGTTCACGCTGTATCAAATACAGCAGAAGGATAAGCCACGCTGCAAGCAGCCGGTGAAGGTTTCGGTTCCCGTTAATTTGCGCCAGTTTTTCCCAACTCAAACGCTGCGGAATTTTTCATCCTATATAAACCCGGGTGTTGAACCGACACAGGGTGAATATCATTTTGATGAAGTTATCCGACTGGTACACCATTTCATCCGCTATGAAGCCACTGAAAAGCAGCTGCGCGGCAAGGTAGCGGCCAATGTTAGCTCGGAAAAGAGTATCTTTGTCCGCCTGGCACCGCTGTTCCTGAAGAATTTCATCATTTCGATGGTATACAAGGGCGTTGGCCCTACACGGTTTACCAGTACTCTTTCGAATCTGGGACGTGTTGAGATTCCTGAACAAATGTTGGATCATATAGAGCACTTTGATCTAATTCTCGGGCCTTCCCGGGTAACCAGGGTGAACTGTGCGGTTGTCGGCTATAATGGGTCTTTGCGTATCAACTTTTCGCGGGTAATCAGGGAGACTTTCGTCGAACGCGCCTTCTTTACCTTTCTGGTAAGGCAGGGCATTCCGGTAAAAATAGAAAGTAATATGGAGTGAGCTGAATGCCGTATTGTGTGAATTGCGGGGTGGAACTGGAAAAGCGTGAACGCTGTTGTCCGCTGTGCGGGGTCCCCGTGATCGTTCCGGATGGTGTTGACCAGGTGCAGGAGGGGAGACTCCTCCCGCCGGGCCGGGATGAGTATTCAACATCTACAGATCGCCAGCTGATCTTCTATCTGATTACGATTGCGCTGGCCGTACCGGCATTGATCAGTTTGACGATCAACCTGTTGATAAACAGCCGCGTTACCTGGTCTCTGGTTGTTGTAGGGAGCCTGGCAGCTGCCTGGGTTGTGTTTGTCAGTCCGCTGTTATACCGCCGCCGTGTTTTCCCACTGTGGATTGTATTCGACATGCTTGCGGCAGCCGGGCTTTTATACCTGATTGAAACAACCGTTCCCACAAAGGGCTGGTTTCGTCCTCTTGCACTACCGGTGACTGTGTGGGTGGGGGCAGTGGTACTCGTGTTGTACAAACTGATCGAGCGCCGTGCGCTGCATGGCTTACAGATCGTCTCCGGTGTTTTTATTGCCATTGGAGTATTGAGCCTGTTTATTGATGGAACCATCCAGGAATACCTCTATGATTCACTGCGCCCCGGATGGTCCCTGATTGTACTTATTCCGTGTATAGCTGTGGCGGCTATCTTTGCCCTGATACAGCGCAAACAGCAGTTTGTTGATCGCATGGAACGCTGGTTTCATTACTAGTCCTGTTTTCGGCAGGCTGTGCTGGCTGCCCTCTGACTACTGAAGAAGCCCGTTATCAATTTGCAGATTCCATCTCGAAAACAGCGGTCACGTTTGCTTTGATAACAATCTGCCCGGGTGCGAGGCCGTTGTCCAGGTCTGGCGAACTTCCGCCTGCAACCTGAACCACATTCTGTGTCATTGTGTTGTAGCCTGATCCCCACCAGCTGGACCCTGACCAGGCCCACCAGCTCATCTGGCCTTCCTGGATGGTGAGAGGATCGCCGATTCTCATATCCAGAGCGCCTGAAAGGTCCACAGCTTTTTCCTTTGCGGCCTGGATCGCCAGTTCGCGGGCCTGGTCGCGGTATTTACGGAGCTCAGTGGTGCGAAAGTCGATGCCATGAATGTAGTTCACTCCGGTCCCGAGGACTGAAGAAAGATAATCTTCCATGCGACTGATGTCTTTCAGGGTAACCACAACAGTCCTGCGCACGGAATACCCCTCAACCCTCTCTGGATAGTCCCAGCTCTCATAATGTGGTTGTATATAC
Source organism: Anaerolineales bacterium (assembly GCA_016927115.1). GTDB lineage: Bacteria > Chloroflexota > Anaerolineae > Anaerolineales > E44-bin32 > JAFGNH01. The sequence goes on along the minus strand of JAFGNH010000201.1, from coordinate 495 downwards.
ATATAATCGGATTTGACCTGTTCCGGCTTGAGATCGTATCTATTGGTCAGATTGAGTACCCGCTGCAGGATGCGGTCATTTTCTCTTTTTGCTGTTTCCAGATTGGCATCCCAGGTGTGAATGCCCAGCGTAAGGACTACCTCATCCGGTACCACACGAATTTCGGCTTCCCCGTTGACACTGATCGTGCGGGATGGTTCGTTTGCAGGCTCCACGGAGCGGAACCCAACGATAAGGAAGCTGGCAATAGCAAGGATGGTTATAATATCTTTCAGCTTAAACATATTTTCCTCCTGTTTCGTTCCGTTTCTGATCTGGCATTGATAATAACGGCTTTAAGTGGCAGATCTGTGTCAGTGCTGTGGTTTCTTGTGGACAGTATGGAGCTGTCTGAAGAACAGGGGGGTACGGGGGCAGGTTCAAAAGGGCTCTCGAAATAGCATTACCATCGGTTTCACAGGATTATGGCCCGGATAGAATCCCTGGAACCTGCCC
>JAFGNH010000200.1 GCA_016927115.1 Anaerolineales bacterium | reverse complement strand
GATAGGCTCCCTTCTGTGACTTGGCCGTTACTGTGTTGGTGAGCCTATCTCTTTTTCTATATTTCGGCAATTATGTGACGCAACCATGGTAAAACTCTTGCTTGCATGGTAAAAAAGGGCATGCTATAATGATGTATCCTGAAAGGTTTTTCAGGAAGCCTCCCCGAATTTAATCCCGACGTTTGAATCAGGTTCAGCCCTCATTTACCGGCGGGACTCTTGTCAGGAGTCAGTTGAATCCGTTTTTTTATTAATCTTCTTCAATTGCTGTATTAATCCAGGAGCTCTTTAAATGAATATTGCCCAGTTAGAAGCGATGACCCTCGCCGACCTACGCAAAATGTCGAAGGATCTCAAGATCCCGGGTGCCAGCCGTTTGAAAAAGGATGAACTTGTCCTTGGAATCATGCAGGCTGATGCAGAACGCCAGGGTCTTGAATTGCGTGGCGGCATCATGGAAGTAATGAATGAAGGTATGGGATTTCTGCGAGCCGACCATTATCTTCCGGGCCCTAACGATATCTATGTTTCACAATCCCAGATCAGGCGCTTTGGCCTGCGTACCGGGGATATGATTATTGGCCAGATCAGGCCTCCAAAAGACAATGAAAAATATTATGGTCTGCTGCGCGTGGAATCCATTAATGGGCAGGACCCTGAACAGGCAAAAAATCGGCACAAGTTTGAAGCATTAACACCGATTTTCCCGGAAGAACGTTTCAATCTTGAGACAGATCGCTACATCCTTACCACGCGTTTGCTCAATTTGATCGCTCCGATCGGAAAAGGGCAGCGCGGACTGATTGTCTCTCCCCCGAAAGCCGGCAAGACCACGGTTCTCAAGCAGATTGCCAACGCTATTTCCGAAAATTACCCCGAAGTACATTTAATGGTGGCGCTGATAGGTGAACGGCCGGAAGAGGTGACTGACATGGATCGCTCGGTCGATGCCGAGGTGATCTCCTCGACCTTTGATGAACCGGTAACATCGCATGTCCGGGTATCAGAGATGGCGCTGGAAAGGGCCAAGCGGCTGGCGGAAATAGACAGGGATGTAGTGATTCTGATGGATTCAATCACACGTCTTTCCCGGGCGTATAACCTGATGGTGACACCTTCCGGGCGAACCCTTTCAGGCGGCCTCGATCCTGCAGCACTATACCCACCCAAACGTTTCTTTGGGGCAGCACGAAATCTGGAGCATGGTGGCTCGCTCACCATTATCGCCACCTGCCTGGTGGATACCGGCTCCAGGATGGATGATGTGGTCTATGAAGAGTTCAAAGGCACCGGCAATATGGAGCTTCACCTTGCACGTAAATTGCAGGAACGGCGCATTTTCCCGGCATTTGATATCGACCGCTCTTCGACCCGGCGTGAGGAACTGCTGCTCGGGCCCGACATCACACCGCGGGTATGGCTGCTGCGTCGCATGTATCAGCAAATGATTTCTCCACCACCTGCCGGTGCCGGCATGGACTCTGCTGCTGGTACGGAGGCGATTCTCCAGCAGATGAATAAGACCGAAAATAATATGGAATTTCTGGAGACACTCGGCAAAAGCTGACGCTCTTCCAGCATTGAAGATGAAAAAACTGCAGGTGCCCTGATGTTTGCCCAGCAGTTTTTTTTAATTCCCCATTGCCTGATTCAATAGCTCTGCTGGAGCAATAATCATTTTTGATCCTGCTCACTTGCCAGCAGCTGCGAACCCAGCCAGGGCGCCTTTTTTTGAATACTTTCCGCATGCTGTGCGATATATGCAGCCAGGAACGTAGCGATGGGAACTGAGAGCACCAGTCCACTCGATCCTACCAGTGTACGAACAATCTCCTCAATAATGAACTCGCGGTTAATTGCAAGCATAAAAGGCAGATTGAAAGTGGTGAAGATCAGCAGCAGCGGAAGTGATGCACCGACGTACGCGAGTACCAGCGTATTTACAGTAGCTGCAATGTGATCCTGCCCGACAATCATGGCGCGATTGATCAGACTCTGCAGTGATAAGTCCGGATTGGAGTTGACAAGGGTGAATACCACCGATACCTGCCCGATCACCAGGTCATCCAGAACACCGAGTGTGCCGATAATCATACCGCTCAGAAGGAGACCTTTCAGGTTGATTGTCTGGCCTCCGAGCTGGGCCAGCAGCAGTGCATTTTCAGTTCCAAAACCGGTAAGGTGTGTCAGCTGCAGCATCAGTGAGGCCAGCAATGTGCTGAGCACGACGGCCAAAAACATACCGATAAGGGCTGTGTGTGCTTTCAGCGTCCATCCATAGATCAGATATTGGGTAACAGAAAGAAACGCGATCGACCCGATGATACTGACCCAGACCGGATTACTCCCGTTCAGGATTGCAGGAAGGATATAGAGAAAGATAACCGCAAAACTGGCTGCGAGGCTGATCAGACTGCGCAGACCCTTCTCGCGGCCAACCAGAAGGATCAGTATTATGAAGCCGACCGTTAGCCAAAGCAGCGGCTCTGTGCGGATGATGTCTGAAAAATAGGCATACAGGGTTCCGTCTGGATAGGTTTCAATGGTGATCAGGAGTGGGTCCCCGGGTTTGAAAATCTGGCCTTCAGGATGCAACGCAGTACGGCCATAATCCACCACAAAGCGCTTTCCTGCGAAATCACCATCCGTCACTTCCACTTCCAGCCGCTGGAAGGTTTGTTGCTGTTCGCCCAACTGGATCAACTCTTCCTCGACGATTGTACGAACAACTGCCTTGCTGGTGGAAAAACGCTGATCCTCTTCGCTGGTTTGCGTGGGTCGGTTGGCGGTAATATACCCGATAAGGATACCCAACAGAATCGCCGGGACCGCCAGAATCAGGTAGCTGCGAAGTTTTACTTTCATGGTTTTCTCCTGCTGCACGGATTTGCCATTTACGGATCCAGTGCAGAGTCTATCAGAAAAGAGCGTAATCGGTGATTATTAAGGATGACGGATTCCTTCCGTGTGCAAGATTCCAGCATTTTTTTCGGGCCGGGGCGCGTATATACAGCCTGATATGCTTGTGACTACAGGGAAATCGTAGCGCAAGCGTTTACTTCATGTTGGGAGAAGAAGTGGTATGATTAAGACCGTATTTAATGTTCTGGAAGGGTAAAATGGTTGAACAAACAGAAAAAGAGAACCAGGCGGCTCCGGATGTTTCACAGGGGCAACCAGGGAAGAAGAACCTGCTGCAGCGGCTGATATCCGGTTCCTCTGAAGCAGAAAATAATAGCAGTGGTGTGGTGGGTTTCCTTGCCAGATACCACCGGCATCTGATTTTCCTGCTTCTGATCGTTGCCGGTATCTGGATTGCACGAATCGGTTTTCAACCGGAAACTACAGAGACAGTGGAAGCTGAACAGGAACCTGTACAGGAAAGTATGCAGAATACTTTACCAGCTACTTCTACCCTGGCAGAAACAGGGGATCTTGGTATCGAAGACCTGCCGGCGTATCCCACAGAAGAAGCTTCAGGTGGCAGCATCATCCGCCTGGCAAATCTGCATACAATCTTTCCGACCCGGGAACGTATGGAAATTATCAAGTATATCGTTCAGGCGGGCGATTCCCTGTATGGTATCGCTGAAAAATTCGGCCTTCGGCCACATACCATCCTGTGGGGAAACTTTGAAGCGCTGGAAGGTAATGTCCATGGTCTCCAGGTGGGGCAGGAACTCAATATTCTGCCCGTTGACGGTGTATTGCATGATTGGGCTGAAGGGGAAACGCTGACCGGTGTTGCAGACAACTACGGCGTTGAAGTACAGGATATTATCGATTGGCCGGGGAATAGTCTTGATCCGGCTATCAATCCTGATGATCCTCAGATTGCCGAAGGTGTTGCACTCGTTATTCCTGGTGGAAAGGGAGAAGTGGTCGATATGACTGGCGGCCAGATTTCCCGCTCGAACCCGGCTGTTGCCAGTATTCTTGGCCCGGGTGCTTGCCCAACTGTTTATGACGGGCCGGTGGGAACCGGAACATTTATCTATCCAACAGTGGAGCATTACCTGTCCGGGTATGACTATGATCCAGTCCTTCATCCAGCCGTGGACTTTGCGGGTTCCGAAGGGAACGCCATCTACGCGTCGGATACTGGAGTTATTGTATATGCCGGCTGGAATAACTGGGGCTATGGTAATGTGATTGTCATCGATCATGGTAATGGCTGGCAGACGTTGTATGCGCACATGGCATACATTCCAAGCAGCGTATACTGCGGCATGGGTGTCTACCAGGGTGCAGTGATCGGCCCGCTGGGAAATACCGGTAACTCATCCGGTGCGCATCTTCACTTTGAAATGCGGAATGAATCATACGGTAAGGTTAATCCCTGGAACTTCCTGCCGTAACGCTTGCTGTTTTCCAGAAACAACAAACAGGGCTGCCGGAGATTATTTTCCGCAGCCCTGACCTTTTTTCCGGTGGAGCTGCTGTTGGATCATTTCTGCCGGTGTGATGGTGAGATGATTGGGAAGAGGCAGGTGGTGGGAATACCCCGACTGCCTGGCTGATTGAACCACCCAGGGAATAAGCAAGCCTGCGCAGAAGATGCCCCTTACGGGGATCCGACCCCGAGGTTTTTTGGAAAAAAAACGAGGGCAGACAAAGCTGCCCCCGTTGATGCGAGCGTAATAGAATCTTGAGCCAGGGTCAACGTACCAGTTCGATGTTCCAGTATGCAAAATCATCAAAAGTGGCTGTGAGGTCGTATGTATAGAGTGCATGAACATAAACGGCGAAGATACCCTTTGTGTAACTGTAGTTGGGATCATGGGCTTCGCCGACTTTCACACCGTTGATGAAGAATTGAAAATCGGGTTGGTAACCCCAGATTCCAAGCCGGTTCGTAGCGCCTTCACCGGTTTCGATTAAATCACTGGGCTGCCAGTCAAGCATCACCTCGCGTGTCTTTCCAATGCGGTGCCGCACCACCCGCCAGTTTCCATCACAGGATACTTCCAGGGCGTACCCGCCGGCGGCTTTACCCTGATCCACCCGGATCACAAAACCAACTGCATCCTTATCTATGCAGTCACCATTTGTTGCACTGATTTCAGCATACACATTTCCAGCGAAACGATCGTTATAGGACCACCAGTTGTAAAATTCCTCAGGCTCGTGGTCTGTTCCTTCCAGCATGCCATCGATATAGTTGTAGGTGGCTTTTTCCTGATCGTCCCAGGTGAACCAGTGGAATTCCTCAACGAAGTAATCGACAAAATCAGGTGCAGTCAGGTCCAGAGTTGCCCGGATATCATCCTCATCGAGCACATGAAAGGGTGTTGGTGTGGGCATAATGGGACGCCGCTGCACATCATCATCGGAATCGCTTGCATCTTCAGATGCCTGCTCTTCCTCTTCTATTTCTTCAGGTTCAACAGGCTCTGGTGTGTCGCTTGGGAGAGCTCCGGGAGCAGTTCCTTCATCTCCCTGGAAAAGTGATCCCAGAGAGGAGCAGGCAAGGCTTAGTACCAGCAGGACAAGCACTATCAGGTAGGTGTACCCTTTTCGTTTCATTTAGTTTCCTCCATAGCAAATAAGGAAGCGTATGCTTCCCGGCAATTGGTTTTGGTGCTTTTTTAGTTCATCCGTACTCCTATTATGCCTGCCGCTTTGTCCGCGGGGAAATAGGACAACGGAGCTATTCTCCGGTCAGGCAGTCTCGTTCTGGCGAGGTGGGTATCGTTCTCAAAATTAGTGGGAAATCTTGTTCGATGTCAGGGAATCACCCTTTAATAAGGAGAAAAAACATGGTGTGTATGGCTGTAATCCGATACCGATTATGGGGGCTGGTGTCTGCTGAGTTAATCATTTCTCTCCAAAATATACATGATCAGTCGTAAAAACAGCTATTTCGGGACACCAAGAAGGGGTCAGAGGATAGACTACAGTTGAAGACATGGCGTTTATCCGAAAGGTCAAACAAAAAGTGGTGCAACCAATACAATTCTCGTCAAACAATCGCTCCATTACTTTGAAGGCTGGTTCTTCTCCATAGTCACCATGCAGTTCACAGATCAGCTCCCGCACCAGCTGAATTGTTGGAACAGATAGCCGCAGAAGGTACGGAAGCTCTGCCTGAGCTGATCCGGTTTCTGATCAACGAAGCCATGAGATTGGAACGTGAGCAGTACTTGGGCGCCGGTCCTTACGAGCGCACCCCTGACCGTCGAGGGCATGCCAATGGATACAAACCCAAGACCGTCAAGGCATGGGTTGGCAAGATCCAGTTCGAAGTGCCTCAAGTGCGCCAGGGATCATTTTATTCAGATGCCCTTGACAAGGGGTTGCTCTGTGGAACTGAGGTGAACAGTATACAGGTCAGCCGGGCAGCAGAAAAACTGGATGAAGTACTGGAAGCCTGGCGGAACCGGCCGTTGAGCAAGATTGAATACCTGTACCTGGATGCTCGATATGAAAAGGTTCGAATGGATGGTCAGATACGGGATGCGGCCATTTTGATTGCTTCAGCTGTGGGAAAGGACAGGAAACGGCGTATTTTAGGGGTCTCTGTATCCCTGAGCGAAGCTGAACAGCACTGGCGGCTGTTTCTGGAGGACTTGATCCGCCGCGGCATGGAGGGTGTGAAGTTGATTATCAGCGATGATCATTCTGGGCTTCGCAAAGCCCGCCAGGCAGTCTTCACAGGAATACCCTGACGATGCCAGTTCCATCTGCAGCAAAATGCCAGTTAGTACGTACCTCGCAAGCATATGCAGACAGCAGTGGCAGCCGACATCAGAGCCGTCTTCAATGCTCCGGATCGTCAGCGAGCTGAAGACTATCTGAAGCAGATTGTCACCAAATATGCGAAATCAGCTTCAAGGCTTTCGGAGTGGATGGAATCTGCAATTCCGGAAGGACTGACGGTGTTCGAGTATCCAGAAACACATAGACGGCGGATTAGAACCAGCAATATGCTGGAGCGATTAAGTCAGGAGATCAAGCGGCGTACCTGAGTGGTTCGGATTTTTCCAAACCCGGAGTCATGTTTGAGCCTTGTCAGCGCTATCTTGATGGAGACGAGTGAGGAGTGGGAAACCGGCAGGATCTACATAAATGTTGGTTCTGACTAGAAGGACCTGATGATTTTGCACAAAAAATGTTGCATAATCGTTAATTTTATGATACGATGCACGTATGTGAAACGATGATGGACATATGTGCGTGCTGGATGTTGGCGTAATAAGAGACAAATCGTCATATAGAGCGGGTAAATATATTAGCGGATGTGGAGGAAATTCATTTCCTCCAGGGTAAAAACCAGGTGGAGATAGCCAATGATGTTGGTTTGACACACTCGAATATCTCAAGAATGCTTACCGGGGCTAGAAACGCTGGCATTATTTATATTCAAACCAATCGACCGTTACAGAAAGATAGGAGGTGAAAATTCAAGAAGGATAGCGGCAACGACAAAAAGTGATTTGCAGGCTGTTCTTTTGACTATTAGCAATTGTCGCCATCCAAAAAAAGCATTTTCCAAGAGATATGGTAAGAGGTTAATCCAGATTTCTATTTGTGACTAAAGCAAAAGGAAAGGATGAGAAGATGTTGAGAAAACCGAAGCTATTGACAATAATCGCCGTACTGAGTCTATTAATGATTTCAGTGTTTGCAATTAGCGGCTGTCAGGTAACTGAAGAAGCACCTGCAGAAGCACCTGCAGAAGAACCTGTAGAAGTACCTGCAGAGGAAGAAGAAGCAGCTGCAGATACCATAGAATTGGCTCTTATTGTAAAAGGGGTAAATTCCGAGTTCTGGCAGAATATGCTTGCTGGTGGTGAGACGTTTGATGAAGAAAATGAGAATGTAAATGTCACACCTTATGGGCCGGACTCAGAAACCGATATAGAAGGGGCCATTACAATTCTGGAAAATGTTGTGACCAGTAAACCTGATGCAATAGTGATTGCATCTCAGTCAGGCGAGGGCGCCGTGCCTGCAGTAGATAATGCAATGAGTCAGGGAATCCTTGTCATAACAACCGATACTGTCATACCAACTGATGTAGTAAGTCATCTGGCAACAGACAATCTGGCTGGGGGAAGAACTGCTGCAGATGCAATGGTTGAAGCTCTTGACGCTAATGGTATTGAAAAGACAGGAACTGTGGTTATCATGCACGTAGTCGAATGTGATACAGACACGCTTAGAGGTCAAGGTTTTGACGAGCGTATGGGTGAAATTGCTCCAGATATTGAGATAATCCATTCTCGTTATACTAATGACGAAGTGGCCGAGGCGATGACTGCTACCGAGGAATCTATTACTGCTTATGATGGCCTGATTGGTATTTTCGGTATTGACTACAATATCGGAGAGGGAATAGCACTGGCTATTGAACAAGCAGGTCTTCAGGATGAGATTATGGTGATTGCATTTGATGACTCAGAAGCTGAAATCGAAGCATTGAAAAAGGGTGTCATCAAAGCTCTAATTGTTCAGGATCCTTACAATATGGGATATTTGGGATGCGATCTAGTAGTTAGAGCATTAAATGGTGAAGAAGTACCCGAATATGTAGATACCGGCGTTAAAGTAGTCAAGGCAGAGGATGTACAGTAATAACACACATGAATTACAGAAGTGTATATAACACGGCGTAATTCAGTGAATGTTAAAAATTTACGGGCAATATCAATAAAAATATTGCCCGTAAAAATCAAATAGGGTTGTTTTCCGGTCGCAAGAATGAAAAGGTCTTATAGTAATCTTTTGTAACAAAAAAAGTATTTTAAAAAAGTATAGCGAGTTATGAAACAAGTCATTTGATTTGTACTTTAAATTAGACCGGGAGAAATAAAGCCCTACAAGAGTTTTATTGATATTGCCAGTATTTATGGCAGAGGATAGAGGGCCTGGTGGTTTTAGAGAAACAAGAGATAGTCAGAATTGAAGGAATCTATAAGCAATTCCCCGGTGTATTGGCACTTGATAACGTAGATTATCAAATTTATGAAGGCCAGATCCAGGGTCTTGTAGGTGAGAATGGCGCAGGTAAATCCACATTAATTAAGATTCTTACCGGCGCTCTGCAACCAACCAGCGGAGAAATCTTTGTTAATGGTAGGAGAGTAACTATCAATGACCCTATAGATGCTCAGAATCTTCAAATTGGCGCTGTTTATCAGGATCTGACTGTTGCAAAGGATTTAACAGTGGCCGAAAACTTTTTTCTCGGACAGATTCCTAAAAACAGATTTGGTTTTGTTGACAGGAAAAAAATGGTCAACAAAACAGCTGAAGTATTAAGGGAGTTAAATATTGATGTTGATCCCAATATGATCCTTGCAAAACTTACCGCAGCACAGAAAGAGATGGTTCTGATTGCCAAACAGTATTTTAAAAAATGCAGAGTTGTTATTTTTGATGAGCCTACTGCGCTGTTAACAAGTAAAGATACAGAAGAGCTGTTTCGAGCAATAAAAAAATTAAAAAAAGAGGGCGTGGGTATTATTTATATATCCCATCGCATTGAAGAAATCTTTGAGATTTGTGACACAGTAACAGTCCTGCGTGATGGTAAGAAAATCGCATGTATGCCTGTTAGTGAAACAAACATAGACGATCTTATTTCGAGAATGGTTGGTCGGGATGTTTCTGACATGTACTCAATATCT
>JAFGNH010000033.1 GCA_016927115.1 Anaerolineales bacterium | reverse complement strand
GTCGACCCATTTTCACATGCTTGGGACCATACCATCCGATGGCAGGGCGGACATCGTGCATACACGCCGGGTCCGCCCCAACGCGGCGATATTTTTTCCGTAGGGGTCGACACGCGGGTCGACCCATTTTCACATGCTTGGGACCGCACCATCCGATGGCTGGGTGGACATCGTGCATACACGCCGGGTCCGCCCCAACGCGGCGATATTTTTTCCGTAGGGGTCGACCCGCGTGTCGACCCATTTTCACATGCTTGGGCCCGTACCATCCGATGGCAGGGCGGACAATGTGTATGAATGGCAGTCCCGTCCGTACGACCGATTTACAACATGATAAACTCTTAAACACCCACATTGTGCCCTTTACGTCTTCGCGTCTTTGCGTTAGAAATCCAGCGTAGAAGACGCAGAGATGCAAAGATAAGGAGACCCACATGCAGCCGATTTACCTCGATTACAACGCGACGACACCGATTGTCAGGGAAGCTGCTGAGGCGATGGCGCCGTTCTTCTATGAACACTTCGGCAACCCCTCCAGCACGCATCCCTATGGTGTGACGGCGAAACGCGCCGTCGAAGCAGCCCGCGCACAGACAGCCGCACTGCTCGGGTGTTCACCGATTGAGATCGCGTTCACCAGCGGAGGTACGGAGAGCAATAACTATGCGATCAAGGGAGCTGCACTGGCCCGCCGGGACCGCGGTAACCATATTATTACCTCGTCTGTTGAACACCCGGCAGTTGTCGAGGTATGCCGCTGGCTGGAGACAAAGGGTTTTCGTATAACGGTACTTCCGGTGGATGTGTTTGGGTTGGTGGATCCTTCAGATCTGGAACGGACCATTACACCGGATACGATTCTGGTCTCCGTGATGCATGCGAACAATGAAGTAGGGACGATCCAACCGATCGCCGACCTGGCAGCGATTGCCCATAAAGCCGGCGCGTTGATGCATACCGACGCAGCCCAATCTGTGGGAAAGATCCCGGTGGATGTGGAAGAACTCGGTGTGGACCTGCTCTCGCTGGCAGGCCATAAAGTCTATGCTCCGAAGGGGATCGGCGCGCTCTATATACGCAGCGGTGTAAAGCTGACCCAACACCTGCACGGCGCCGAACAGGAAGCCGGCCGCCGGCCGGGAACGGAAAATGTGCTCGAGATCGTCGGCCTGGGGATGGCCAGCGAGGTGGCACAGCGCGACCTCACACAAAATGCCGCACACTACCTCGCCATGCGGGACCGGCTTCACCAGGCGCTGCTGGAGGAACTCGGCAAGGACTCTTTCCGCTTGAACGGCCACCCGGAGGAGCGCCTTCCGAACACGCTCAGCCTGAGCTTCCGCGGTGTCGAAGCCAATACGCTGCTGGCTGAGATCGGCTCCAAGGTGGCTGCTTCAGCAGGTGCAGCCTGCCATGCGGACCGGGTGGATGTGTCGGCTGTGCTGGAGGCGATGGGAGTCCCGACGGAATGGGCGATGGGAACGGTGCGGTTTTCAGTTGGCAGAGGTACAACGGAAAAGGAGATCGACCGGGCGGTGGAGGTCGTGACTGGAGCGGTACGCAGGCTGCAGCCCCGGGCTGATTCTCCTGCCAAGATCCAGGTTCCGGAAGAGGGTGACTACCGGCTGACACACTACACCCACGGCCTTGGCTGTGCATGCAAGCTGCGCCCGCAGGTGCTCGAAGAGGTGCTGTCCTCGCTGCCGATTCCTGTGGATCCTGCTGTACTGGTGGGTTTGAATACAGCGGATGATGCTGCTGTATACCAAATCAGTGAGGACCAGGCCATCGTGCAGACGGTGGACTTCTTCACACCGATTGTGGATGACCCCTATATGTTTGGTGCAATTTCTGCGGCGAATTCGCTCTCCGATATCTATGCCATGGGGGCGCGTCCGCTGTTTGCCCTGAATATTGTCGGCTTTCCGGATAAACGCCTTCCGCTTTCGGTGCTGCAGGAAATTCTGCGCGGCGCACAGGATAAGGCGCAGGAAGCCGGCATCCCGATCCTGGGCGGCCATACTGTGGAGGACACCGAGCCGAAATTCGGCTTAACCGTCACCGGCCTGGTTCATCCCGATCATGTAATCCGCAACAGTACAGCACAGCCCGGCGATGTGCTGATCCTGACGAAACCGCTCGGATTGGGCATTATCGCCACGGCGGTCAAGAGCGGGCTGGCGGAAGAAGAGACTGCTTCTGAAGCTGCGAAGGTGATGGCAGCGCTCAATCGGGAAGCCGGGGAAGTGATGGTGGAAGCCGGAGCCAATGCCTGCACGGACATCACCGGTTTCGGCCTGCTGGGGCATCTGCGTGAGATGGCGGCCAGCAGTGGCGTGGATGTACTGCTTTCAGCCAAAGACGTGCCGGTGCTGGAAGGTGTGGAGGATCTGGCAGCTGCTGGAGCGATTCCGGGTGGTACGCTCAATAACCTGGCATTTGTGAACGATAACGTCCGGTTTGGGGAGGGGGTCTCGAGGACCAAACAGTTGATCCTGGCGGATGCTCAAACGTCCGGCGGCTTGTTGATTTCCCTGCCGGAAGACCGGGCGGAAATGCTGCTGGCGGCGCTGCAGGAACGGGGTGTAGAAGCGGCTGTCATGATTGGCAGGGTATCGGGCACTGGAAGCGGCATGATTATCGTGGAACCGTAATAGATCCCCGGTTTGTATAATCTCAAATACAACTCTCGATAGCTGAAAACAGGAAGAGATAACCAACAGCACACTCCAGCAGGGGAAAAGTGCTGTTGGGCTTTTAAGTTGACCCATGTGAAGGTGTATATTCCTGACGTGGAGGGACTATCATGGCTAAAAATCGAGCACAGATACTGCTTGAGGCGGAACAGCACACAGTTCTGTCTGAATTGGCAGCTCAGCGGAACGAACGTATTTCTGGTGTGGTGCGAGAGATCATCGGGGAGTACCTAGTCCGGAAGGACGAGGATGAGTTGAAACTGAGGGAATTGAGGGCAGTTCAGGAATTGGAGCATTTGAGGCACGAGCTGCGGCAAGCTCATGGTGTTCTGAATGTGGATTGGCTGGAAGACAATCGAGCTGAGTGTTTTCAGGACCTGGAACGTCAGCGGGGGGGAAAGGAATGAATGCGGTACTTGCTGCCAATCTGATTGTGTCGCGTGTGCTTCCTTTACCGTATTTTGAACAATCGCAAGAGCTGATACGCATTCGCAAGCAAGAAGGAGCTGAATTATTCAGCCCGGTTTTATGGAGCTACGTGGTAGTTTCCGTACTGCGAAAGGCAAATTCACTGCAGATCTTGTCAGCGGAGCAGTTGAATGCTGCACTCGGCCTGATCTGGGATCTCGGCATCCAGCCGGTGCTGCCCACGCCGGATCTGCATCGTTTGTTACTGGAGTGGGCGGAACGCCTGAAGAGGTCGAAAGCCTGTGACAGCGCTTACCTGGGAGCCGCAGAATCGCTGCATGTGGAGTTCTGGACGGCAGACCAGCGGCTTGCTGCCGCTGCCCGGCAGTTGGGGGCAGAATGGGTGCACGTAGTTGGGAATTCCTGAGATTATGAACCGCTCGAAAGATTGGTGTTTCTAGAGGGAGGCTATCAAATCCGGGATTCGTAGTACTCTGCGTATTTACGATCTGTCTTTCCGATATGTGTAATAATCCACGAAAAGGTGTCGTTGAGAACAGCCCGGAAGGCTTTTTTTTCTGCGGTATCGAGCTGAGGTTTTATTTCTTCGAACTGCTTCTTGAAATTCTCGTGCACTTTCCGATGCTCTTCCAGCCGGGGAAACCCGATGGATTCCATGAACCTTTCTTCATTTGTGAAGTGTTCAGCCACATAGGATGACAGCGTGCCGTTGAGATAGGAAATAGCGCCTTCATTATCACCCTCCCGCAGTTTTGCGTATACGTCGTTGAGCATCTGTACAAGAGCCTTGTGTTCCTTATCAACAGACTCGATACCCAGGTAAAATTCTTTTTCGAAATTAAACATTTCAGCTGTCATTTGATTATCTTCCTCGAAAGTATCAGATGGAATATTTGTTATTATTCCTGCCAGAGAGAAGAGTGCGGATATGACAAAACCCGGATGCTCTGTACGTGCGGCCGGTGTCAGTTATATGTGTGAGAGTCGACATAATATTACAAACCAGGTAATAATACCCGGGATTGTAGAATAACTCAGTGTTTTTGATCGTTGTCTGATATTCGGCGAATCTTCCTGAAGAAGTCTCCGCCCGGAAGCTGCAGCGGCGCGGCTTCAGATGATCCTGCTTTGGTGGTTCTTTCTGTGAGGGGGAATTCGGTGGGATGCGCGGCAGGTCACAGTATCCCGGCAGGTTTCCTGAAACAGTCCCGGGCACCGTACCGGTTCTCTATCCTCGGTTATACTGGATACTGCTTCGCGGAGCGTCCTTGCTGTAATTAAGTTGTATACAAGAGAACCGGATACTTCGCTGAGAGGAAGTATATGGATACCATCGTTGAAACCAGCCGCCTTCTTCTACGGTACCAGTGTGCCGCCGATGTGCCGTTCCTGACCGATCTGTGGTCGGATGAGGCCGTTACACGCTATCTTGGCGGACCGCGCGAGAGGGATTGGCTGCGGATGGTGTTTGAAGAGACAGCAGCTAATCCAACAGCAGAGAAGTATGACCTGTGGCCGCTGGTGGAGAAAAGCAGCGGCAAGCTGGTTGGGCACTGCGGCCTCCTCGAGAAGGAGATTGAAGGGGAGAGCCTGGTTGAATTGAATTATATGCTGCACCCTTCAGCCTGGGGCGAGGGGTATGCAACTGAAATCGGCAAGGCGCTTGTTCAATATGCTTTTGAGGACTGCGGCCTGGGGAATCTTGTTGCGCTTATTCATCCCGAGAACACACCCTCGGAATTAACCGCTCAAAGAATAGGCATGTACTTCTCCGGAGAAGTAATCAGACCAGGGGGGGCGGTCCGGAAGCTGTATCGTTTCGATAATCTGTCCGAATGAATTAGAAACATCTGTCAGGGTACCTGATGGAAGGATGTTCATATACCACGCCGGTTGGTTGACGTATAATCGGAGTAGTTTGTGAAAGAATGTACGATCAACACTGATTGGTGAAAGGATTCGCATGAAGACGAGACAGGCAGGCATCGCAGACATTAAGCAAAACCCACAGTTCAGCGTCCTGATAGTGGGGGCAGGAGTGAACGGTATTGGAACCTTCCGTGATCTCGCACTTCAAGGTGTGGATGTACTGATGGTTGAGAGAGGCGACTTCTGCTCGGGTGCCAGTATGGCTTCCTCGCACATGCTGCATGGCGGGATCCGATACCTGGAAAATGCTGAGTTTCGACTGGTACAGGAGGCGCTTGCAGAGCGTAACCGTCTGCTGCGTAACGCTCCCCATTATGCCAAACCCCTGCCAACGACGATCCCGATGTATAAATTGTTCTCCGGTGTACTGAATGCGCCGCTCAAGTTCCTGGGATTGCTCGACAGGCCCTCGGAGCGTGGGGCGCTGATTATCAAGCTGGGCCTGATCATGTATGACGCGTATGTGCGCGGCGACAGCCCGATGCCTTCACACAGGTTCCATACGCGGAAGCAGGCTCTAGACAAGTGGCCTGCCTTAAATCCGGAGATACGTTATACAGCCACGTACTACGACGGCGCCATGCCCACACCGGAGCGTCTGTGTATCGATATGATCGATGATACGGAAGCCATGGAAGCCCGGGCGGTGGCGTTGAACTACTGCTCGCTGGTTGGGATCGAGGATGGGAAAGCTGTTCTGCGCGATGAGCAAACCGGTGAACAAATCACGGTTCAGACACAGGTCCTGGTCAATGCTGCAGGCCCATGGATTGATATTGTGAACGACCGGCTGTCACGCCAGACAACATTTATCGGCGGCACCAAGGGATCACATCTGATCCTGGATAATCCGGACCTCAGGCAGGCGATCGGTGACCATGAATTCTTCTTTGAAAATGACGATGGGCGGATTGTGTTGATTTTCCCCTTCGGCGATAAAGTACAGGTTGGGTCGACGGATATCCGCATCGACAACCCGGATGAAGCACAATGCACAGAGGAAGAAGAACAGTACATCCTCACAATGATACCGAAAATCTTTCCGGATATTCCGGTTGATGCCTCGCAAATCATTTATAAATTCTCGGGTGTACGCCCACTACCGTCAAGTGGAACCGGCTTCACAGGCCAGATCAGCCGTGATCATCATATCGAAACCGTTGAGGCAGAAAACCGGGTACCATTCCCGATCCTCAGCCTTGTAGGAGGAAAATGGACCAGCTTCCGTGCCTTTGCAGAAGAGGTGACGGATACTGTTCTGGATCGTCTGGGCCGAACCCGCTCAGCGAGCACAGCCGATCTCCCTATTGGTGGCGGAAGGAATTTCCCCGTACGAGATGAAGACCAGTACCGGTGGGCAGTGACTCTGGCTGGAGAAACCGGGCTTTCGGTTCTCCGGCTGCGTACTTTGCTGACTCGCTACGGCACCCGGGCCGGCGACCTGGCGCGGTTTCTTGTGGCTGAAGAGGATAGGCTGCTTCAATCTTTGCCGGACTATTCCTGTCGTGAGGTTCTGTATCTGGTGCGCACGGAAAAAACCGTTCACCTTGATGATTTTCTGCTGCGCCGATCGCTGATCGCCTGGCTGGGAAAGGTGAATTCTCCGTTGTTGGAAGAACTGGCAGTGATTTTCGGCGGGGAGTTTGGATGGAGCCCGGAGGTGTGCAGCACTGAAATCGAACGGGCAAAGGCAATCCTTGCTGAGAAGCATGGGGTCAGGCTGTAGCGTTCAATTGGCCTGGCTTTACAATTTTTTCGTTCTATCAGGTATCTTTTCGCTGCCCGCAGTAACAGCCTTTCTGTTTCTGCGGGCGTAGTTTTTCCCCCCGCAATATTTATCTGGCCGTGTGGGGTATCCAGCAGACCATACCCTTCCGGGTTCTGTCGGCGTAGAGGAATTTGTTTATCCGGAGTCTGCATCGCGCACTCACATAACTTCTGTAGATGCCGGCAGGTGGGTGTATACTCAACCAGACGGAAGGGGTTTTCAAGGCGCTCCGGTTTCCCATGAGTATAATTATCCTGTGGTTAATAAGGAATCAGTGTAAGTAAGCTGCTTTCTGGACGCCTCAATAAACTCCTGGATAAACTATGAAAGATAGAATCCGCACCTGTCTTGTATGGATCCCACGTGTTATCGACCTTTTTCTTATGGCGATCTCTCCGATGGTGCTGCTGCTGTTGATTGTTGGTGTCATCATGATGATGGATACTATTGGAGCTCATCGCCGGTTACTTGAGAAACTGGAAGAGGTACCGCATACCACAGGAGCGAGAATCACTTCATGTTACCCGGAAGAGTATTTCTGCTTTGCTGACTTCATAGATGAGAATGGAATCGACCGATACGGCAAATTGGAATGGCGTTATTACTCAGAAGAAACAACAGCCCGGCTGGTAACTTTGAAGAGAGACGATATTATCGAGGTTCGCTACGCCGATTATCGTTTTGAAGATCATATTGTCCTGGCGGCGGAATATGATAATTTCCTCATCTACAAGGGGCACATTATTCAGAACGGCGGGATTATCCTGGGATGCTGGCTTATTTTAATCCTTCATCCTGAAGTGATGCTGGTCACGCTGGTGGACAATCTCAGAACGATCGTTGATAAGAAGTGGAAAAGGAAAATGGGGCAGGGATGACACTTTCAACGCTGCTGGCGGTATATCTCGGTTTTCTGTTGGAGTGTCTGTGGTTGGTGGACGCTGCAGGTGAGATTGGTAAGAAGCAGGGTGCCGGCATTAAAGCACCAGGTCCTTCAACAATGACCAGGATTATCGGTATCACTGCTGCAGTCGGGGTGGGTTTGATCGGAGTGGCAGAGCTCGCCGGGGAGAACACAGTCACTGCGTTCCTTTATAATCTGCTCTCCTCTGTTCTTATGGGAGCGGCGATGTTTTTTGTGCTGATTGCCGGCGCCGTCGGAGGGCAGCTGCTGCCGCGGGTTAATGAATACAACATTATCAGTGTGCTTTTGGTTGTTGTAATGACAGCCTGCTCCAGTGGGTGGCTCTCCAGCCCCGTAATGATTGGTGCGGTTTTCGGAATCTTGCTGCTCCTGCTGGTGGCTCTGGTTTTCCAGCGAAAACCTCCCTCAACTTTCGGGCAGGTCCTTCTCTATGATCTGTATCTTGGTTCGCTGGTTTTTCTGGGATATCAGAGTGACTTTATTTCAGTCCTGCAGGGTTCGGCTTTTAATATTCGGGAGGGGTTCCTCGCCGGAAGCATCTATGCATTTCTCTCGCTGCATATCTTGTTTGCCATCCGGTTCGCTGTGCTGTCAACCTCATTTCTTCTCCCGGGCAACAGACATTATGCTGCTCCGGTAATGAAAAAAGTGTATCGTGAGGATCAGGTCAGGCCCCTTGTATTTCTCGTGCTCCTGGCGCTTCTGATAGTACTTCTCCTGATTAACAACAGATTGAGTCTGTTCCCGGATTCCATGTTTGCCGGAATCCTGGCGATACTGAGCACACAAATGCTGTTCCGCCCTGCAGATCAGGAAACCCCGGTTTAACCTTGCCTACCCCCAGTCAGAGATACCGCAAAGCCGCTGCGAGAGCTGCCATAACCGGGCCGCATCTTCTTCTTTTCGTGCAGATCTGGCGGGGGGGACAGGACGGCATTCCTTCCAGTACACACCCTGTGATGCCTGTATTTCAGGATCGAGTGCGACATGGACGATCGTTTTTGCGGGTTCCGATGGTGGGGCGCCTTTACGCCGCCGCCTGTCCCAGAACCAGTGAACGAAGCCGCTGGTGCCTTTCATGCCGATGTTTGTGTTTACAAGACCGGGGTCGATAGCAAAAGCGCAAATCGAAGACTCATCTGCAAAACGGCGGTTTAACTCCATGCTGAAAAGAACATTGGCCAGCTTGGATTGTTTATACGCCCGCAGGGTGTTGTAACGGTGCCGCAGCATGATATCTTTCCAGTGGATACGTGCGCCGCGATGAGACATGGAGCTGACAGTGAGAACGCGGCCGGCCGGTGATTCCTTCAGAAGAGGGAATAGAAGGTATGTCAGCAGAAAGGGGGCCAGATGGTTGACTGCAAACTGCATCTCGTAGCCGTTCTCGCTGGCTGTGAACCAGTTTGTGACCATGGCAGCATTGTTCACAAGTACGTCCAGCCTGTTGATACCTAGTTTTTCCAGCTCTGCATGGATCTCCGAATACAGCGAGTGGATCTGCTGCTGGGATGAAAGGTCAGCAGTCAGGCAGGTAAAACGGGCGTGCGGTACTTCTGCCCGGATCTGGTCCTCGGCTTTCCGGCAGCGTTCAACGGACCGGCCTACACCCAGCACGAGTGCCCCCTGTTCTGCCAGCTGCGCTGCGGCGGCCAGCCCGATGCCTGATGTGGCTCCTGTAAGAACGATCACCTTTTCGTTAACTTCTGTTCCTGGTTTTTTGACCATGATGCTTCTCCTGCCGGGAATTAACCAAATGGTTATACCAGATAGTATAACCAAATGGTTGACTTTTTTCAAGGGGTTTGCTACGATTACATTTATCAACTGAAAGGAGGCTCTGGATTATTACATGAAGAGTTATGTGTGTATCACCGGAGCGGCAGGTGGACTTGGAAAGGCTTTCGCATCGGAGTGTGCCCAGCGCGGCTGGGACCTGGTTTTGACCGATATGCGTTCCGACCTGCTTCCCCCTCTGGCAGACGGCCTGCAGCGGCAATACAATGTCCGTGTCCGAACTTTTACCTGTGATCTGAGGGATTCTGCTCAGAGGGAAGAATTCTGGACTTCTATGCAGGAGGAGGCTATCCAATTCTTTATGCTCATCAATGTTGCCGGAATTGATTTTGAGGGCTGGTTCAAGGAGAGGAGCCTGGAAGAACTGCGCACGATGGTCCGCTTGAATGTTGAGGCGGTTCTGGAGATGACCCACAGCGTTCTTGCCCATCGGGATCTCTGCCGCACACTGCGGATCATTAATGTCAGCAGTCTTGCGAGTTTTTATCCGATGCCGGTGAAGGCTGTCTATGCGGCATCGAAGCGCTTCCTGCTCGATCTTTCGCGCGCATTGTACCAGGAACTACGCGGTGATGATGTGTCAATGACTGTCCTGTGTCCGGCCGGCCTCCCGACTACAGAGGGGTCGATCACCAAGATAAATGCGCAGGGAATGATGGGCAGAGTCACCACGATGAACGTTGGCCAGGTTGCCCGGTATACCATCGATCAGGCCTTGAAGGGTCGATCGCTGGTCATTCCCGGCTTGTTGAATCAAATGCTCCGATTTGGAGGCAGCCTTGTACCTCCGCTCACACTGGCAGGGCTTTTGAAGAATCGCTGGAAGAAAGCTTCTTCCCGACATACCATGGAAACTATAAGTAATCTGTCACCGCAATCGGTTGACTAGGCAGGAAAAGACCATGAGCCCACAGGCTACCAAACTTAGAATTCTGATGGCTGCTATCGAGGCAATTGAGAAAAACGGAATTCAGAACATTACCACCAGGGTTATTGCCGATGAGGCTGGTGTAAATAATGCAGCTCTTCATTATTACTATGGGACCAAGGAACAGCTGCTTGAACAAGCTCTTGAACACACCCTTCAGCATTGGGTGGAAGATACTGATGAAATCCTGGCAGAGAAAACCCCCATACAGGAAAGGCTGGAGGCTCTTTTTGATTATGTAATCGGAGGAGTGCTGCGTTATCCCAATCTGATCCGGGCTCATATCCAACCTCCGATCATGGAAGGAATTTCTTTCAGCCCGTTCCTGCAGCTGTTGAAAACGTGGATCGATCTGGCGACAGCGGGTATCCTGGAAGCGATACCGGATGCCAGAGAGGACCTGGTCCGGATCGCCATTCAGTCCGCTGTAGCTGCAGTGCTGGTCATTGGCCTCCTTCCGGAGGCGGAGGGATTAAAAACCTCGCAGAGTCTGCGGGATCCGGATTCTCGTAAGGTTCTCGTGGCTTATTTTGTTCAGAGTATTCTCCAACCGGCAACGATTGATTAACGACCTCTTAGAGTGATTTGAGGTCTGATAAAAATATTCAGGGGTGATGCTGCTGCATTTCCACGCTTTTGAGTGCTGTGTTAATTTGGCTTTTCTGTTTTTTTCTGCTATTAAGAAGATCAGGTGGAATGAACGATCTGTCCGTTCAGGGACTTGCCACTGTAGGCCAGTTTAAACCATTCATCAATGCTGCTTGCAAAACCACTGAGTATGTACCGAAACCTATAAAGTTGAATCCGTTGAAGGGGATCTATTTTGTTCTGGAGTTGGACTGGTGTCTGATGAACCGTCTACCGGGTTGAGTTGCCCTGCCAAACGGTATCTGGTGATCGGGCTTTTTCCCTGCCTGCTCATCAGGGGGATGCGGATAGAGGAGGAGGGGCATGGCATATAACACCAGAATAGAAATTATGGAGTCTTATATCAGGATTGAGGTTTCTGGTGAGCGTCCACGAGGCCGTGAAGCGGAGCCCTCTTTGGAAATCTGGAAGGAAGTTGCCGGCTTCTGTGAGGAGCATCCGAAACACGCAATACTTGCTGTTCAAAACCTTAGTGGTCGTCTGCCGGCTGGGGCGGCCTATCAAATCGGGACATCTCTGGATACGGTTGGAATACCTCGCCGGACAAAAATTGCCCTGGTTGATTTGAATATCGAATCCCTGCCGGATAATCTGTTTTCAGCAACGGTTGCACAAAATCGCGGTTATCAAGGAAGAGTATTCAGCAATGAAGCAGATGCGGTACAGTGGCTGTTAGAGAAGACTACCGGGTAGTTCAGCAAGATTCTTAATTATGGGAACTTAAATAGCCTGTCAGCTGAAAATTACAAAGAGGTGTAACAAATCGGCCGGTATTTTTACCGGTTCGGCAACAGTAAAAGATGTGCCGGGGCCGTACGGCTTCTATAAGAACAGATACAGTGCCCGAGTAGAGAATCTATAATCAAAACGCAGCTGCTTTCTGAAACCTGACGGGTTCATGGAGCCCCGGTTTTCCAGATCCGGTTATTCACAAGGAGAGGCCATGTTTGGATTTCGGTTTATTAAAGTACAGCCTACGGACTATGTTTTACAGTACAGACGCGGCAGGGTAGTGCGGGAGGGTGCCGGGCTGTCCTTTTTCTATTTTGCCCCCAGTTCCTCGATGGTGTTAATTCCAATCGGCAGCGTCGACGTGCCTTTTATTATTGAAGAGGTGACACAGGATTTCCAGCAGGTAACTGTACAGGGCCAGCTGACCTACAGGGTGAAAGAGCCCGCCAAACTGGCGGAACTCTTGAACTACACTCTCCAGGCGAATGGCAGGGATTACGTTTCTGAGGATCCTCAGAAGCTGCCGCAGCGGTTGATCAGCCATGTCCAGGTTGAGATGCGTGCGGCGTTGAAGTCGCTGTTATTGCGAGAAGCACTCAAGCAGTCGAAAGCACTGGTTGCCTCTCTGCGGTCCGCCTTGCAGGGCACTGAAACGCTGACCTCCCTCGGTATTGAAGTGCTGGCGTTTTCGATTCTCGCTGTGAGACCTACTCCGGATACTGCCCGGGCGCTGGAAGCGGAAGCCCGTGAACAGATTCTGAGGGAAGCTGATGAAGCGATCTACACACGGCGTAATGCAGCTGTCGAGCAGGAGCGGGCAATCAAAGAAAATGAGTTGAATACAGAAATTGCCGTGGAAAATAAAAAGCGCCAGATCCGCGAGACCAGGATGGATGCAGATATGGCTGTGCAGCAAAAACGACGGGAGCTTCGGGAAGCCGAAATGGCAGAGAGTATAGCACTGGAGCAGACGAAGAAAGAGCTTGTGGAACTTTCCTCGGTTAACACGCGCGAGGAGGCGGATGCCAGGGCATACGGCCTGGCAGCGATGGTGCAGGCTCTGGCGGATGTGGATCCCCGTATCATTCAATCGCTTGCAGCAGCCGGCATGCAGCCTGAGCAGCTCGTTGCACTGGCTTTCCGCGATCTGGCTGATGGCGCTGAACGAATTGGGCAGCTGAACATTTCCCCGGACCTGCTGCGGGAGTTGATGAACCGCAAAACGGATCAATAATGGACCGGCAAACAGAGAACAAAATCATCCTGGTCGTGCGAAAAACACGCCTTGATGATCTGATCGCCCGTTTTAATACCGAAGACCAGGCGCGTTTCTATGTTGAACACCTGGGGATGGACTTTGCTGATTACCAGCAGGAAGATCGGATTTATGACCAGGCTGTAGCCCAGGCGAAACGTATACTCAGCAAGTATGCCCGACTGCAGGTTGTGGACCGGAGTTTTGTGCCAAATTTTATCTTCGGTCCACAGGATACTATTGTGGCGATCGGGCAAGATGGCCTGGTCGCCAATGTGTTGAAGTATCTGGATGGGCATCCGCTGTTGGGGGTGAACCCCGATCCGGAGCGTTGGGAGGGTGTGCTCCTTCCTTTCGCCGTGCCGGATCTGGAGATGCTGATCCCCGAGGTCTTTACCGGTAGCCGTCCTGTACATGAAGTTACCATGGCCAAGGTGACGCTGAATACCGGCGAAACGCTTTATGGTGTTAATGATCTTTTTATTGGCCCGCAGACCCATACCTCTGCCCGCTACACACTTACGATTGGGGGCAGGACCGAGCGTCATTCCTCGAGCGGAATTATTGTCTCCACCGGACTTGGCTCTACTGGCTGGTTCCGTAGCATCGTTGCTGGTGCAACAGGCATTGCCTCTGCCCTGTCGGGCGAGGAGATCGAGGTGGATCAACCACAGACCTTTGCCTGGGACGCTGACTATCTCTACTTCTCCGTACGTGAACCCTGGCCGAGCACCCGGTCTGGCGCAGAGATCACCTTCGGTAAAATTTACCCGGAGAATCCGCTCAAACTGGTTTCACAGATGCCTGAGAATGGGGTGATTTTCAGTGACGGTATGGAGGCTGATTTTCTGCGTTTCAATTCCGGCTCAGAGGCGACGATCACAACTGCAGAACGAAAGGGGCAGTTGATAGCGTAGGCAGGCAGCCCTGTGGTCTCGGTCTTCTACGGGATAGCATATCACTCACTCTTTCGATCAGTGTCTTTTTTCTTCCATGCGGGTTAATACGGGAAAGGCTGCAGGTAAACCAGGAGTAATATCTCCAGGGAGGTTCAATGGCAGAGCGACAACGAAAGTACCTTATTCGTCCAGCAACGAGGGCGTTTATTAACGAAGCAAGACAGGCTGAGGATTACTCTCTGGCTAAATTTATCCACGGATACGTCTACGCACGCTGGATTTACCATTATATCCAGGTCGGGCGCGGCAGGCACTGGCTGGCCAGGGTCTTCGGGGTTCCGTTTAAATGCATATCAAAACTTCTACCGAAGATGGGGCCTGATGATAACCCTCTTGCGTCCGGTACCATGGCGGATGGTTACCATGGCAAGGTACTGCCGCTGGAAACTGCTCAGCGCCTGATTTCTGTACAGGAAGATATCGTACTGCGTGATCTGGAAAAAGTGGTTCCCTATCCGGTCGCGCGTGACATTATTCTCAAGAACCCCGACCATATTGTGGTAATCGACTGCCCATGCCGTGCCACCAGCGATAATCCGTGCCTGCCTATGGACGTGTGCATGGTAATCGGTGAGCCGATGACCAGCATGGTGCGTGAATACCATCCCCAGCGGTCCCGTTTGGTCACACAGGAAGAGGCTTCTGCTATCCTGGAAGCGGAACATGAACGTGGCCATGTCCACCATGCCTTTTTCAAGGACGCCATCATGGGCCGCTACTACGCAATCTGCAACTGCTGTTCGTGCTGCTGCGCGGGCATGCATGCGCACCGGAACGGTGTGCCGATGCTGGCTTCGTCCGGGTATGAATGCCAGGTGCAGGAAGATCTTTGCAGCGGCTGCGAGTCGTGTGTGGATATCTGCCCGTTTGAGGCGATTTCAGTGGCAGATGGTCTCGCTCAGGTGGACCAGGCGCGCTGTATGGGATGTGGCGTATGTGTATCGCAGTGTACCCAGGGAGCCCTGGAATTGGCCCGCAACCCGGCACGCGGTGAACCTTTGGAAATATTCGAATTGATCGCAGAATCGCAGGTGTAAAGGGATTCAGACCCGGGATGAACCTCTCGAAATTAGCAAATTTATCGGGGGCTCGCAGGGTTTCTGCGGCCAATGGTTGCCGGCTCTTTAATCGGTTTCCCCGCGCTTGATAACCGTCATCACCAGTAAGACCGCCAGCAAGAGATCCAGCACCAGCGTCGCCCAATCGAAGAAGCCCATTTGATCGGTGAATGTCAGAAGGATATTCACACCGAGAACCAGGGCGGCAAGGACCAGGTCCAGGGTCTTCTGGTACACAATACGCCAGCTGAGATACAACAGCATGGCTGCATTGCCGAACATCATCACGCCTATCACGATCATGATGTCGGCCGGAGCCGAACCGGATGCTCCCCGGAGGAGGGTAAAAACGCCGATAGTTACCCAGATCAGGGCGTTCAAACCATAAAGCCACCGTTGGATTTTCAGCAGTCTGGTTTCGGTCATATGGATTTCCTGTTGGTTTTTAATAATTTTCCCCGGGATATTTTACCGTATTTCACATCAGGGGTTCAGTAACAAGGGTCGCTGAACCCCTGGTGATTCGGTGTATAATGCTCAAATTATCCGGGCGGTGACTGAATGTTAAACCGAATTCGCACAACCTATCATGAATACCCGAGCGTTTTCTGGGTCCTTGTTGGATCGTCGTTCATCGATCGAATCGGTGGAACGATGATCCAACCATTCTTCGCTCTCTACATCACCCAGAAATTTCAGGTTGGGATGACACAGGCCGGCGTGCTGCTCGGGATTTTCTCAATCTCGGGATTGGTGGGCAGCATGATCGGCGGGGCGATTACAGATAAATTCGGTCGAAAGGGCATGGTGCTCTTCGGCCTGGTTTTCAGTGCCCTCAGCAGTGTATCCATGGGGCTGGTAAGTGAGCTCTCCATCTTCTATGTGCTGGCGGTTGTGGTGGGGCTGCTTTCCAGTGTGGCGGATCCAGCCCACCATGCAATGGTGGCCGATATCCTTCCGGAAGAACAGCGGGCAGAAGGTTTTGGTGTTATGCGTGTCGCCGGCAATCTGGCATGGATCATTGGCCCGACCATCGGCGGATTGGTGGCTTCACGCTCATACCTGGCGGTTTTTATTCTCGATGCGATCACCAGCATTATCACGGCTTTTATCGTCTTTCGGGTGATCCCGGAGACGAAACCTGAAGTGACTGAAGAGCAGAAGACCGAAAAGCTGCTGGATACCTTTAAGGGATACCGCAAGGTTTTCCTGGACCGGCCGTATATTGCCTATATACTCACCTCGATGATCATGCTGCTTGTATATCTGCAAATGTACAACACACTGTCTGTGTTTCTGCGTGATGTGCATGGGGTACCGCCGCAGGGATATGGTTTGCTGCTGAGTCTGGATGCCGGAGTGGTGGTTCTGCTGCAGTTCTGGGTAACACGGAAAGTATCGAAGCGTCCTCCGCTGCTGATGCTGGCGCTGGGGACTCTGTTCTATATGATCGGATTCAGCATGTATGCCTTTGTCGGTACTTATGCCCTGTTTATAACAGCCATCCTGATCATTACTATTGGTGAAATGATTGTGGTTCCGGTTGGACAGGCAGTGGCCGCCCGGTTTGCCCCGGACGATATGCGCGGCCGCTATCTGGCTTTTTACGGGCTTGCATGGGCGCTGCCATCCGCAGTTGGACCGGCTGCAGCCGGTTTTGTGCTTGATAACTACCAGCCTGAACTGGTCTGGATTCTGGCGGGAATCCTGTCGGCTGTGGCGATTGTTGGTTATCTTGGCCTGCACGCACGCCTCCGGGATCGATTTCAGCCGCAGAATATGGCTGCAGAGAAAAAAGCAGAGCTTTCCTGAAGGAAAAATCAGAAAGCCGGTTCGCTCTATCAGGCGTTGCATGCTAGGATATTGGTGTTTGGCATCCCGGAGGTTTCGATGCGCAGGAATATCCGTATCTCAGCTCCAGTTGTTGTTGCATTTCTGGTAGTGGCTGTCGGCATTTCCGCCTGCGGGGGTGCTGATCTGCCCTGTCCAATTCCCCGGGACAAGATGAACGACCCGGATCCCGATTGGGTTGCGTTCACACTGGTCAATGAAAGCTGCACTTCTTTCTGCTCTATGAGTATTGCTCCGACGAAATGTGATGATTGGGGGTATGACTGGTTAGGCACTGACAGTCTTGCACCCGGAGAACAGTGGACGATAAAACTTCCCCCCGGAAGGTATGATCTTTTTGTCGAGGACTGTACCCAGCAGGTATTTATCTGGGAGAAGATAAATGTCTTGGAAGAGAGTTCATTTGAAGTTACCGGGGATGAGAACAGTTCAGCCGCGTGTGTACATTCTCTTACTGTGGAGAATAATGCATCTGAACCAATATGTCATATGTGGATTGCCGGACCACATAGTGAAAGCTTCGGTTTGAATTGGTTGGGGGAAGATAGTATTCCATCAGGGGAAACAAGGACTTTTATTGTTCCCGAAGGCTCTTATGATCTCAAAGCCGAAGCATGCGATTTCCGCTTACTGCATGTTGAGCTGGACGTTCAGATTTCCGGTGAGACTTTCTGGGATGTGCCTGCAGATCAGTAAGATGCCGGATTGAGCTATATGAAGTATAAAGACGTAATGGGAACTCTGCCCGGATCTGTCTTCAGGATATAATGATAGACCCTGGTGATGGGAATGTAAATTCAGTAAAGAAGGATGCAGGAGGTGAAAATGAAAAAGGTACTTGTTGTTCTCGGGATTGTGATTGGCCTTGCAGCAGTAATATATGTGAACTACGCATTTTTTACCGGCAAGCTGATGGGGTTGTCTGAGGATGTGAAGCAGGCTCTTGAGAGCAGTGAAACCGTGGAGGTAGAACTGCTTGAAAAGGATACCTGGATTGTATTCACTCCGAAATCAGAAACTCCGGAGACTGGTTTGATCCTGTTCCCGGAGGGACGGATGGAATTCCGGAATTATGCACCGGTCGCCCAGAAAATCGCAAATGAAGGGTACCAGGTGATTGTGCTTTCGCGGCGGCTTGACCGTGAGTATGATGAAGCCAAGGAGCAGGCTCGGATCGAAAACGTGATGGCAGCGTACCCTGAGATAAGGCAATGGGTGGTGGGCGCTCATACATGGGGCGGGGTTGTAGCTGTAAATTACGCGCTGGATTTTCCCGAAAAGGTCAGCGGTGTTGTATTGTGGGCTGTGAGGATGGATGAAAGTGGTGATATGAGTGGATCCGATCTTCCGGTGCTGTATGTATACGGCACACTGGATGAAGGAAACGTTGGCCTGGTAGCAGCCAGTTCGCCTTATCTGCCAGATCAGACGGTCTGGGTGCCTGTAGAAGGCGGTAATCGGGTCGGGTTCGGCAGTTTCGGGCCGATGGCAGCCGATGTCGGCGCGACAATCAGCCTCGATGAGCAGCAGTCAGCAGCCGCCCGGGCGACGATCGATTTTATGCAAACATTGGCACCGTAAGGATAGGGGTGACATATAAGGGTTTTGTGCAGGTATTCCGTGTAGGGGTTCAGCAACCTGATCGTTGGTTTTCAATTATAGATTCTCGCAACGGTTGTTGAACCCTAATAAATTTCAAACGGAGGGTATTGGTATGCCGGTTATCTCGATAAGTTCGGATTTTGGTTTGCAGGATGGCAATACGGGTGTGATGAAGGGTGTGATTTACGGCATCTGCCCGGATGCAAAAATAGTAGATATGACACATTTGATTGGCCCGCAGGATGTAAGGCAGATTGCTTATGTGCTTGCGCGCCAGGTATTCTATTTTCCCGAGAACAGTGTTCATATCGTTGTGGTGGACCCTGGTGTGGGCACGGCACGCCGCCCGATAGCAGTACGGGCGGGGACGCAGCTTTTTGTCGGACCGGATAACGGTTTTCTCACCCTTATTTACGAAAGAGCAGAAAAAGAAGGCTGGCCGCTTCAGATTGTCCATACCAATAGAAAGGAATACTGGCTGCCACAGGTCAGTGATATCTTTCACGGCCGTGATATCTTCTCTCCAGTCGGTGCTTATCTGGCAGCCGGGGTATCGTTGGGGGACATGGGTGAGGTTGTGACAGACCCTGTACGCCTGGATCTTCCCAGGCCGCAGCGTGATGGAGCCTCGGTGCGCGGCGAGATTGTACGTGTCGACCATTTCGGCAACATGATCAGCAATATTCCGATGGAAATGCTTTCCGATATAGATTGTGCGCGAGTGGATCTGAAAGGAAAAAAACTGGACAGGATCTGGCGCACCTTTGGTGAACAACCGGTCGGTACATTGATGGCACTGCCATGCAGTACCGGGTATCTGATGGTTTCGGTAAATCAGGGCAGCGCATCCCTGGAGATAACGGGCGAACGTGGTGATACGATCGTTGTCTCAGACTGCAACAATTGAAATTCGGGTCTGGTGAATTGTACCAAAGTTGATTTTCGTGTATAAAGACAGTCTGAATGAGATAAGTTTTTTAATCGTCTCTGCTCTGATAAAGACATCTGTTCATTAAAAGCGGAGTAACGATTCCTTCTTCTCAGGGGTTAACACATACGGAATAAAATGCAGTTTTTAGACGATAGTACACACCGGATGTCCAGCTGGAAAAGCAGGGCCATCGGGTGATAAGATAAACCTGAATGAACAGGAGCGTCATGAGCGAAGCCGGCAGCAATTTTCCACTTTCCATAAAAAACCTTACTTTTCAATATCATATACGTGAAACACCGGCCATTTCAGATATCACCCTGGATCTTCACAGTGGGGAATTAATGCTTGTGGCCGGATCCAGTGGTTGTGGCAAAACAACGCTGATGCGCTGTATAAATGGCTTGATTCCCCGAAGCTATAAAGGTACACGCAGCGGTGATGTGTTCCTTTTTGGTGAACCTGCTGCACAGATGCAGATGGCGGACCTTTCACAGACGGTCGGTACACTGCTGCAGGATCCGGAGCAGCAGATTGTATCAAGCTATGTAGTCAATGAGGTTGCCTTCGGACTGGAGAATCTGGCTCTTCCCCGCGAGGAAATTCTGGAGCGAGTGGATGAGACACTGGATCACCTTGGTATTCTGAATTTGCGTGATCGGGAAACCTTCATGCTTTCCGGAGGTGAAAAACAAAAGGTGGCTCTTGCAGGCGTACTGGTTATGCGCCCGAAAATTTTACTGCTGGATGAACCACTTGCAAGCCTTGACCCGGCTTCAGCTCAGGAGGCTCTGCAAATATTCCGCCGCCTGGCGGATGAGGGGATCTCAGTAATGCTGGTCGAACACCGGGTCGACGATGTGCTGGGAATCAGGCCGGATACGGTATTGTATATTGAAGACGGCCGCATTTCCTACAGCGGGTCTCCGGAGGGACTGATGGAGATCGCTGATTTTCACCGCATCAAGCTGCCGGCTATATATGTGATGGAGCGGGCCAGGAAAGAGCCTGAGCAGGTGTATGAACCCAAGGTCGGCAGTTCTGAAGTCGGAATGTTCGGTGACGAACTTCTAAGTTTCGAACATGTGGATTTTCGTTACAGTAAAGAGACTCCCCAGGTCCTGTATGATGTGAGCTTCCAGGTTTGCAAAGGAGATGTGGTTGGTATTCTTGGGCCAAATGGTGCTGGTAAGACAACCCTGGTCAAGCACGCGCTTGGTCTCCTGAAGCCGACCGAGGGCACAGTAAAACTGCAAGGTGTGGATACACGTGACACAACAGTTGCTGCCTGCGCCAAATCAGTGGGTTACGCGTTCCAGAATCCGGCACAAATGTTGTTTGCACCCACTGTTCAGGAAGAACTGGAATTCGGCCCCCGAAATATCAGGATCCCTGAGGGCGAGATGGCTGAGAATATTGAATGGGCTTTAAGTACACTCAATATTGAAGAATTCCGTTCATCGCCACCACTTGCACTCTCCTATGGGCAGCAGAAGCGAGTCAGCATCGGGGCGATACTCTCTATGCGTTCACGGATCCTTGCATTGGACGAACCCACTGCAGGGCAGGATTTCTGGAATTACCGCTATTTTATGGACAGCATTTTGCAGATGCCGGGGTTCGATGCGGTGATTTTTATCACCCATGACCTGGACCTTGCACTCACCTACGCAACCAAACTGCTGCTGGTAGCTAACGGGCGGGTTGCTGCCTTTGGGAAGACCTCCGATGTGCTGAAGGACCGCGAGCTGTTGGACCGATGCCGACTGGTACCAACCTCGCTGCTGGAATTGAATTTGAAGTATGAAGCACAACTGGGCGAATTCATGCGTGCGGAAATGATTGCGCACCGGGTTTCAGACTAACACCGACTTTTATTTTTATCTGGGAAAGCAGGAAAGGAGGATACCAGGCGGAGAGAATAAATTGGAGTAACAATCGCTGAACCTATTATCACGATAATATATAAATGGAGAAAGAAGATGGAAAAGAAATCATTATGGCAATTTGGAACACGTGAAGTTGTTTATGCTGCAATCGGTGCAGCGCTGTACGGCGTTTTCTCCTGGGTCACCAACTTCCTGGCCCTGCCAGCTGCGGGCAACATTGCTCTGCGTCCTGCAGTTGCCATCCCGATGTTTTTCGGTATTGCTTTCGGCCCGATTGTTGGTTTTCTGAGCGGCGCAGTTGGCAATATTCTGGGTGACTTCCTCTCTGGCTGGGGCTTCTATTGGGCATGGGACCTTGGCAATGGCCTGATGGGCCTGATCCCGGGGCTAATGGCAGCCGGGATTGTAAGCTACAAGGCCAGGGGCACGCTGATCAAAGCCGAAATTTTTGTCCTCATCGGCGCAGCCGTTGGTATTCTTGTCCCTTCCCTGCTTGAGATCCCGATTTCCGGAATTGACATGAATACTGCTATTGTCGGCTACTTTATTCCGGCAGCCCTGTCCAACATGGTTAACGGCCTGATTCTGGTACCGATCCTGCTTGTGGCATATGATGCCGTCGTATCCAGGTCCGGGCGGTAGGCTGAAACGCCGATAGTGAAACAGATATACCAGGGGTATCCCGGGACAACCCCGGGATACCTCCCTATGAGGAGAGCCAATGCTTGTTGTCTGGAAATACATTCCCCGCAATTCATTGATTGAGAGCTTTGATCCCCGCGCTCGCTGGTTTACTTCCTTTCTGCTCATGTTTGCGATCATTCAATACTGGAATTTTAATTTTTTAATCGTATTTCTGTTGATCTCA
Organism: Anaerolineales bacterium; assembly: GCA_016927115.1. Lineage (GTDB taxonomy): Bacteria > Chloroflexota > Anaerolineae > Anaerolineales > E44-bin32 > JAFGNH01. Next base: position 5,168 of record JAFGNH010000033.1, on the reverse strand, counting down.
ATTACCCAGCTGCTTCTGACCAAACTGACGTGGAAAGAACTCCGGCGGCCGCTGATCTTCATGTTTGTCCTGGTGGTGGTGATCATTGGTCTAAACGCCATGCTTTCAGGACGCGGCGGACCGGGTGATGTTCAGGCAATGACACCGCATTATTACTGGCAGAAACCCATCCGGATTCCTGTTTTTGGTTGGACACTAAACCTGTCCATCACTGCGGAAAAAGCTTTCTTTGCCATTACCCAGATGACACGCATGTTTTCGATCGCGCTGATGTTTATCATCATTCCATACACAATGAACCCGGCCCTTTACGGTGTGACATTTGGCGGGATGGGGATTCCCTATCGCTTTGCCTTCTCCATGGATCTGGCTTTCCGTTTCGTACCAACTCTTGCGAGGAACTTCGAGGTAACGCTGGACGCTCAGCGGGCGCGTGGATTTGAGCTGGATAAGATCGACGGCGGCCTGATTACGTTGATCCGCAAGGTGGCACCGCTATTGATTCCGGTTACCATGAGTGCGATTCTGAGTGGTGAAGATATCGCCAATGCCATGGATCTGCGCTGCTTCGGTTTGCAGCAGCGCACATGGATTGGAGAGTTAACCTATCGGAGACGAGACTTTGTACTCATCGGATCTGGAATTCTGATTCTCGTGGGATCGCTGGTTATCCGCCATTTGACGGACCTGGCAGGTTTCTGGGTCCCCCAGTTTATGATAAATCTGGCAGGGTAATTTTCCGAAGCCTTCCTGCCGGATCAAAATTTCTTGCATGTGCTGCGTTATTCATATTAACTTTTCCCTGTTCTGCAGGGTGAAAAGTGCTGAAGCCCTTCTTTCATATTCGAGCAAGGCTTTTTTGCTTTGGTTGTGTCAGTAAAATGCTGTAAAAAGAGATGACGTGAGCTATCCTATGGTTGATTCAAAACCAATACCCACAAGGGTAGAAAGGGCAACCCACGTCATGAATAGAATACCACCAAGTGAGCAGGTAAAGAAGCAAATAGCAGCATTGCTACAAGGTCAGATGGCCCCTGAGGAGGATTTGGTAACCCAACTGCTGATGCTGGGCAGCCAGAAACTTGCGCAGGAATTATTGGAGCAAGAAGTGACCGACTATCTGGGACGGGATCATTATCAGCGCCGTGAAGCGAACCAGGATCATCGCGGCTATCGCAATGGATACCGGACAGCCAATATGGACACAGCAGAAGGCCGGATCCCGATCCAGGTGCCACAGGTCAGGGACAGTACAGAGCCCTACCATTCGAAGCTGGCAGCGTTTCTGAAGGGGCACAGTGATGTACTGGAGCAGCTTGCTCTTGAAATGTACACCCGGGGACTTTCAACACGAGCTATTGAGGACACCTTCCGCGATGTAACAGGAGACCGTTTGCTCAGTCGAACCGCCGTGAGTGTGATTACAGAGCAGCTGTGGGATGAATACCAGGCATTCAGTGAACGGGATCTGACCGTTTTTGATATCGACTATCTGTTTCTGGATGGTGTTTATGAATCCTTGAGGCGCTTATCAGGCGTGAAGGAAGGGATTTTGGTAGCCTGGGCGATCTGTCATGATGGCCAAAAAGTGTTGATCCATATGGCAGTGGGAAACAAGGAAAGCTACACCGCATGGCAGGACTTTATTCGAGGGATGCAGAAGAGAGGACTTCGGGTTCCCGTGCTGATTATTACAGATGGCGCACCAGGATTGATCCGAGCTGTTGAGGAAGCATGGCCGGACAACCTGCGCCAGCGTTGCCTGGCCCACAAAATCCGCAATGTTCTGGATAAGGTGTCCGATCAAGACCGGGAAGAGGTCAGAGCCATGGTTCAGAGTGCCTGGTATGCTCCCAAACGGAATATTGGTGAAATGATCGCCACCGATGTGCTGAGCCGGTTCCAGGAAGAGTATCCTGCAGCGATGAAGTCATTTCTGGATGACCTGGAAGCATGTTGGGCCCATTTGAAATGCCCTGCAGTCCATCACAGACGGATCCGGACAACCAATATGCTGGAGCGGGCTTTTGTCGAACAGAGGAGACGGACGAAGATTATCCCGGGCTTCTGGACAGAAGAAAGCTGCATGAAATTGGCTTTTGCAACCTTATGGAGAGCCAGTCAACGCTGGAATGGAGTACGTATGACAGAGTTTGAACAGGCTCAATTGAGAACGCTCAGATCTGAATTGGGATTACTTCCACCGGATCACTCAACGGATAGGCTGCGAAAAGCTGCATGATCATGTCATCGTTTTTACAGCAAATTTGGGACTTGACCTTTGCTTTTAGAGGGCAGAGGCAGACGGAGGGAATAAACCTTCAGGGAGAGTCGAAAACCTGGGAGCAGCAGATACCAGGCGCTATTCTTCCGGATAATTGTTCAGATGAATAATCGGAAATTATCAGGGTATGTTCTTTCCAACAGCTTATCAAGCTCCTGCGCTGGAACTGGTTTTGAAAAAAGGTAGCCCTGGCCGTAGCAGCAGCCGTTTTGCCGCAGGATTTCGAGCTGAGCCTCCTCTTCAATTCCTTCCGCTGTCATCGGCAGATTCATCTCGCGGCAAAGAAGGATAATTGCCCGTACCAGAGCTGCTGATCGTTTGTCCTTCAGAATAGACAGAATGAAGGAACGATCGATTTTTACCACGTCAATAGGGTACTGCATGAGGTAGGAAAGCGATGAATATCCGGTACCGAAATCATCCATATGGATCGAAATACCCAGGTCTTTAATCGCTGAGAGCAGCCGGGAAGAGCGGTCAGGATTTTTTATCAGGCTATGTTCAGTAATTTCCAGTGCCAGGTGTGATGGATCGAATCCACACCGCGAGGTTATTTTTTTGATGGTGCGATGAAAATCGGGTTGATACAGGTGCTGACTGGAAAGATTAACACAGATCTGCAGTGGGGGATCAAATGGAAATTTCTCCTGCCAGAGACGGGTCTGCTCACAGGCTGTTTCCAGAACCCAGAGGTCGATCTGTTGAATAAGGCCGTTGTCCTCAGCGAGGGGAAGAAACGAATCTGGCGCCAGGAATCCCAATTCCGGATGTTCCCAGCGCAGTAGTGCTTCAAGCCCTCTGATCTGCCCGGTTTTAAGATCAAGTATCGGCTGATAGTAAAGCAGGAAGCCCTCTTCCTTGATAGCCTTTTTTAGATCTGCCTCCATGGTGACTCGCTTAATAACAGAACTGCGCATCGACTTCTTGAATATTTTGTAGCAGTTCTTTCCGTCTTCCTTCGCCTGGTACATGGCGATATCAGCATCCTGAAGAATTTCAAGAGGTGTCCGTGGCGTTCCATCTGAAAGTACGACTCCAATGCTGCAGGAAGAAAGAATTCGATCCCCGTTGAGATCGTAAGGATCTGAGATCAATCTCAAGATGCGCCGAATGATGTGCAGGATATCTTCCTGGCTGTGGATATCTTCCACCAGGATGACAAATTCATCCCCGCCCAGTCTGGCGACAGTATCCATGGACCGTACACATTGTTTGATGCGTGCTGCTGTTTCCATCAGCAATGCATCTCCCTGATGATGGCCGAGCGTGTCGTTCACCAGCTTGAAATTATCAAGATCAAGGAACAGGACGGCAAAAATCATATCCGGTTTTCGTAAAGCGCGCTGCAGTGTGGATTCAAGATGGTCCAGAAACAGGGTTCGATTGGCCAGCCCTGTCAGTGTGTCATAAAAGGCAAAGTGCTGCAGCTGTTCTTCGGCACATTTACGGACTTCTATTTCATGGATGAGTGATTTGTTGATCCTGGTCAACTCAGCTGTTCTTGCGTTGACCATGTCTTCCAGTTTCTCGCGGTATTGGTCGAGTTCGCGCTTGTTTTTTCTCTCATCGAGCGCACGGTGAATCGTTTGATCCAGAATATCCAGGTAGTTTCCCTGCAGGTCCTTGGGGAGGTAATCTGCTGCTCCTTGTTTGATCGCTTTAACTGCAATTTCTTCATCCCCCTGACCAGTGAGGATAATCGTTACTATTTCGCTGGCCGCCTCCAGAAGATCGAAAGCAGTTCCATCGACAGGAAGGTAGTCCAGCAGAATAACATCATACGAATTTTGCTGCAGGAGGACACGTGCCTCGGTGATGGACTCGCAGGTAGTAACCAGATAAGGCAGTTTGTTCTGGCGAATGTGACGCTCCAGGGCCATCTGGTCTACAATGTCGTCTTCCACCATAAGGACATTCAGGTTACTCATATGTGTTTGTCGGAACCTCACTGTGAGTCCAATAAAGCTGGAATGCGCGTATGGTATCAGAAAACGCGGAAGAATCGACAGGCTTCACCAGATATCCGGCGCACTGGCATTCGAAACATTCCTGCACATCCCTTTTTTCATTGGAGGTTGTAAGGATCACAACTGGAATGCTGCGCAGTTCCGGGTCGGCTTTGATAGTCGACAGGAATTCGAAACCGTTCATTCGGGGCATGTTGAGGTCCAGCAGAATCAGGCCGGGCCGGGGAGTATCAGATTCCCTCAGCATGTTCAATGCTTCTTCTCCATTGGATGCTTCAAGGATGGTGTTCCTGATATTCAGCGTCTGGAAAACACGATGTACAAGCAGAACATCAACAGCATCATCTTCCACAAGAAGCACTGGGGTATTTTTAAGCATCGTTTTGTTCCTCAATCGGAATGGTGAAAATAAATGTGGTTCCGGCATTGGGCTGTGATTCCACCCGGATAGCCCCACCATTTTTTTCCAGTATTTTTTTTACAATAGCGAGGCCAATGCCAGTGCTCTCCATTTGGTCCCGGGGTTTTAAGGTTTGGAAAATCTTAAAAATCTTGTCGTGGTATTTTTCCTCGACTCCTGGCCCATTATCATGGATACTGAAAAGCCAGAACTGATCTTTTTGTTGGCATTTGAGCGAAATCTGACCCTCACCCTTGTCCATAAATTTAATCGCATTATCCAGTAAATTTTGAAAGACCTGGATCATATGGGTTTCGGTAGCTACAATGGTGGGTAAGGATTGCGGGATGTCAATTTTAATTGAAGGCGGTGGGTTGAGATTATCCAGAACTTCTTTCAAGATGGCGTTGATGTCGACAGGTTGACGATGTTGTTGGATCCGGCTTACTCGTGAATAATCAAGAATGCCCTGAATGAGATTATACATGCGGTTTGTTCGGTTGATAAGCAGATCAAG
>JAFGNH010000199.1 GCA_016927115.1 Anaerolineales bacterium | reverse complement strand
GCCGCAAGTTAATGAGGACGGGAATGGAGACAAGGACAACCATTCCAGCCAGCGGTGTCCAAACGGCTCGGGCGGCGAGCGTAATACAGATACCTACGATCAGTTTGCACCAACTCCGGGGGCGGAGAACACCTGTGAAGTGGTTGAGCCTGAAGTATGCGGTGATCCTTTTACTCCGATTTATGCAGTTCAGGGCAGCGGTTCAATCAGTCCGCAGGTAGGTACGGAAGTTGCCGTTGAAGGGATCGTGGTGGGTGATTTTCAGAATAACGCCTCAATGGATGATGGCAGCCTGAACGGGTTCCACATCCAGGATCCCACAGGCGATGGAGATGCTGCCACATCGGATGGTATTTTTATCTATGCCCCAGTCGGCATGGATGTCCAGGTTGGCGATGCGGTGCGCGTCCGGGGCTTAGTTTCCGAGTACAACGAAATGACAGAGATCGGAGCAAATCAGATCTGGCTGTGTTCTACTGGCAACAGTGTGATGCCAACAGCATTGACACTGCCTGTCACAAGCGTAGAAGATTTTGAGGCATACGAAGGAATGCTGGTAACATTCCCGCAAAATCTCTTCATCTCCGAATATTTCAATTACGACCGATATGGCGAGATCGTACTCACTTCGGAGCGTCACCTGACCCCGACGGCTGAATTCGAGCCCGGGCCGGATGCCATTCAGGCAGCAGAGGAAATCCTGCTTGACAGGATCACACTGGACGATGGGCGCACAACCCAGAATCCTGATCCGGCAATTCACCCGAACGGAAACGTTTTCGATCTGACTAATCTGTTCCGCGGAGGCGACACGGTTCAGAATGTTACCGGGGTGATGGATTACAGCTTCGATCTGTACCGGATCCAGCCCACTCAGGGTGCTGACTATGTCAACGCCAATCCTCGTCCAGCACAACCTGATGAGATCGGCGGCAGCCTGAGGGTCGCCTCTTTCAACGTACTCAACTACTTCTCAACAATTGATACAGGCGCGTATATATGTGGCCCATCCCAGGACCAGGAGTGCCGTGGAGCTGATACGCCGGAAGAGTTTACACGTCAGCGTGACAAGATCATCGCAGCCATCAGTGCCACCGGCGCAGATATACTCGGTCTGCTGGAAATTGAAAACAATATCAATGACGACGCAGTCCAGGACCTGGTAAACGGCCTGAATGAGGTTAATGGCGCGGGCACCTATGATTATGTTCATACGGGTGTGATCGGAACTGACGCTATCAAGGTTGCGTTGATCTACAAACCAGCTTCGGCCTCCCTGATCGGTGAATTTGCTGTCCTTGATTCGGGGGTCGACCCCCGTTTTATTGACACCAAGAACCGGCCCTCCCTGGCTCAGACATTTATGGACAACAGCACCGGAGGCATTTTCACGGTTGTGGTTAACCACCTGAAGTCGAAAGGCTCCGACTGTGATGACATCGGCGACTATGATCTGGGAGACGGTGCAGGCAACTGCAACCTGACCCGTACCGCTGCAGCGGAAGCCCTGGTGGACTGGCTGGCAACTGATCCGACCGGCAGCGAGGATGCCGACTTCCTGATTATCGGCGATCTGAACTCCTACGACAAGGAAGATCCCATTGACGCCCTTCTGGCGGGTGGCTATGAAGACCTGGTCTTCGAGTATAACGGGGAAGATGCTTACTCCTATGTCTTTGATGGACAAGTAGGCTACCTTGACCATGCTCTGGCACTGACCAACAGCTCCCTGATTGAAGAGATATCAGGCGTAACGCCCTGGCATATCAATGCTGACGAACCGGATTTGATTGACTATGATATGTCCTTCAAGGAGCCTGCCCAGGATGCCCTCTATGCTCCAGACCCTTACCGCTCCTCGGACCACGATCCGGTTCTGATCGGCATGAATGTGTGTGATGAGATCGCGCCCACTATGACAATCGAACTTTCTACTGAAAGCCTGTGGCCGCCCAACCATAAGTATGTTGAAGTGACTGCGACCGTCACTGCTTCTGACAACTTTGATGCCGGCCCGGTAGTTAGCCTGCTTTCCGTTACCTCCAGTGAAGTGGACAATGCGCCTGGCGGCGGCGATGGCAACACCGTGGATGATATCGTTATCGTGGATGAGTATACGTTCCTGCTGCGCGCAGAACGTTCTGCCACAAACAAGGATGGCCGGATCTACACAATTACATATCAGGTGGAGGACTCCTGTGGTAATGTGACCGTAGAGTCGGCGACAGTGATAGTTCCTTTCAACCAAAGGCATAAAAAGTAACACACGAATTACGCATAGAAAAAACACTTGATAGCGATATCAAGTGTTTTTTTATGCGATGCAATGGGAAGTTCTTAAATTGCCTTTCTGATTATATTGCAGACAGAGTGCATATATATGTAATTTGCCTCTAAAAAAAATCTCAATCCAGGGGTTTGTACGTTAAGCCACGCCGCGTGCTGCGTTCCTCCCTATTGAGGAAATCAAACGAAAGGCTCGTGTTTATGGCTACGCAGGAAAAGAATAATCTGCGGGAAAATCACCGCAGATTTGCTTCGGAGCTTTATCCTGTGTGGCTATTTAATCCTCTCGTTACAATTGTCTTTCCCCTGCATGAAGTCAGATTTCAGGTCAAAACAGGCTTCAAGGCTGCGCATTCTCAGCCACAAACTCCATAAAGGGCAGGAACTTGTCTTCCGAATCCAGATTGATTGTCACAATGTTGTTCTTTGCAAGGACAGTTTCGAATACTTCATCCCGATGGATGGATACAAAATAGGATGGCGGTGGTGGGTCGTTGATAAACGCCGAAAGTGTCTTCTGCACCCGGTTCCAGAGATAGCGGACGTTATAGTCGCGCAGGCTGTATCCAAGGAACAGCAGTGATTTTTCCATCAGGTCCGATCTCAGGCGGATGTCAAAAGGGGAGTCCGTACCGAAGCGTTCATAAAAGTCCGACTCGGTTACCACCAGGGTCCTGGGGTGATGCAGGGACCCATGGTACTTGATAATCGTAGGTTTAAAAGATTCTATGCAGAGGAAATCGGCTGCCTTCTCGACAAGATTGTAGGGTTTACCAAGCCTGTCATACGTCCCCTCGATGACATTGTCCCAGTTGGTCGTATAGATCTCCGGTGCATTGAAGGCAGCAAGGCACTCGTGTGTACGCGATTCCGGAACCGGGTCCTTGTCTACGATTTTTGCCAGAATGTCTTCCGCTCTGGCGGCGCCTTTGATGAACAGGTATTCAATGGCAACGAGGAGATCCCGTATCTCCCGTATCGCTTTTGGATCCTGGTTGGTTCGTACTGCAACTTCCTCAACAAGGTCATCCCAATCCGGGAGGCCTAGCGGTTTTGACATTCCCGCTCCGACGAACGGAATCAGCTTTTTCCCCTTCAGTTTTCGGATAATATCCTGAATGCGCTGTTCGTTATCGATAGAACTCATCGGCACTCTCCGCTGGTCCGTTTTCATCAGGGAAGTGTCCTTCCCGATATCATGCGTTGTTCAAACTCCTGCAGACGCTGTCCGGCTTATTTTTCCACAGAACCCCGAAAAAAATGTACATGTTCGAATGCATGATATCCATCTGACCGGCCTTTGAAATACCGGTCTTCAATCTCGGATGGATCCAGGTTTTCCTTCATGTGCAGGTTCAAGGATGCCAGTTCTTTCCCAATCTCAACCGGATCAAAACCGGATTTCATTGGTTCTCCTACGTTCTGCACTATGGCCTGCATAAGCTGCATCCGCTTTGCTGCCTTTGCCGGATCAAACCCATCAGAGTCTATATAATCGAAAACCACAATGCTTCCTTTTGAAGCAAGCTCACAGATAGAAAAAAGGGTTTCCAAAACGATATCTCTGGAAAGGTAGTAGGCAACTCCGAGCCAGCTGAAGAAGGTTTTTTTATCCGGATCACAGGAGGACCGTTTGAGCACATCAGAAAGTTTTTCTTTTGAAAAATCTGCAGGAATGAATTCCAGGTTGTCGGGTATTTCCCAGCCAAGGTCTGCCAGCCGCTCCTGTTTGAAAGCCTGGGTTGCCGGGTGATCCACTTCATACACCCGGAGTTTCTTCATCATCTCTGTCTCACGGAACGCGAAGGTTTCCATGCCGGCACCGAGGATGACATACTGCTCGATTCCCTGATCAACAGCCTGCTTCAGGCAATCCTCTGTGTATCTTGCCCGGCTGATCGTGATGGGGGCATTCTGTACTTTCAAAACCCAATCCAGCGCTGTTTCCTGATCCGGACCGGTTGCAGCCAATTCCGGATTGAAAAATGGCAGTGCATCCGCCAGATTTTTTCCGAAGAAGGCTATTTCATCCTCAGTGAGAAATTTTTCAGCAAGATAGTCGTCGAATAGAACAGGGGTATCATGTTTCGAATGATACGCACGAGCGAAGGCGGTTATCAGAGCTGTGGCGCTTACTGTTTTCCGGCTCATTGCACTCTCCCTTTTTAATCATCGCACGGTAATGAATTTCGGAAAATCAGGTTAACTGCTGCAGATTTTTCGAATTCTCTGCTTATTATAAACATTGGACCTTTACAATGAAACCTGGATAACGTGTAATTCCCCGGGTGATGAAAAAAAACAGCCCGTCTGTAGATCACGGGCTGTAGTTAAGAGGAATACTGTATTCGACACTGCTGTCAGGCAGCAGCCTGGTTCACCCTGTTCCCATACTCTCACTATAAACGACTGACTGATTCCTGCCATTCTCCTTGGCCCGGTACATGGCTTTATCAGCCATACCAAGCGACTTCTCGATATCTATGAGTCGGTCTTCCGGAAATGCAGCAATACCGATACTCAAGGTACAGAAAACTTCGGAATTTTCATGTTCAACGATTGTTTTTCTGACTGCCTCATGCAGCCTTTCCGCAAAGGTCCACGCCTGATCTGCGGATGAGTTAGGGAGAATGAAGGCGAATTCCTCTCCACCCAGGCGGCCGGCAAGATCGCTCTTGCGCGAGAATTCTAATGCATTCTTACCGAAGGATTCCAGAACCTTGTCCCCTGCGGCATGCCCGAACTTATCATTGATAGTTTTGAATTGATCCAGATCCACAACAAGGACGGAAAATCCGAAGTGTTCTCTATTTGCCAGGTTAAAGAGGTAATTTCCCTGTTCCATAAACGCACGTCTGTTCAACAGCCCTGTAAGCGAATCATAGGTAGCAGCATCTCTCATTTTTACTTCAAGTTGATCGATCCTCAAAAAGAGGCCGATAATAAACCAGCTTATAGGTGGGGTGAGGATCAGCGGGACAAGAGATGCAATGGTCAGATGCGATGCGATGTCCTGGATTCTGCCAAACCGGGAAAATATAAAAACAACACCCAGCGTGACAAGCACAGAGGCAAGCCAGCTGAATAAAGTAATTACGATAACAGATTTAGTCTGTCCGAGCCTGACGATGAGTTTTCTCATAAACCTTTGTATATTATATCTGTATATAGGGCTGTTATCTGAACACAAACGTTAACGGTTGAGCCAGATCTTCCTTTATGAAGGCTCTGGGGTTTCACCTGGAATTAACTGCCTGTTTCCGGCAGGGTTGTGAATGGATGGTACCTGGAACTCGGGGAGGCTGGTATGTAAACAAGTTTTTCATGCAGCGATCAATATTGTTACTCTTCATACGGACGGGCTGAGCGCTGCTTGTATACCCCGTTCTTTCTGAGTACAGCAGCCCAGTAGAGCAAATTGATAAACGGCACATCTCTCACGGCAACGATCGGCACCATCCAACGGGGATATCGCTCCGGGCTGGCCAGTTCGTCGAGCACTTTCTGATCGAAAGGTTCATTCCTTCCGAAAGATCGACCTAGCTCCCGTACAGCAGCGAAGATCTTGCGCTGTATGAAAGGAGGTTGGGTGGTTATGCCGCCGCCGTTCCCCTTAACGATCGTTCCTGTATATGGACAGCCCAGCCGGCCTGCAAGCTTTTCCAGATATTTCTCAATATGCCTTGAATGGGTTCCTTCCGGGAACCCCGATTGGACGAGAAAACAGATCGTCGGGTTCCCTTCACGGCCGCACAAGGGCTCAAGAGCCTCGATGAACGCCTTCACATTTCCTGGCATAGCATCGGCATAGAGAGGGAACGCAAGCAGCACGCGTTCGGATCTGGAGAAAGCCTCGCGAAATTCCTCGACTTTCCCTACATTTTTCAAATAAAATTCCTCGGCTTTGTTTCCCTCAAACGATAAAAAACCGGCTACGAATTGTTTGATAAATATCTCTGTATTCCCGTTTTTGCCTTTTGGAGACCCATTAAAGACGGTTAATTTCATCTGCTACCTCCTTTACGGGATCTACAGTTGTGGATGTTAAAACAAGTTGGCTTTTGAAATTGAGAGCTGTTCGGTTGAATATGTCGTTCACAATCTGAATGTCGCGGTTTTCTGTATTCCCACTCATTTCCCAAATAACTCCGCAGAGGGGGTAGTGGTTGTACCGCGCCTTGTGATGGTACTCTCCCTTTACTATGCTGAAGTACGGATGTATGAGGCAGATGGATTTGTCAACCATCTTTTTTAGCAGTGCGCTGGGGAATCCCATAATAATAGGGGAGGCCCATAGCACAAGATCCGAGTTGATCATCTGCCGGCACACGGATGCAGAATCATCTTTCACGACGCACTCACCGGGAGTCTCGATCCAGCAGCCGAAACAGCCGGTGCAGAACTTGATATCCAACTCGCGCAAGGGGAGGATTGCCACATTGTGGCCGGAGGATGAGAGTTCGTTACTCAGTTCAGCCAGGTAACGATCAAACGTTTGACTTGCAGCATCCGGATTGCTGTTGAGGATAGTTATCTTCATTTTCAAACTCCAAACAGAGTATTTTCTGACCCGCTGTTTAAGGAAGCTGCAGTTTGCATTCTACAATTCAGGTTAACCAGTGGAATTTCAGTCAGATAACATACGGATAGCACACAGAATCATATCACCATAATAATGGCTGTTAAGGTGTGTGCAATAATGGAGTACCAAATGGTGTTCGTTCCTCTTGCCAGGAAACCCAGGAAAAGGCCCAGTAGGACTGCACCGCCCATCAGGTTCCAGACCCTGCCGCGGCTTGATACCAAACCTGGTGCATAATGCCAAATTCCAAACCAGATACTGGGCCAGATCGTCTGAAACATGATGCTGCCTGGAAATAACACCAGATACACTCCGCGCCACAGGATTTCTTCAAAAAAGCCGTTTCCAAATGCCGTTGCAAGGTAACCAAAATATACCCATCTGGAGGTTTTCTTGTACTCTATTCCCATAACAAAACGGCCAAATGCTGCAAGAAACATAGGAATGGTAGTAAGAAGCAGCGCTTTCACTTCCAACTTCTGGGGACGTACCAGGGCCTTTACGGTTTCTTTTCCCAATATTGTGGAAGAAAAAAACGCCCCCCAGATAATCCAGTAAATCGCCAGGCCTATAAACCAGCCTGACTGTTTTCCATACTTTCGGGATAAAGCCTGAAAGATAGGGACCATTACTGCTACAAGAATTACGGGGGCGAGTATGGCAGCTATCTGTTTTGTGTCCATACGTTTAATTATTCCATCACACGTTCTACTCTGTTAATCAGAAACAGTCGGCTGGCTTATTATATAAACAGCCCTAAACCAACGTGGGAGAATGAGTGCTTTTACCGGTATTTCTGAAGTATCCAGCATTGATAGCTTGTTTACGGGTTCAAAACCGTGTAGAGCAGTGTAGCCAGAAGAACATAGACGAGCGCCGAGGCGAATGAGGTCAACCCCGTTAACAGATACCTTATAACCGGATTCAGGTCAGACCGGAACAGCCGTGCATTGAGTGTAAATACGATCACGCCAACGAGCGCACCCAGGGCTCCCCCGATCGTGATCAGGGCGACCGGCAGGGCGCACCAGACAAGCTCGTACCATTTCAATGGTTCAACGATCTCAATAACTTCTCCGTCCACCACCAGCTTCGGCAGATCAAAACCCAGCATAGTCTGTTTCCAGTCTGCGGTAGCTACTTTTCCGTCATCCCTTCGCAGCAGCATCTGACCCCGCTCGGGGCCTTTTTCGGCGGGTTTTCCATTGACCAGAACCTGCGGGCCGCTGGCAAGCCCTGCGGGTTTGAATTCGACCTGCTGGTTTTCAAAGCCTTCGATCTGTATCGGATATGTTTTCATAGTCTCCCTGTGCCCTTTCTCATGGATATGTATAACTGTCGAAGTATATACCGGATTCAGATGGATAGGAAAAGCCCCCGCCTTCGAGGGTTTACAATTAGATCCTGCACCCGGATAGAGACGGAGAAACCTGGAGGGCAGCAAAGCTGTCAGCCAAAGCGGTTCGAACCAGGGCCTGCTGATGTTGGTGCACCCGTTTCTGGCGGTCGGAAACCACGGTTCAGGCGATCTGGTTGACGCTGGCTGTGTCGGGCTGGTCTCTTTCTGGAGCCGCACACACTTTTATCCGGCGTGCATAATTCCCCTGGAAAGGGTCATGGTGAACACATTAAGATAACTTACCGGGGAAAATTTTACGGGTGATGGAAAAACCGGCAACGATCGAGATCGCCGGGAGATCGGAAGTACCGGGTGATCGATGGCAAATCTACCCGCGTATAAACCCTGTTTCTATTGTTTGTTGCAAACTGGCGTTGCTCTGACCCCGGTTAATATATCAGTTCAATATTCTTGCGCTCACACCAATCCTTGAGTTCTGCCCTGGTCCGTTCATTTTCATACTTGTACCAATCATCCAAAACATCTTTGATATCGAGAAGGTCCTTGAACCTTGCATATGCACCTGCGCGGCTGAAGTAACCATACACCCTGTCCAACTCATCAGGAAGATATTCGGAAGTAAATTCAATCGCCAGCGACCTTCCAAGGTTCAGTTCATTCCTGTGTGGAATTTGGATAAAGTCATCCGATTCTTCGAAATCTTCCGGGAGTTTCTCGAACTCATCGAAATCACCCCATTCCGAGGTATAGTACATCTTTCCCGTTGTTAAGCACAGATAGGCATTATTTGTATACATCATATCGGAGCTGACAAAAAGGAACGCATATTCAATTTCACTGAATGAAACCTTCATGATTGTTTCCTCAAAAACCGATTCTGCAACGAATTTTCTGTAATTTCATCAGGTCCTTCTAGTCCGAACCGACATTCAAATAGATTCTGCCGGTTTCCCACTCTT
>JAFGNH010000198.1 GCA_016927115.1 Anaerolineales bacterium | reverse complement strand
CCGTGTCCGTTATCCGTCATAGCCCGAACAGTTGAGTGGTCCGTAGAGACCGAATCAATACTAGTGTGGGCTCTCTTCTATTATACGTAGAAAAAGCTAATGGCGAAGCAAGAATCTGGTTATCTTGGAATGGATATCGGCAAAGACTGGCTTAACCTGGCTGAATGCGACAAAGACACTGCAAGAGCGTCCTGCTGCCTGTCGAAACCCAGGGAAATGACAGGAGCGATCGTGGCAACCTGCTTTTAGCTCAGTAGATTGGATGGATCCCCTCCAGGCGAAGGATCTTCAATCACCCGGTATTCTCCGGCGTGTCCGGGAAAATTGGGAGGAATACAGCAGGAAATAATTCTGCTTTCAGCGCAGCACTTGGCTCTGTTTCTCCAGCCGCAGATTGCTTCGCAAGCTCGCAACGACACTTAGGGTGTCATTACGCGGTGCGTCCTGCTGACTGCTAATACCCCCGATAAAACAGGAGCGATCGTGGCAACCTGCTTTTTGCTCTATGTGTTGGGTGGATCTTCTCCAAACCAGAAGAAGTGTATCAGAGGCTGCCGCCCGGCGACAACAATCGCAGGGATACATTTTAAAACCAGGACGTTTTGCTCAGCGCGGATCCATCAGATCGCCACAGCTTACTGAACGTTGCCGCGATCGCTCCTGTTTTGCCATGTATTCCGATCCGGGGCACCAACGCTCCTCGAAGAAGCGAGACTGCCATCACAGCAGCAATTCTGTTCTGGTAACAAATATCCATACCAATCACTTTTTCTGTTCACCCTCTACTCATCCCACGCATCGATTGAATCCCGATATTCCTGCAGCGCAGAGCGCAGATTGATTCGAGCCATTGTCGCAGTGAGATGAAATTGCCGTTGGGCTGATCCTGCTGAAGTGACTGTATTTTGTGCCTGATCCGGGTCAGTCACCATACCCGCAGTATCAAAACCTGCGTGCTCCTGCAGAATAGATCCCGCTTCCTCAAAATTGCCGCTTGCCAGATCGTTTGCGGTGAGGAATTCTTGCTTCGCTGTTTCCAGGTTCCCGGTATCACGGCCCATCTCCTGCTGTTCTGCGATAAACGTATTCAACCGGTTTATAACATCCTCACCAGCCTCCAGAACATCAGCCTGTGCCTGCTGGGCTTTCAGCAGCCGCTGATAACCCTCCTCCAAACGGAAACAGGTGTGGGAATCCTTCAAACTCGTCCGCAGGTCTTTGAAAGCCTGCACCAGGTTCAGATGGAACCGGCGCTGTGCACTCCCGGCTGAGCTGACGGTTTCAAACGCTTTGACACTGTCCGTCATATTTCCGTTGATGTCGAATCCAGCGTGCTCGTTGAGGATGGTCTCCGCCTCCTCATAGTAAGAATGAATTGATGGCAACGCACCCTCAAAAGCCGCAAGAGCCTGTTCAGCTTCGGTGGTATCGGCACCCTGTTCCTGCTGATTGCTGATGTATTCCTCCACCCGGCTGACGACTTCATCTGTTTTGGCCAGGCGTTCAGCCTGCTTTTCCAGCAGGTCCAGCTCGCGCTGATACAGTGTCTCCAGGTGTTCACCTTCCTCTGCAGGCTCTGCGGCATAGACCGGTGCAGCAGGAATCCCGATCAATACAACTGCAGCAAGCACCATGCAGAGCCAGTGTTTATACCTGCGGTTTTTTATTGTGTTCATACTTCCTCCTCCAGATCTTATGGATACAACAATTATAGGAAGAGCAAACAAACCGGTTGTTTTGCAGGTGTAATCGCTGTGTAAATTCCGGCCGGGGGTATCTCAAAGCGGTCTGTTCTGAATCCCTGAAAAGAGCCGGAATACCGGGTTAGATAACATTCATAATTCGTACATGATTCTTTAAGAACTTCCTCATACTGAAGTCGTACACTGCTGTTCAACGGGTTGGGAACGGGATTGTCGTTTTCCTCAGCAACGCCCCAGCAACCCCACGAGATAGGCCCACACGTTCAATGAATCCCGTTCTCTTCCCGATTCAGCCTGATTTGCATAGCTGTGTCCTGATGTCGTTTTCCGGCACTCATTGAACTACTCACAGCATACGCGGAGGAAACCATGAAGGCACAGCTGAAGAACACCTGTTTTATTCCGTTTCTTGCAGTCTGTCTGCTGGCGCTGACAGGCTGTGATAAAAACAATAGCGAAACAACCGCCACACCTACAGTTACAGAAGATGAAGATACTGATACGGACGAAATCGCAACATACACGCCAACACCAACTGCCACTTTCACACCCGAGCCGGAGGAAGAGGAAACGGACATCCCTATACCGGAAACTCCCACTTTCACCCCTGTTCCTGATGATTCAACGGAATCAGAAGAAACCGGTGACGATTGACCGGATTTCCACAGTTATCAAAAGGAGGTTATCATTCAGAAAGAAGAGAAGCCCTGCTATTCAGCCGGGGTTTCCTGAAATATCCGAACCGCCGGATCACCATGGAGAATGACAGCCGCATAGTAGAACCGATTATTATCCATCCCGTTCAAATCCGGCACAGCTGAATTAGAGACCAGGTTCGGTCCATCCGGCTGGTTATACCAATTCTTCAGCAGTTCCCCCGTGGTCAGCGCCTGATTATCGGCCAGGTCGTTCAGCATCAGCTGAACAAAGTCATCCCTCCCCCACATGCACATATGCCCGATGTACGCCAGCGAGCCGGACCGCATAAACCCCAGCGCGATAGATTCAGCCGGATCAATATTTGTTGCCCTCTCGCTATAGTTTTCAACATCCATGCTGCCCTGAACGTAAAAAGTCTCCACACTGGCTGTATAACAGGAACAGGCGAACACAAAACGGACATTCCCGAGCTGCTCCGCATCATCGCGCATCCAGGCATCACCCGTGCACTGCAGCCCGCACTCGATCATATGCGGGTATCCATGGGCATGGAAGTATACAATCCCGGCCGACTCCAGTTGGGACATCATTTCCGGCTTTGCGTACTGATCCATATCGAACCGTTCGGCTGAGTAACCCAACCCGTTGAGGATTGTCACAACTTCGGCGGTAATCATATCCCCGCGTTTTCCTTCCCCGCCCCCGAATGCGCCGCTCCCCGTTCGCCAGAACGCTCTGAAAACCGGTTCAACTGATATACTGCCGCGTTCATAATCAATCACACGCTGGACATAGGCAACCATATCCGCCGGCTGCCCGGCTGTTATATAGCCATATGCAAAATCGGTATCAAAACCGGGGTTGACCTGTTTCGCCAGATTGAATACATCAAATGCAAACCCCTCTTCCAGTCTTTCAGGCTTGACCATTACTGCAGCAAACCGGACATCCAAACTCTGCAGTTCTTCCAGCGTTTCAAAAACACTGTCTGCGAAAAGTACTATCTCCGCCTGCCGGTACGCTGCAAGAATGTCCACTGCCTGACGATATGGATCGTTTTCTCCGATGTCAGTCAGGATGACATAACCTGCAACAGGGTTCGGTTCTGCTGTATTGGTTGGAGTCGGCGAGGGCGTGGCTGTCGGTGGGGCTGGTGTGCTGGAAACCACTATTGGAAGGGTAAGTTGAGGATCACCAGCCCCGGAAATACTGACTGTTCCGGTTTTATCAACAGCCTGTTGTGATTCTTCAGGAAGGGGAGCGTTGCATGCGAGCATGGCTGTCAGGAGAAGAACTGCTGCCAGAAATATCCGGGGGGGTTTCATACAAACACCCTTTCAAACCAGGATATACTTAATTAAATTCCATTCAGCAAGTTAAAGTTAAATACCCTGGTTACTCGTAAACGTAGAATCCTCTGCCTGTCTTTTTTCCCAGGTTCCCATCCGCCACCATGTCCTCCAGCAGCGGCGCCGGCCTGTACTTATCACTTGCGAATTCAGTGTGCAGAACCTGCATAATATCCAGCACCACATCCAGGCCGATCAGGTCAGCCAGCTGCAGCGGGCCCATCGGATGCCCCATGCCAAGTTTCATAACTTCATCAATAGATTCAACTGGTGCCACCCCTTCAGCCAGAGTATATACCGCTTCGTTGATCATTGGAATCAGAATGCGGTTGCCGATAAACCCCGGGGAATCTTTGGCCAGAACCGGTGTTTTTCCCAACGAGCGGGCAAACTCCATGGCAGCTTCCACCGTTTCTTTTTCTGTCTGTTTCCCTTCGATCACCTCCACCAGCTTCATCAGGGGAACGGGATTGAAAAAATGCAGACCCACCACCCGCTCGGGGTGTTTTACGACGGCTGCAATCCGGCTGATGCTGATCGAAGAAGTATTGCTCGCCAGTATCGCCTTATCTGTCGCGGTTTCGCCGAGCTCGGCAAAGATTTTCTCTTTCAGATTTGGATTTTCCGTAGCAGCTTCAATGACGAGATCAGCATCAGCCGAATCCTGCAGAGAACCGGATCCTTTGATCTTCAACGCGGCCTGGTACTGTTCTTCCGAGATACGTTCTTTCTGCAGCAGCTTGCCCGCCGACCTTGCTATCGCAGCCTGTCCCTTCTGCAGCGCGTTCGGGTCAATATCCATTATCGTCGTCTGATACCCATACACAGCAGCCGTCTGGGCGATCCCGCTGCCCATGGTGCCCGCACCGATGACATAAATATTCTTTATCTTTTTCATTCTGATCTCCTGATTACTCGAATCACAAAGAATCCTGCTGCATGTCAGATTGTTCCAAGTGCTGCTGACGGATTTTTTTTTGTCGGTGTACACTACCACGCAATCTAGATTATCATCTCGACGGCAACAGCGACCGCTTCCGCACCACCCAGGCAGATCGCTGCAATACCGCGTTTTAAGCCGCGGTTTTTCAGAGCATACAGCAGGGTGGTCAGAATGCGGGCACCGCTGGCGCCGATCGGATGCCCCATAGCGAGTGCTCCGCCGTTTACATTGACCTTATCCCAATCCCAGCCTGCCGGTTCAAGCTCACAGCCATCCGCCAGCATCTGCGCAGCAAACGCTTCATTGAGTTCAATCAGGTCAACATCTTTGAGGGACCAGCCAACTTTTTCCAGCAGCGGCGGGATAGCCCTCGCCGGCGCAATAAAGATGTACTTTGGATCCACTGCAGCCTGTGAATAACCGGCAATACGAGCCATCGGCTTCAGCCCCTGTTCCTCTGCCCAGGCAGCACTGGAAGTTACCAGCGCCGCAGCGCCATCATTCAGGCTGGATGCATTGCCGGCGGTTACGCACCCATCCGGTTTGAAAACCGGCCGCAGACGTGACAGCGCTTCAAGCGAGGTGTCACGACGCGGGCCTTCATCGGTATCCACAACAGTCACCTGGCCTTTTCGTCCGGCTACTTCAACCGGAAGGATTTCTTCTTTAAATGCACCGTTGTCAATGGCTGCAACCGCCTTGATATGGCTTTGAAGCGAAAAGGCGTCCATCTCCTCACGGGTAACCTTACAGTCCTCGCCGATAAACTCCGCTGCGTTGCCCATGTGCCAATCTTCGTAGACATCCCACAGGCCGTCCACCAGCAGCGCATCTTTCAGCTCGGTATGTCCGTATCGCAGTTCGCCGCTGCGGCCGTGCAGCAGGTATGGTGCCCGGCTCATATTTTCCATGCCCCCGCACACAAACAGTTTTCCGTCACCTGCCTTTACAGCCTGGGCTGCCAGGGTGACAGCTTTCAGGCCCGAGCCGCACACCTTATTTATTGTGAAGGCTCCCACCGAGGATGGAAGCCCGCTGAAGATAGCAGCCTGCCTGGCAGGGTTCTGCCCAAGGCCGGCGCTGATCACACACCCCATCAGCACTTCATCGATGTCCGCCGGGTTGGTGATGCCTGCACGCCGGACTGCCTCTGCTATGACCAGAGCGCCGAGATGCTGCGCCGGGATGGACTTGAGGCCGCCGAGGAAGGTACCTATCGGCGTACGTACAGCACTCAGTAGAACGGGCTGCAAATCCTGTTCAGATGGCATTCTTTTCTCCTTCCTCAGTAAGCGTATATGGATTCCAGCCGTTTCTTTACTGGTCCACTTTTCAGCCTGAAATAAGAACCGGTTAATTTCTTTCACAGATCCTGTCGTACAGTTTGCCTGCGTACACTCAAAAACAATCATGACTGATCCTGACTCCTGAGGCAAGTTAGATTTGTCACTGGGATCTGAACAAGAATCCTTTTCTCAACTGCGGTTTTTCCGGCCCGACAGCCATTCTGTGTGTTTTATGAATAAATATTGTTTATATTTGTTCGATTTAGTTGATTTTTCTTTAATTATCATATATTATGAAAAAAATAAATAATTTTCTAACATTTTCGATCAGGTGTGCCATGTTAAAAATCGAACGACATCGCCAGATAAAACAGGTAATCGAAGAAAAGGGGACAGCAACGGTCAACGAGCTGTCCGAACTATTCAACGTAAGTGAGATGACAATTCGTCGTGACCTCCAGGCACTGTTCGACCGCGGCCTGGTCCAGCGTGTACACGGAGGTGCCTTGTCACTGAATCACAGTGTCGAATTGAACTGGCTTCCGGTTATGGAGCGAATCTCGGAATGCAAGGAAGAAAAACAGCGCATCGGGCAAGCCGTTGCGGACATGATCGACGACGGGGAAACCCTGTTTATCTGTTCCGGGACAACAACACTTGCCGTGGCTGAAGCGCTCTATTTCCGCTCCAACCTGACGGTTGTGACCAATTCGCTGCCTGTTGCCAATACCCTGGCAAGCGCTCCCGGAGTTGAACTGATCGTCATCGGCGGATTCCTCCGTGAAAGCGAGCTTGCATTGGAAGGTCACATGGTAGAAGACGCAGTCCAGGACTTGAGAGTAGACAAGGTAATCATGGGTATGCGCGGAATCGACCCGACTCATGGCCTTACTAGTATTCACCACCAGGAATTGAAAATAAACCGGACAATCCAGACCATCAGCAATACCCTGATAATCGTAGCCGACCATACCAAGTTCGGACAGGTGGCTGCGAGCCGCACCGGACCGGTAACCGAAGCAAGCCTGATCGTGAGTGATAACCAGGCTCCAGCGGAAATCGTGCAGGCGATCCGGGATCTTGGTGTGGAAGTAATGCTTGTCTGACCCCACCCCGGAATTGGAGGCCGTTCTTTGAAGAAACCAAAAGCCAACCACACCCTAGAAGAGATTCTCTCCCAGCCCCGGGTCTGGAAAACCGGACTCGAAAGGTACTCTATCCAAAAAGGGGATAAGCTCCCCACACCTTCGGCATATGAGCAGCTGGTTTTTACCGGCTGCGGATCCACCTATTACCTCTCGATCTGGGCTGCCAGATTGGCGGAAATGCTGTATGGAATTCCATCGAGGGCAGTTCCTGCATCGGACCTGATCTTTTTTCAGGATGCCTGGTTGCATCAGGGGCAGCATACACTGCTGACAGCTGTCTCGCGGTCAGCTGAAACATCTGAAACGCTGCGTGCAGTGGAAAAGTTTAATTCAGCGGGACTTGGGGACACGATGGCGGTCACATGTTACCCTGATCGACAGCTGGCAACCCTGTGTGAGACCGTGATTGGAATGTCTGATGGCCAGGAAGAAAGCATAGCACAAACCCGCTCCTTCACCAGCATGATGCTCGGCATTCTTTTATGGCTGCACGAAGGAGCACCCGGAGGCGTTGCATTAAGACTTGAAGAAGCCGGCAGCCGGTTGTTCAGGGATTACAGCGAACTGGCCGAAGAGCTGGGTTCAGAAAAAGGCCTGGACCGGTTCTTTTTCCTGGGAAGCGGTTGTTTTTACGGCCTTGCCTGTGAAGCCATGTTGAAAATGAAAGAAATATCACTCAGCAATTCTGAAGCCTTTCACTTCATGGAATTCAGACATGGCCCCAAATCGATGGTCAATGACAGAACTCTGCTTGCTGCGCTTCTTTCTGAAGAATCATCACAGCAGGAGGTGGCAGTAGTTCGTGAGATGCGCCAGTTAGGAGCTCGAACGCTGGTGCTTACTGATACGGCTAATCGAGATATAGAAGGGGTATCGGATTATCTGGTTCCTCTGCAGAGCAGCCTTCCTTCTCCCTGGCGCGGTCCGCTTTTCCTGCCGTTCCTGCAGTATTTCGCCTTACAGAAAGCGTTCTCGAAAGGGTTGAATCCCGATAAACCAAAAAACCTGGATGCCGTGGTGGTACTCAATGTCTGAAGAACACAATGGCACATTCCAGCTCAACGATTTACTGACAGAAGAAACAGTCGCTGCAAACCTTCCGGCTGCGGGCTGGTCAGATGCAGCGGATCTCGTCGGCGGTCTGCTCGTGTCCGCCGGAAAGATAGAGCAGCGCTACATTCAGGCTGCAAGGGAGGTGGTTGAGGAAATCGGCCCATATATTGTTCTCGCTCCGGGAATCGCCCTACTCCATGCCAGACCGGAAGATGGTGTCCTCGAACCCTGTCTGGCTCTTGTCACCCTGTCGGAGCCCGTATATTTTGGCAGCCCTGAAAATGATCCGGTGGATCTTGTCTTTATGCTCGGGGCTGTAGATAAGGATCAGCATCTTACCGCCCTTCAGCAGCTGGCCATGTTGTTATCCAACGAGGAAGTGCTGGAGGAACTGCGGGCAGCCGATAGTTCCCATCAGCTGCTTACAGCAGTACAGAGCCACTGAAACACAACTCAATCCGGAAAAAGCCTGAGAGGGCCTGGAGGTAAAAATGCGAATAGCTACACTCTGCGGGATGGGATTCGGTACAAGTATGATGCTCAAACTTTTCATCGACGATATTCTCAAAGCTGAGGAAATTAAAGCTGATGTCATCCCCTGGGACCTGGGATCCTTCAAAGGCCAGCAAGCCGATATTGTCGTAGCGCCAACTGATATGGCCTCCCACCTGAAATCCTATGAAGGTGTCGTAGTCTTTATCCGGAATCTGATCGACAAAAAGGAAGTGCGGGACAAGGTTCTGGGTGGAATAGAGGAGTTCAAGAACAGATCCTGAAGCAGGCCTGTAGTCTGTTCACAGTCCTCAGGAATAGAAAGGAGGAACCCTGCGGGTAATTTTAATGTAGTTGAGGAACAGTAATTCCAATTTTAATTTTCTAAACTTATGGAGGAATGCCGATATGCAAATTGTACTGTTTATCCTTGAGCTGATTAAACTCCCGGCTTTTGTGCTGGGATTAATCTCTCTTGTCGGGCTGCTCATCCAGAAAAAAGCATGGGGAGAGGTCCTGAGCGGCACCATCAAAACAATTCTCGGACTGCTGATCATGAGCGTCGGAATTGGCGCATTGATCAATGCACTTGTTCCCATCCAGACCATGTTTGAGGCGGGTATCTCCGCCGGCGGATTTGAAACCTTCGTAACCTTCGATGAAGGGGTTGTTGGCGCAGTCCAGGGGGCCAATACTGGTGAGATCGGCGCTGCAATTGCATGGACCATGCTGTTCGGTTACATTTTCCACATCGTGCTTGCCCGTGTTACAAAATTCAAATACATCTACCTGACCGGGCATATGATCTGGATCCATGCCGGCGCCTTTGCAATGCTGTTCTATTCTTTCGGCCTTAACCTGTTCTGGACAGTCCTCCTGGCCTCAATAATCGATGGCCTGTATATGACGCTGGCTCCCGCCCTGGCGCAGCCGGTTATGCGGAAAATTACAGGAACCGACGATATCGCCTTCGGGCACGGCCAGACGCTGTTGAACATGGTTGGAGCCTGGGTCGGCAAACTGATCGGTGACCCCGAAGACTCGGCCGAAAAGCAGGAACTTTCCGATTCACTCTCATTCTTCCGCGACATGGCAATTTCCATCTCACTGGTGATGCTCGTTGTTACGCTGATCGGTGCAATCCTGGCCCTGATTCAGATCGGAATCGCCGGATTCCAGGAAACAATCAGCGGCGGTCAGAACTGGCTGGTTTTCAGCATTCTGCAGGCGCTTGGATTCACGGCCGGCGTGCTTGTCCTGCTGCAGGGTGTACGCATGCTGATTGCCGAGATCGTTCCCGCATTCAAGGGTGTTGCTGAAAAGCTGGTACCCGATGCAAAGCCTGCGCTTGACTGCCCGGTTATCTATCCCTTTGCGCCGAATTCACTTCTGATCGGGTTGATCTCCGGTACGATCGGCCAGGTTGCGGGAATGATACTTCTCGCCGTCATCGGCTGGCCTGTACCGCTGCCAAGCATGATTGCTGCCTTCTTTGCCAGCGGTGCGGGTTCCATTTTTGGCAATGCGACTGGTGGACGGCGCGGTGCCTGGGCTGGAGGGTTCCTTTGGGGATTCCTCGGCTGGTTCCTTATCAGCTTTGCCTACAAATTTATGGTATTCGGCGATCTGGCTGGCATGGGAGCTGTGAGCCTGGGATTCACCGTACCGGATGTAATTGTTCCGGGTATCGTTATATGGTTGGTAGCTAAACTGTTTGGTGTGTAATCTCTCTGAGAGGTACGGAATGAGAGGGGGGATGCTCTCCCCTTCTCATTCCGACGACAATTGATATTGTAAAACATGAATGGGTTTGTTGGCTACACTTTAATGGTAATCATAAATACAGCAATCCCGGCTTTTTTAGGAGAAATCGCGGGGTTAAGTTTACACCCGATGAAGCAAGATTCTCTCCTGCTTTAACAAACTACCTGTCTGTCCGGATGCAGATCTTGACTCCAGCAGCAGGTGAGAAAGGTACCCAATGCAGAATTATGTGCTGAGTTATTTAAAACAGATTGCAGGAATGCTGCAGAGAATTGAGGAAGAGGAAGTCCAGGCAATTCAGCAGGCAGGAAAAGTGATGGCTGATGCAATCATAAATGGGAAACGTCTGTTTGCATTCGGCTGCACCCACTCCTCACTACCTGTACAGGATCTGGTCTACAGGGCGGGAGGACTGATGCTGATCAACCCCATCTGTGGGCCGGGTATTACCGCACTGGACATCAAACCGGCTACCCTCACTTCCGCCATGGAACGGCTGGAAGGGTATGCAAAGGTGCTGCTGGATAACACACCGATAAAAACCGGGGATGTGTTGATCCTCGTATCGGTTTCCGGCCGCAATCCTGTGCCGGTTGAGATGGCGAAAATTGCCCGGGAACGTGGTATCACGGTTATCGGCCTGACATCGCACGCCTATGCCGCTTCAGTCACATCGCGGCATTCGTCCGGAAAGAAAATGTCGGATTTCGCAGATATCGTCCTCGATAATAAGGTCGATGTAGGAGACGCAGTCCTTGAGATGAAGGAAATTCCCCAGAAGTTCTGCCCGGCATCCGGCGTAACCAGCATCGCCATCCTGCAGTCACTCGTGGCTGCTGCCATACAAGCCTGTGTGGAAGCGGGGTTTACACCCCCTGTAATTCTGGCAGCCAATGTGGACGGCGGAGCGGAGTACAATGCCGCACTCTTTGAAAAGTACCATGACAGGATTTTCTATATGTAATCGAAGGCGCAGCAAACCCGGATGGGAGTACGTCCCCCGGGAGACATCCGAATTACCTGGCAGGGCCGGCATACCAACACCGGCCTTGCCCCGTCTTTACCTTCACCGGTTTTTCACCCAGCTTTGAATCTTTGCAGATATCCTGCCCCACTCCGAAACATTCTCCCAGGTCCTCGGGGGACGGTCAGTTGTGAACCAGGAATCTATTTACAATGTTTCTATTGACATCTTGCATATAGATACATATACTTTAGCTGCAGAGTGAGTATTCCAATGGAGGACAAATGCCGGGAAGACGCGGAAGAGGGCAGGGACATGGACGGCGCGGCCGCTGGGCTGGTTGGCTCGACCCGGTGATGCTGCTCCTCCTTCACCACGGCCCGGCACATGGATACACCCTTCTCAGCCAGCTTGAACCCTTCGGACTCATTGATGTTGATCCAAGTATTGTCTATCGCGCTCTGCGTGATATGGAGGAGCAGGGCCTGGTCACTTCCTCCTGGGACACCCGGGAAACACAGGGGCCGCCGAGGCGTATGTACCAGCTCACCGCCCTTGGAGACAGGGCGCTGCAGGAACACATTCAGGCACTTGCCGCAGAGAGAAATGCTATCGATGCCTTTCTGCATGCCTGCGAACAGCACATGCAGCACGGCAGCGGCGCTTTTCATGAAGATGAATAAACACTGACGTTGAAAAGAACGAATAAGAAATCAAAAGGAGTGTATTATGCCAGCAGGAGACAGAACAGGACCTTATGGAGAAGGAGCCAGGACAGGCCGTTCGGCCGGTTACTGCAGCGGATACAACCAGCCTGGTTATGCCAACGTATTTCCCGGAAGAGGTATGGGGGCGGGTTGGGGAAGAGGAAGAGGCGGCGACAGGAGGCCCGGCAGAGGCGCAGGGTTCGGGCGACGAGGCCCCGGCAGCGCCTGGGGACCAGGATATGGTTACCGTACTCTGGGGCCGACTCCCGCTGTCCAGCCCCTGCAGCCGGATCCGGAATTCGAACATCAACAGCTTAAACAACAGGCCGATTGGTTGAAGAATCAACTCGAATCGATTGAAAAGAAGCTGGCAGATCTCGAAACAGACGAATAGAGAAGCTGAACTGAAAGAAGGTTTGCCCGTGATAACGATAAATCAGGCTGTCTGTACAGGCTGTGGAATTTGCCTCACAACTTGCCCACAAAATGCAATCAGCATGAAAAACGGTCTTGCATGGATCGATCCCCAGTTGTGTGATTCATGCGGCGAGTGTCTAGAAGCCTGCCCCAACCAGGCTATCTTTGCTGATCCACAACCTGTGCCGGGGACTTCCCTGCTTCCAGTGAAGGAGCCTGCAGCCATTACTATTCTGGAGCCGGAGTCAATCAGCGAGTACAGCGACAGCCCGGGTGTGGCTAAAAACCTGGCCGTACTGGGGGGCACCCTGCTGGCTTCACTGGTTGATACGCTCCTTGATCGTCGCCGGCAGAAACAAGACAGTTCGATTAATTCACCGGTTTCGTTTACAAATAGGCAAAAAAAATCCGATCCAGCCGGATCCGGAACCCTCCTGAGCCCAGGAAAGGGTCAGGGTTATGGTCGCGGACGCGGACGCAGATCTGGACGGAAACAAGGCCGCGGGAGGGTGCAGAACCGCGGGCAGGGACGCAGATAGAAGGTTCGCTATTTGGTCAGTCACACTGCCTGCCCCTCTGCCGTACTGTAAAAATGGAAAATAACAACCAGGATTCAGTGGTCGCAGTGGAAATCGGCACCGCTTACTGGATCCTGGTTTTCGTATTAAACGCCTGAACCTTATCCGCCTTCGCTGGTCTCCTCAGTAGGTTCAACCTCAGTAGTAGCTGTTGCCGTCGGAGTGCTCGATGGGCTGGACCCGGTTGCTGTTCTGGTAGCAGTCGGTCCCGCCGTCGCAGTTGGGCCATCACCCGGCACAACAATCTGGACATAAAAGGCACTGCCCGCCCGGTCAACACCGAAGTTGGATCCGTCCCCCGCCTTCAGCAGCCAGTATCCAGTATATGTGCCCGCTGTGCCCGGCGCTTTCAAATCCACCGAAACGTCAATCGTCGCCCCGGGCGCAACAGTTCCAGTTGTCAGCTTCTTACTGGCCACACCACTAAGCTGGTCTCCGCTGGTAAAAATAATCGTATAGGTGCTGTCCCAGGTGCAGGTACCATCATTGCGCAGCCGCCAGGTTTTCGTGAACGACTCGCCTGCTGAAAACTCTGTCCCATCGGGAATAGTAACATCACTGACGAATCCGATCAGATTGCAGGGTGTCGTCAGAGGCTGGCTGGTAATGGTCACTCCTGCTCCGGAAGTAAATGTGACCGTAGGAGTGATCGTTGCTGTGACGGTCGATGTTACTGTTGGAGTATCCGTAAACGCCTCCGCTGCCTCTGTCATGATTGCAGCCGCCGTCGAATACACACGGGTAGCATCAGCTTCCTCTGTGGCCCGGATTTCTTCATCAGAGGGGCCGCATCCGCTCAAAAGAAAAACCAACGCCAACACAATGATCAGCGTATTCTTTTTCGTAAACATCATTGCCTCCGTTCGCTTCCAGGTTTGATTTTGGCGTCCACTGGAAAGGGCAAACTCTTCCTTTGTACGATAATTGCTGAGTCCGTTTTGGTCAAGGAACTACTGATTCCAATATACAAAACATAACGTTGCATCTTCGGCGATCACTGGTCTGGCTTTAATGGATATGTATCGTATAGAGTCGCCATCCTGATTTAGGATTCTATAAGAAAAATCGGGCAGCTGAGAGATAGTATCGTCTGCCACAACTGACCTGCTGCACTCCGACGGCCCAATCTTTCAGAAGTCAGGAAGTGAAGCATAGAAACGGGGGGGGGTATGCAACTGAAAAGAACTCATATCCGGGTAATTCTCACAGCCATACTGAGTCTGCTGCTGTACTGCCAGCCGGGATACTTCCCGGCCCGGGCATCCAGCGCGTCAGTTTTTTTCACACCCAGCGTTGAGCCGCTGGAGATTGAATCAACACCTGTACCGCTGGCGCCGCAGAAAGCGGATCCCGCCGGAAAAAGCCCCACAACACCGAAGGGGATTGCAGGCGAAAGTACCGGCAGCCTTTATCCCGGCCAGATGTACACCAGCGCCGCAGAACTTCCGGTGTTGACGGGGAGATTGGGAAGGGAAGAGTTCGGGCTCGGCTCTGTTGCAGGGCGCGAAGATCTGGTTGCAGTCTGGATGACCCGCGATGGGGAAACCCGCTACCTGCTTGTTTCGGCCGACAATCGGGCACTGTATGGCATACGGGATCCGGTCACTGATAATCCGATCGGGAACGGTTTTATTTACCGGCTGGAGGATTGGGAAACCCTGCGCCAGAAGCGTGTCGAAATTATGGCTGAAAGTGCGGGATCGGTATCAATTGCCGTCGGTACTGGCGCTGCTGCGCTTGGTGAGTTAGCCGTAACCTCACCTGCCGGAATCATTGCAGGCCTTACGGGTGTATTCGATATTTTTGGTGGATTTATCGAACGTTACGTAGTCGGTGGATACACCTACTTTGCCATGAAAGATGTCGAACAGGACCTCGCCAACCTGTTTGATGAAGCGTATCAACTTGAAATCCGAACTACAGGAGACCCATAATGAAATTCTCTTACCGCATCCACCTCAGTGCTTCAAACTACGCCACAATGATGGCAGGGGCCGGGTTGATTTGTCTGTACAACGCTGCAACAACGCTTATCATTTCAGGGTTCAACTACCATGTCCTTACCCAGACCTTTCTTGGCCTGTACGTGCTCTACACACTCTGGAGCAACAACGAAACCCGGGAGTGCGGATGGGATATTGAAATCTTCTTTATCCTGATGGCCGCTATTACAGTGCTTGCGCTGGCCGGGCTTGGAATTGGATCCTGGATATTCTTTCAGGGATCCGGATTCAGGCTGCGATCCGAATACGCAGGATTGTTCATCATGCTTGGCCTGTACTGCACCGTCCTGAGCTTTCAGGTACTCAAGACTCTCCTGCTGGCGAAAAAAGCCACCCGTAAAAGCCGTGATTTTAACATATAGCAGATAACGACACTGCAGGTTTATCCCAACCTGCCCCCTGCCTGCCAGGGAAAGGTTTTGGGGGCAGGCTCATCCACTCTACCAGATTTAACCAGCAGCAGCTTCTATTACGGAAGCGATTGGAGCGTCAGTTCATACAACCCCAGTGCATGCTCCAGATTCTCGTCACTCACACGCACAGCAATAACAGTCTTCCCGGAAACCAGCACACGTATCGAAACAGCATCCGAATACATCCCCTGGAACGCCCCATCCCCCACCCCGGGCAGTTCCTGGGCTTCATAAAGGACGAATTCCGTCAGTGCCCATTGATCCAGTGGGTACAACTGGATCTCGTAATAATGTCCGCTGGGGCTGTCAAAACGACAGCCTTTCTCCCGATCGATGGTAATCATCTGCTCCGGAGGTGTGGAAATCTCTTCACCAGTGACCGCATCCATTTCAGCTGTGTCGAGCAGAGCACACACATCAACTCCGGAGAGGTCCATTCCCTCATCAACAAAGAATTCGACAGGTGCTTCCGCTTCTTCCTCCGGATTCTCATTACTGCTCTCAGCCGGCTGTTGGTCCGGCTCCTGCAACTCTCCAGAGGTGGATTCTTCCGCTGCCGGGCCAGAGCATGCTGACAGAACCAGCGCGGTAATAAGGACAATCAAAGTACCGATAAATGACTTTTTTTTCATGATTTTACTCCTGCCGGAATTTCTCTATAGTTCACCACCGAAAATTAAAAGAACCAACAAAGTATGGGTTTTTTTGAATCAGTACACCCACACAGTCAGGGATCTTCCATCGGATTTATTTATTCATTAACGAACACACTGATCAGCTTGTGGCCGAGTACATCCACCAATCCCAGATCCGTCAGGCCCAGTTCGGGAACGGTAGGCAGGGAAATGAAGGACAGCGTCATCATTGGTGCAGGCAGCACGCCTCCCAGCTGCCCGCGCACGGACTCGTTCAACCGCTCCAGCTCCGAAATCACCTTATCCACCGGCTTCTCACTCAGCAGTCCACCCAGAGGAAGCTCAACCCGCCCCAGCAGTTCACCATCGAGGACAGCCACCATCCCGCCCTGTGTCTCTTCCACCGCCCGGACACAGGCTGCCATGTCATCATCGTTTGTCCCCACGATCACGATGTTGTGATGGTCATGGGAGACCGAGGATGCCAGCGCACCCTGCTTCAGACCGAAGCCATGCACAAAAGCTGTACCGATTGTGCCTGTTTTTCCGTGGCGTTCCACCACCGACAGCTTCAGCACATCGTTAGCTACATCATTCTGCACACACCCATCGACGACCGGAAGGCTCGCACGGCCTTCACGATTGATGATCTGATCCGGGAAAAGTTCAATCACGCGCACCTCGGCCGAATCCCCTTTACTATGAAGCGCGAAATGATCACCCTGTCTGCCGCGGCCCACCTTAACAGTATGCCGCAGCCAGTCCGGATAAGAAGAAACCGGAACCTTTTCCAGCAGCCTGCCCTTGTTGGCCACCAGCTTTCCTTTGAAGAAAACTTCCTGCGGCTGGAAATCGTTCAGATCCGATACAAGGATAATATCCGCCCAGCGGCCCGGTGTCAGGCTCCCGATTTCCTGTTCGAGGCGGAAGTGGCGGGCTGCGTTGATGGTGGCCAGCTGTACGGCATGCAGCGGTTCCAGGCCGAGTGCCACGGCCTGCCGCACCATCCAGTCGATGTGGCCTTCACGCTTGATATCATCAGGATGTTTATCGTCGGTGCAGAACATCCAGGAAGCCAGTTCCGACCCGTGCTTTACGAGTCCCTTAATCAGTGCCTCGAGATTGCGCTCGGTGCTGCCTTCGCGTATAAGCACTGCCAGGCCGCGCCGCACCCTGTCCCGGGCTTCTTCAAAGGTCACACATTCGTGGTCATCGGCCAGGCCGGCACAGGCATATGCATCCAGTCCGGCACCTTCGAGCCCGATAGCATGCCCATTGGCAATTTTATTCAGCTCCCAGGCGGCCTGGATTTTGGCAAAATACTCTTCACGCAGACCGAGAACCTTCGAAGGATCCAGTTCACCCAGGCTTACACTTTGCGGCCATGCCAGCAGCTCCTTCACCTCTTCCAGCCCCAGTACGCCGCCGGTAGTTTCCAGGCCCGGAGCAGTCGGCACCCGGGACGAAACTTCAACAAAAATATGATATGGGAGGTCTTCTGCTGCCTGCAGCAGCGCCTTAAGTCCTTCTATCCCGGCGACATTGGCTATTTCCATCGGATCTGCCAGAAGGCAGGTCGTCCCGGCCGGGACAATCAACTCTGCCAGTCCTTCCGGGGTTACCAGCGTGGAATCGACATGCACATGTGTATCGATCAGTCCGGGAACAGCAAAACGCCCGCCGCCATCGTATTCATTTTTTGTTTCAGCATCTTTTGCTGCCTGTGTTGTAACTATCCGGCCATGCTTGATACCCAAAACCCCCGGCAGCAGCTCACCGCTGACTACATTCAGCACTTTTACATTTCTGATTATCAGATCGAACGGTTCCTGCCCCATCGCCGCCCGGACAAGAGATAACCGTTCCTCGATGTTATACGCCGATTTCACGATCCAACCTCCTGAGAAAATATCCTGGAAAATAACAGTATACCGCTGTCTTGCTGGATTATACCGTTGAAGAGAGCTGCCTCGAAAAAGGCCTGGATCCAACTACCTGGCGCAGCGGGATTTAATGGGAAAAAAACATACTCCATTTGGTGATTAATGCCCCGGGTTCTTCCCCGGCCTGTTGTTCAGTCAGGTTGTGGTATAGGGAGCTATCTTCCATTTTTTGCTCAAGGCAGTAGAGTGGGTGAAATAAAAGCAGCATGCTCATTCAAGACATGTATAATAAAAAATTTTACCTGCTGGATACAGGTAAACGAAGAAAACATGAAGGACACAGGCCAAAAAAGAACCTGTTAGCGGAAGATGATCCGCGGGACATTGGACTGACCCTGATCGCGCCTGGAAAGTTCAACCTGGCCAACAAAGCTGCGGTTGCCAGGGATAGGTTAGAGGCCCCGGATTATCCGTACTGCCGGGAGAAAATATTTGCCGACCGCATTCGGAGGAATCCCGTACTAATCCTGCTTGAACCAAAAAAGCCCAGGGTTGATGGTTTGGAAGCTTTACATCAGATCAAAGGAGATCCAGCGTAAAAAAAATCCCGATTGCAGCCCTGACCTCATCTTGTGAAAATCAGGATATTTTAGTACGTTATAATAATGATGTGAATGCTTATGTTAGTAAGCCGGTTGCTTTTGACAGGTTTGTGAAGGTTATCAAGCAGCTGGGCTTGTTTCAGGTATTGACCAACGAGGCCCCCACCGCTGATCAGAATAATCATCCCAAACAGGAGCACTCATGGTGCCTTCTCAAAAAAATATACGGGTTCTTTTCCTGGAGGATAACCCATCAGATTCAGAGCTTTCAATCGCCAGCCTGGAAGCATATGGTTTTACGTGTGAATGGAAACGCATCGAAACCCGCAAAGAATTCCTGTCTTGCCTGGATGAACCCAATTTTGATTTAATCATCGCCGATTACAATTTGCCCTCGTTTGATGGCCTTTCCGCCCTCAAACTGGTTATCGAACGCAATCTGGATATCCCGTTTATCCTGGTATCCGGTGCTGTGGGGGAAGAGATAGCCATCGAGATCCTCAAAGCCGGTGCGACGGACTATGTGATGAAAGACCAGCTATCAAGACTGGCGCCGGTGGTGGAACGGGCATTACTGGAGAAAGCGGAACAGCGCCGACTTCGACAGGCTGAAATTGCGTTGAAAAAAAGTGAGGCCAATCTGGCCCGAGCCCAACAGATGGCCCGGATCGGAAGCTGGGATCTGGACATGAAAACCGGGGAGTTATTCTGGAGCGCTGAGCTATACCGCTTGTATGCCATTGATCCTGAATCGACCGGCAATAGTGCAGATTCCCTCCTTGAAATGGTAAAAACCCGTATCCATCCCGACGATCTTGTGGAATATCAGAATTTCGTGGATGCAAGCATGCGGGAGAAAAAGCCGTATGATATTGAACATCGCGTTCTCTTGCCGGAAGGCGAACAACGCTATTTTCAATCCCGATGCAAGATAATTATAGATAACGAAGGTACTGTAACAGAAATTGCGGGTACGGTAATGGACATTACCGAACGTAAATTGATGGAACAGGCACTGAAAAACGAAAAGCTGCTGATAGATGCGATGATGGATAATATTCCGGATACCATCTACTTTAAGGACCGGAAGTCGCGTCTGACCAGAATCAACCGGCAATTGATGCAAAATCTGGGCCTGGACGATACAACACAGATACTCGGCAAAACTGATATCGATCTCTATGGTGAGGAATTTGGCCGCAAGACAATGGAAGATGATCAGCAAATTATAGCAACGGGAAAGCCGCTCATCGGTGCCGTTGAGAGCAGGGCATTGGGCGATGGCACTACGAACTGGACATCAACGACGAAAATACCCCTTAAAAACGCCAACAACGAGATCATTGGATTGGTGGGGATTACTCGGGAAATCAACGATCTCATTCAGGCAGAACAAAGGTCCCGGCGTCTTCTCAAGCAGCAGATTGCCGCGAACAGGCTGGCCTTTTCTTTAGGGGAAGCATACGAACTGGAAAAGATTTATAAAATCATCTACGCTCACGTCAGCGAACTTATGGATGTCGAGGCGTTCCTGATTTCTTTTTATGATCCGGATACTCAGCTTATCCGGGCCGGATTTATTATAAACAAGGGTGAGGAATGGGATGCAGCGAAGCTCCCTCCTGTCTCTCTATCAAAACCAGGCCAGGGAACACAGAGCCAGGTGATACAAAGCGGAAAACCGTTCTACGCGCCCGATTACCGTAAGGCCTTGAAGAAATCAGAAACAAAATACACAGTTGAAAATAATGGTACTATCCACAGTGGACCTCCTCCAGAAAACGAAGATGTGACGAACTCTGCCCTTTTTGTACCCATGAAAGACAGGGGGGAAGTGATCGGCGTGATGCAAGTCCAGAGTTATCAATTGGATGCCTACAGCCGGGATGATATCGACCTGCTGTCAGCTCTTGCCAATGTCGCTTCCATTTCTATCCAGAATGCACGGCTGCTTGAGGCAGCCAATAAGGAAATTGCCGAGCGAAATCTTGCCGAAACAAGATTGAAACACAGCACGGATGAGTTATCACGCCTGTATCGAGCCTCAGGGGCCTTGCTCGCCAGCACGTCACCCCGGCTGGATCTCCTGGCCAGGGCTATCGTTGATACAGTCCAAGTTGAGTTCAAGGATGCCCTCTGCAGTCTGATCCTGGTCCAACCTAATTCAGAAAAACTCGACTACCTTGCAATTTCCGGCCCTTCTGCCGGGGAAGTTGTCCCCGGAGAATTAAAACTGGGTGGTCCGGGATTGATTCCCCGGGCAATTCAAAGCGGAGAAATAATCAACTCACCTGATGTATTATCTGATCCGGATTATATCCAAACCTGGAAATCCGCCCGTTCAAAAATGGTCATTCCCCTCAAAATCGGCGAGCAAACCGTTGGGGTTATTGATGTGCAGAGTGAAAAGTCTGATGCCTTCAGCACGGATGATGAACGGCTCATGTCCCTGTTTTCCGATCGGGCTACATTTGCCCTGGAAAATGCACGTTTGTTCAGCGCGGCTGAACAACGCCTGAAACGGTTGATCTCGCTCCATAATATTTACCAGTCTGTGACCGGCAGCCTTGATCTGCAGCTGACACTGAATCTATTACTGGACCAGATCCTTCAGCAATTGAGTATAGATGCTGCGGCTATCCTGCTTTACCAGCCCGATCAGCAACTCCTGGAATTCGTCGCCAGCAAGGGTTTCCGGACATCGGCGCTGCAATTTACAAAATTACGTCTGGGGGAGGGCTATGCCGGTGTGGCTGCATTGGAGCGCCGGATTGTTCATATTGTCGATATCAACGAACATGATCCCAATTTTCAACTGTCTCCGCTGCTATATGAAGAAGACTTTATTACCTATATCGGCATTCCATTGACTGCAAAAGGCAAAATAGTCGGCGTGCTTGAAATTTTTCACCGGAAGATGCTTGATCCCAATCCTGAAGAAATAAACTTCCTTGAAACCCTAGCAGGACAGGCAGCTATCGCCATAGATAATATCACCCTCTTCGAACAGCTCCAGCAATCCAACGTTGAGTTGATGCATGCCTATGATGCCACTATTGAGGGTTGGGCACGTGCGCTGGAGCTGCGTGACATGGAAACAGAAGGCCACAGCCGGCGTGTTGTGGATCTCACGATGCAGCTTGCCGGAAGCATGGGTATCAGTAAAGCTGAGCAGGTTCACATACGCCGTGGCGCCTTGCTGCACGATATCGGCAAAATGGGGGTGCCGGACTCCATCCTGCAGAAACCGGGAAAGCTGACCGAAAAGGAGTGGGAGACCATGCGCAATCACCCGATTTATGCTTGTGAATGGATAGCACCCATTCAGTACCTGCAACCCGCCCTGGATATTCCCTGCTACC
This sequence comes from Anaerolineales bacterium, assembly GCA_016927115.1. Classification (GTDB taxonomy): domain Bacteria; phylum Chloroflexota; class Anaerolineae; order Anaerolineales; family E44-bin32; genus JAFGNH01. The sequence goes on along the minus strand of JAFGNH010000198.1, from coordinate 2,809 downwards.
ACCATGAAAAGTGGGACGGTTCGGGCTACCCGAGCGGCTTGAAGGGTGAAGAGATCCCGCTGGCGGCGCGCATCTTTGCTGTTGTGGATGTCTGGGACGCCCTCTGCTCCGACCGCCCGTACCGCAAGGCCTGGACAAGGGAGCGGGCAATCGAGCATATCGCCGAACAATCCGGCAAACACTTCGATCCGCAGGTTGTATCGGCTTTTATGCCGCTGCTTGAGGATCTGGAGTGCCTGGAGTGATCCAGGGAATCTGCTGTTAAGATTCACCCTGGGTCCGTTATTCATGTTTATTGTTCATTTTTTGATTGTGCAGCATTTTTCCTGCTAACGGAAAACGGTATCCACAAGCCGGTATTGCGTGTTTATATTGAGTAAACAGGTAGTCTTGCGCGTTATCTGCAGCTTTTGTTTTAATAGGTTTTGAAATATCAGACCCATACAGACAGGAGCAGGGGACATGAAAAAAACAAATTCGGGTATATTAATCTTCGGCATCTTCTTTCTCTTCTTGATTCAAATGGCCGGTTCACTGGTCGAATCCATCTATATCCTTGATCTGATGAATACCTCCCTTGATGAGAAAGTGCTGGGTTTGCTTTTCTTCTTTTCACCGGTTTTATTGTTTTTCTATCGCAAAAAGCGGCCGGTTCAGACGGTATGGATTCTGTTCGGGCTTTTTTTCCTGGCTCGCGGCCTCACGCCCTGGCTGAATACCATGGGACGTATGCTGGCGTCCGGGATCGGCACAGGTACCGGATTGATGCTGTTTCCCTTCCTGCTGACCGCCGGAGTTAAAGATGATTCCGACAACCGCCCCGCCCTGTGGGTCTCTGCCGGACTAGCCCTTGCAATTGGATTTTCTGTTTTCCTGCGGACCGTGAATTACGGTCTGGATTACTCCCTTTTTCCGGAAGGCGGCTGGGTTGGCTGGGGGTTGGGAGCAGCCCTGGGATTTTTCCTGACTCGCCTTAACTGGACCAGTCCGGAAAAGAGGCAAACCAACTCCAGGCCTTCAGCACTGGCGGTAACAGGGATTTTCCTTGTCCTTTCCCTGGCCTGGTTTGCCTTTTCTGCTCCGGCGGTGATCGCCCGCTGGACGGAAAGCGATTACAGGATTATCGTTATGGCTGTTTGCCTGCTTGCGCTGGGTTGGGTCGGAATATCACTGGGCAGGCCGGGATGGATCGAAATAATCACACCGAAATGGCTGCAAATCTGGAACCTGTTGTTCACCCTGGCCCTGATTTTGGCCATCTTCGCCCACAGGGTTCCCTTCCCACAGACACCGGACTCTCCTGCCGTTGTGGTTAGCGCTCCCACATGGCTGCAGCAGCTGCCGCTGGTTTTGATGCTTCTGTCCTTCCCGGTCATTTTTCTAAACCTGCGCGTCTTCGTTAACCGCATCTGGCAGGCAAATCCGGGCCCCAGTGATCTGGTACCCGGGATGTTCCTGGGGAGCCTCACCCTTGTTGTTCTGGTCTTTTTGCAGATTTTCACCAACGTGTGGGGGTATGTTGAACCGGTCAGTCCCTGGTTCCGGAATAAGTTCTGGCTGCCTTTCCTGTTGATGGCCGGACTGATCACCCTGCTCATCGGGCGTAAAGGGTTGAGTGTCTTGGATAATCAGCCGGAGCTAAAAAGCGCATTGCCTTCTGGCTGGATAGTATTCCTTGCACTCATCTTTCTGGGAACTGCGGGGAGCGCCCTGTATACCACGCGCGTCCGGACGTTTGAAACCCGGGACAACACGCTCGTTGTTATGACCTATAACATCCAGCAGGCAAATGATAATTTTGGCGAAAGCTCCTTTAAAGAGCAGCTTGCACTTATCCGGGAGGTTGCACCGGATATCCTTGCTTTACAGGAGTCAGACTCAACCCGGATTTCCCTGAACAACAACGATTTTGTGCGTTATTACGCCGGCAAGCTGGGCTACTATTCCTATTATGGGCCCACGACGGTCACCGGTACATACGGAACAGCAATATTATCCAGATACCCTCTCCAGAATACACGCACGGTATTCACATTCAGTGACCAGGATGAGGTTGGTACTGCAGAGGCTGAGATCGAAATTGGTGGACGTCTTTTCACAATCTACAACGTCCATCCCGATGGGTCGGACACAGCCATGCTGGTCTGGGCTGAATCGCTTCTGGAACGTTCCCAGGACAAGTCCAATGTAATCGCCCTGGGAGATTACAACCTGCGGGATTACGAAGAGGCGTATCAGCTGATCGACGATACGTATACAAACGCCTGGACAAGCGTATATCCTTCCGAGGTCAGCCCGGACGGTACAGATATGTCCGGCGAAAACCGCATCGACCACATTTTCTTTTCTGAGTCTCTGACGGCGGTTAATCCGGTTTATATCCTGCCACCCGAGTCGGCCACGGACCATCCGGTGCACTGGGCGGAGATTGTGTGGGAATAAAAGCAGGGTGAGAAACTGTAATTACTCATAATGTATTCTTCTAGGAAATATATCTTTTCTGTTCTTATGGAAGAATTGCGCCAGGAAAGTGATTTTCGGACATGGCCTGAAAGCCAAGAGGCAGAAGGCATGGCTATCCCCTGGAATGAGACTATACGCCTCAAGTTATTGATTTGATGTTATATAATCCAGAAAAGCAAATATTGCACAAAGTAGGGCCTTTTTCTCCGTTGATTGCGCATGCTGTATAAATTAGCCCGATAAATAACAATCGGGTGATGGTGGTTATGTCTTTGTCAATGGTGTAAATCAAACCATCCTATACTTCCAATGCTATGATTGGCTCCACAAACCATGGAACCATTGG
>JAFGNH010000032.1 GCA_016927115.1 Anaerolineales bacterium | reverse complement strand
GCTGATTACGCGGATGGATACATTGTAGTCGGGGTGAACTATTGCTCCTGAGTCTGAATAGTCATGGAAGTCTGGTGAGACCACCCCTCTCCTTTTGTTGTCCGGACCTGCGAAGAATCTCTTCTCTACACGCCAGAAGATGATAGATGCAATAGAAACAACGAGTTTTCTACTTAAACCCCTGCACGGGCGAGTTCCACAGTCTGCTGCAATAACAGCATCGCTGCGCATACCATACGCTCCTTCCCCTGCATGTATCCGTGGAGCCCGCCCCTCCATAAGAACCCTTGGCTTCAGTGCCGGCCCCTTTCCCACCACGACCCGTACGGGCGGGTTCCAGGAAGCCCTTCAACCAGCAGGCATATCGGCTCCGAATTCCACTTCGATTATTCACAGCTCGTGGAACCCGCCCTTCCATAAGAACCCTTGGCTTCAGTGCCGGCCCCTTTCCCACCACGACCCGTACGGGCGGGTTCCAGGAAGCCTTTCAACCAGCAGGCATATCGGCTCCGAATTCCACTTCGATTATTCACAGCCCGTGGAGCCCGCCCCTCCATAAGAACCCTTGGCTTCAGTGCCGGCCCCTTTCCCACTACGCCCCGTACGGGCGGGTTCCAGGAAGCCTTTCAACCAGCAGGCATATCGGTTCCGAATTCCACTTCTATTATTCACAGCCCGTGGAGCCCGCCCCTCCATAAGCATCCCATCACCCCACCGGTTAACCCGCTGGTGGGATTGTCAGAACGCCTTCATCAGAGTATGCTTTTAGCACAAATGTTCTACCGGAGGTTTTCATGACACCGCTGGCGTTACCCGCACAGGACAATCTGCTTTTCCCCAACGACCCGTTGACACTCGACGGGCTGATGCAGCCTCGGCTGGCGCTGTTCTGGGGATCCCACACCCCCACCCGCACCTTGCTGACCGCACTCACAGCCCTGGCATCCCGCGGTGCCGGTGTGCGCGTCTTCGACGGCGGCAACCGCTTCGACGGCTACTTCGTCGCCCGGCTGGCACGCCGGCTGAGCTCCCGGCCCGAGCAAATCCTCAAACGCATCCGCATCTCACGCGCGTTCACCTGCTTCCAGCTGGCCGAATTGATCGAAAACAGTCCCGCAGCAGCAGACCCTGTTTTTGTGCTCGACCTGCTCAGCACCTTCTACGATGAAAGCGTGCCGCTGGCCGACAGCGAACGCCTGCTCGGCAGCACCATCGCCCACCTTCGCCGGCTGGCCGCCAGCGGGCCGGTGGTCGTCGGTGCGCGCGAACCACGCACCCTCGTCAAGGACCGCTGGACCCTGCTTGAGCAGCTGCAGGCCGGCGCCGACAGCGCCTGGCTGCTGCGCGCACCGGTGGAAACCGCCCTCCAGCCGCGCTTGTTCTAAACCTGACGCACCAGCGGAGTATTCCAGGCCTGCAGACACAGACCGGATCGGAGATACTATATGGGACGCACCCTGCCATCCATCACCCAGGCCTTCCTGGAAGAACAGCAATCTCTTGCCCGCTTCCGCCGCGCCCTGCGCCGCGAAGACCAGCAGGCACTCGACGATCTGCTCGCCGGCTCACACCACCACCTTGCCGCCGCTGCCTATGCCTCACACCTGCTGCCGTTTGAAATCATGCTGCTGGCAATGCTGGTCGAGGAACACAAGGAAGTGCTGCAGCTGCGCCGCCGCCTCGACGAGCTCACCGGAGAGCTGTAGCAATGACCACCCTGCACGGCTGGCTGTTCGACACCTACCCTTCCGCCAACGGGATGACCGTATGGCTGATCGACATGGACGGAAACGCCCACGCGCTGCAGGATTCCTTCGCCCCCTCCTTCTACGTGCGCGGGCCGAACAACGCTCTGCACGAAGTTTGCCGGCTGCTGCAAAGCCGCCGCTTCCCGGTACACCTGCGACGCACCGAACGCTTCGACCTGTTTCTGGACCAAAACATAGAGGTGCTCGAAGTCAGCGTCCTCCAGCCAGGTTTGCTCGACCGGATCTTCCGCCAGGTGTCCACCGAATATCCTGACCTGGCCTACTATGATGCCGACATCGCCATCCCGCAGCGCTACGTGCTCGCCCGCGATACCTTTCCGCTCGCTTATGTCGCTGCCGAACACGAGGGGGGCCGCATCTGCACCCTGGAAACGCGCGACTCCCCCTGGGCGGTCGACTATGCCCTGCCTCCGCTGCGTGTGATGACCCTGCAGCTGTCCGGCGAACTGCGCAACCCGGACCGCGGCTATCGCGCCGACCTGCTGGTCGGTGTTGAAGACAAACAGCTGCGCTTCCCGCGCCACAAAAGCCGCCAGATGGTGCACGGCATGCGCTACGTGCTCGAACGCTACGACCCGGATGTGATTGTCAGCGCGTACGGCGACAACTTCCTGCTGCCGCGCCTGATCGAACTCTCTCGCCACTACGGCGTCCCCCTGCCGCTCAACCGTGATCCGCAGCAGGACATCCTGCATAAACGCGCCCATTCGTACTTCTCCTACGGGCGGGTGATTTTCCGCAACGAGCAGCACCTGCTGCGCGGCCGCTGGCACCTCGACCGCCAGAACGCGTTCCTCGCCAACGACTACGGCATCGACGGTACGCTCGAAATTGCCCGGCTGACCGGCCTGCCCGTCCAGACTGTCAACCGCGTCTCCACCGGCACCGGTATCAGCGCCATGCAGATCGCCACCGCGCTGCGCCGCGGCGTGCTTGTGCCCTGGAAGAAAAGCCGTCCTGAAGACCTCAAGACCGGGGTCGACCTGATCACCGCCGACAAAGGCGGCCTGGTCTACCAGCCTATCAAGGGCCTGCACGAGCACGTGGCCGAGCTCGACTTCTCCGCCATGTACCCCAGCATCATGGTGCGCTTCAACATATCACCCGAGACGGTCGGCGCGGCGGAGGGCGAGCCGGTGCCGGAGCTGGGTACCCGCATCCGCACGGATCGCGAAGGGCTGATCCCCGAGACACTGGCGCCGCTGCTCGAGAAGCGCCAGCGCTACAAGGAGCTGGTGAAATCCCTGCCGGCCGACGACCCGTGCCGTGAAGCCTACAAGCGCCGCTACTCCGCACACAAATGGCTGCTGGTCACGTGCTTCGGCTACCTGGGTTACAAGAACGCCCGCTTCGGCCGCATCGAAGCCCATGAAGCGGTCACCGCCTACGGCCGCGAAGTGCTGCTGCAGGCCAAGGAGCTGGTGGAAGCGCGCGGTTTCCGCGTGCTGCACATCTATGTCGACGGCATGTGGATCAGCAAGCCCGGTGCCGGCGAGCGCCCTGATTATGATACGCTGCTGGCCGATATCCAGACCCGCACCGGACTGCACATCAACCTCGAAGGCGTGTACCGCTGGATCGCGTTCCTGCCGGCGCGCGGTGAGCCACGCTGGGCGGTCGCCAACCGCTACTTCGGCGCCTACGAGGACCAGAGCGTGAAGGTGCGCGGTATCGAAGCACGCCGGCGCGATACGCCTGTATTTATCAAACAGACTCAGCTGGATATGATCGACATTCTGGCCGAGGGCGAAGACATCCGCGGCTTCCGCCGCCAGGTGCCGGAAGCAGTCGCCTACGCAATAGAACGGCTGCAGCTGCTGCGAACGGGAAAGGTACCCCTGAAAGAACTGGTAGTCACCAACCGGCTGTCACGCGATCCATCCGAGTTCACCACCCGCACGGTGAACGCGCTGGTCGCCCGCCAGCTGGCCGAACGGGGCGTTCAGCTCAGCCCTGGAGAGAGCCTGCGCTATGTGCTGGTTCCGGGTCCCGAGAAGGGGCGCCCGTGGGAGCTGCTCGACGATAAGGAGGGGACTGTCGCACCCGTTCCCTACGACCGTGCCGCCTACACCGAGCTGTTCCTGCGAGCGATGGAAGGTATCCTTGCTGCAGTCGGGGTGGACCGCGCCACGCTCGATCTATGGCTGCTCGGCAACTGCGGTTACTGGGGGCCACCCGGTACGCTGCCGCCGCCCGGCACAGGGAATAGTCGCGGCCGTCCTCCACTGCCCCTGCTGGCGCGAGAGTCCCCCCGCTCGCGCCCGCACCTGCTGCCGTTCCACAAGGAGCAGCCGCATCCTGTCCACGCCGAGCGGCCTGCAGCATGAAACCATCGTGAACACCGACGGGCAAGCGCAAACAGCGCGGGTGGATAAATGCCAGAGGAGAAGGGGCGCCTGTGGAAGAAATGTGCTGCTCGCCCAGGCCTGTTCGTTAAATCAGGCGGCAGAAGGAAATCCCTTGCATTCGCTCGGTATGGCATGCCGGTGTGATGTGCGTTGTCTTTTATCCCCACCACTGCAGTACCCGCAGAGCACGCAGGGTGTTCCAGCGGCTGGGCTGGCGTGGATCCTCCATGGTTAACCATGATTTCCCGGCATGCTTCCGCCCCGGGAACCAAATTCCCTGCGCATTGCGCTTCTTCAAAACGAGGTTAATAGCCGGCCGCATGCGAGGGTCCGGGCCAACCCCCGAGGCACGGAAGTATTCAAGCGCAGTCAGTACATCGTAAAACCATCAGGGAGGGAACGAGAACGAGGGCCACTGCGATTTGATCGGCTCTCCATCCTGCAGGAAGAGGGGATGCCGCAGCAGGAATTCCTGACCCGCGGTCTCCGTGATCATCAGGTGGTCATTCGCTGGAAATCGCCGCCTGAACTGAAGCAGCCCTTCATGGATCAGCAGGGTGGTTTCGAAACCGTGGTCCGCCGCTCCGGAATCGCGGTTCGGGAGCCAGTATCCGTCCACGTGCTGCGCAGCGCCCGGATATTCAGCAATGGATCGCAGGGAAGCGTAGTACTGTTCCGAAACTCCATGGCAGCAGCACAACGACAGCACCAGGCTCGTCACACCCAGGAGCTGGATTGCCTGCCCTTTTGAAAAGCGTATTTCACACTGCCGGTACAATCCTGCCTGAAGCAGCCGCTCACACCCGATTACAGCTTGCGGGGTATCCGGCGGCAGGCCAAAGAGTTTGAGCAGGTACAGGGTGCAGGTGATGGAGCGCCATTTTCCGTTATACAGGCTCCCGTTCCACAGGCCGTCAGGATCCTGCAGCTGCAGCAGCTGTGCGCACCATCCTTCTTCTGGAAGACGCTGGCGCTCTTGCTGCCAGACAGACTCTTCAACGCCAGCCAGGTCCCGCTGCACCTGCCAGCGCAGGGCGGGATCGCTGTCAAGAAGCCATATCATAAGCGGATGTGAGCCCATTTGTTGCGTTCTTGATTATCTCCGGAGCTGGAAGCAGAAAGGATGTGGCTTTGCGAACAATGCGAGGTTTTGTGTTACTCGCCTTCAGCAGCTTTGGTCTTCTCCGCCGCTTCCATCATTTCGGCTGCACTGTGCAGGTTGGTGTCTGTTACACTCCCGAGCATCGAAGCCAGCTCTTCCCGGCGTTCTTCCGGGCACAGAAGCCGGGCTGTTGTAATGGTGCGGTCTTCCACAACCTGCTTCTCAATGCGGAAATGGGCATCCCCGAAAGCAGCAAGCTGCGGGAGGTGCGTGATGCAGAACACCTGGTGATCCGAGGTAAGACGCCATAACTTCTCACCCACCACTGCCCCTACCCGTCCACCGATACCCTGGTCAATCTCATCGAAGATCAGGCTCGGCGTGTTATCCGCTTTTGCCAGCACACCCTTCAGTCCGAGCATTAACCGCGAAGTTTCGCCGCCTGATGCGATCTTCGCCAGCGGTTTAAGCCCTTCGCCGGGATTCGGTGCGATCAGGAATTCGATCCTGTCCATACCGTGCGGCCCGAAAGCAGCCTTCCGGTCCCGGAAGGGAGCACCATCCGGTTTTTCATCCCATTCCAGGGAAACCCCAAACCGGGCTCCAGCCATCTTGAGATCTTTCAACTCGCCTTCAATCCCTGCACTGATCTCCTCACCAGCCTGTTCACGGGACAGCGACAGCTGCCCTCCCAGCTCGCCGATTTTTTCCAGCACCAGTACCTGCAGCTCCTCCAGCTCGAGGATACGTTCTTCCGCATGGGTGATGGAATCAAGCTGGCTCCTGGCGTTTTCCGCATGGGCAAGAACGGCTTCGATATCACCCCCGTACTTGCGCTGCAGGCTCCGGATCAGGGCGATTCGTTCTTCCACCTCTTCCAATCTCTTTGGGTTAGAATCGATTTCTTCGCGGTAGGAACGCAGCCGGCGGGCGATTTCCTGCACCTGGTCTGCCAGGCCCTGGGTTTCTTCACTGAGTTCTTTCAACGCCGGATCGATAACGCTCAGCCCGGTAACAGCTTCCACCGCCTGGCCTAAACGATCAACAGCGGAATCTCCCTCTCGGTACCCGCCCGACAGCGCCGCGGTCGCCTTGCTGACAAGCTCAGCCAGCTGCTCTGCATTTGCTAGCCGGTTGCGTTCCTCGAGCAGTTCATCCAGCTCGTTCGATTTCAAGCGGGCAGATTCAATTTCTGAAATCTGGTATTTAAGCAGTTCCAGACGCGAAGCGGCCTGGTCCTCCTGCTGGCGCAATGCATCCAGCTCGTGGTGCACCTGCTGCCATTCCTGGTAAGCGTCGTGATACTCTTCGCGCGATGCCTCATTACGGGCAAAGCGGTCCAGCATGGCCTGGTGTTCACGCACGCGCAGCAGGCTGAGATGTTCCGACTGGCCGTGAACATCCACCAGCAGCTCACCAAGCTCCTGCAGCAGCCCTACCGTTGTGGTGCGGCCATTCACTCGTGCAATAGTCCGCCCGTTATCGCGGATTTCGCGCCCAAGTGTAAGAAAGTCGGCGTCGTCCTGCAGTTCCTCGCGCTCAAGGACTTCCTGAATCTGCGCACGGGTGCGGGTATCAACCCGGAAAACACCTTCCACCAGCGCACTCTGACAGCCGGCGCGCACAAATTCGCTGCCGGTACGCCCACCAAGCAGCGCTTCCACTGCATCAACAATGATCGACTTTCCTGCGCCGGTTTCTCCGGTAAAAATCACAAAACCTGCCGGAAAATCCAGCTCAAGATTATCGATAATGGCAAAATCCCTGATACGCAGTTCGGTCAGCATCGGTTATAAACGTATCCCCTGCAGCCGGGTGACAACTGCGCCAACCAGCAAAACTGCATAGACTACCGGAAACAGCACCATGTACAGCGATCCAAGTATATCCGATCCGGCAGGGAAGAACAGGAGAAGAGCCAGCGGCCAGAGGTGTGGGAGCAGGCCGAGTACACCGCCGATAATCACGGCCGCCGGCATTTTACGGCTGCGACGTGCACCGGTTACCCGGCGGATCCCTTCAGCCAATCCCCCTCCGGCCATCGGGGCAACAAAGAAGCCCCACCAGCCGATAAAGTTCAACAAAGTTATTGCTATTCCTGTACCGACTGCAGTCAGGACAGCAGCCAGGATAAAATCCTGCGTCCGTGCTGTCTCAAACACTTTCTGCTGACCGCGCACACATTCCTTGCAGCGATACCCCACCGGGGTCTGCACTGCACAGGATGGGCAGATCGGTTTGTCGCAGCGGTTGCAGCGCAGTGTGGTCACCCGATCGGGGTGGTTGGCACAGTACAGGACATCTTCACTCATTTCTTTTTCCCTACAGATGGATTCTGATTCATCAATGACATCAGCTTTCTATAAAAGAAGCCGCTTTCCTGGGTGCGGACAAACTGGACGGTGTACTCGCCGGCGGAGACTTCAACCCTGTCATCATCCAGCAGCACCACTGGTGTCTGTCCATCAACGCTGAGCGATGCCTCGTGCGAGGTTTCAAGCTCGATACTCACAACAGAACCCTCATTGAGTACCACCGCCCGGTCAAATGAAAGGTGCGGCGCTACAGGAATTATCAGCAGGTTTCGGGCTGCAGGTGTCAGAATGGGGCCGCCCACCGCCATGGCATATGCTGTGGATCCAGTAGCAGTAGCCACGATCAATCCGTCAGCAACATAGGTCGTCAGGAAGGCATCATCCACCATGGTACGCAGGTGTACCGGCCGTACAATCGCCCCCCGCCCAACCATCACCTCATTGATCACATCCCATTGGTCGAGTGTCTCACCCTGCCGTTTGTGGACAGCATGCAGCATCATCCGGTTTTCCAGCCAGAAATTACCGGCAAGAACCCGCTGCAGCGCCCCCTGCCATTGCGACACTTCCACCTCTGTCAGAAAGCCAAAACGGCCCATGTTCACACCCAGGATAGGGATAGCCAGTGGTGCACACAGATGACCGGCCCGAAGCATGGTTCCATCACCCCCAAGCACGATCATCAGGTCAAATTCACCCTGCTGCAGTGCCTGGCTCAAAGCCGGATCATTCAGGGGGTGAACAGATGCAGAAACGCCTTCAGAGCGGCAGAAACCGGCAACACTTTCACCTGTTTCTACACCGCCCTCAAGACGTGAAAATACAGCAACAGCTATTTGACGTGGCTTGAACGATTCTATTTTCATTCCAGGTATTATAATCAACCTGCCCGGCAGAGAGAAACATTAGTATAGAAACACACAGCATTTGTGGGTTCCTATGAAAGATCCAGTCCACTCTTTTGCAATTTTTCTTCAACTGATTGCAAGGCGCTGCGCAGCTTTTGCTGTTGGATATTGGTGGTGAGATCGCCACGGGTGCGCTCGGTCACACCCCGAACCAGGTCGGTAGTGCGGCGCAGGTTGCCTGTGATCGCATCCGGAAAGTCCATCGTTACCAGCAGGCCGTATATTTCATCCATCCAGTCGAGAAGCCGGTCGGCCTCACCTGTCTCGCCGTGGCGGATGATATCCATCACACGCCTGCGCAGTTCTCCTGCGGCTTCACCCAGTCCGCCGAGGTAAGCCTGAAAGGAAACACCCAGGTCTTCCGGTGCCGGCAGCGGTTGATCCTGTACCAGGGCATACGTCAGGCATGCTTCGGCATACTCCTTGAGTGCATCACGCGAATACCCGGCAGCCATCAGATCCGGATAGGGGTTAAGAATCTCCTCCAGTTTTTCACAGCCCTGGCGGGCAGCTTTTATCTCCTCTTCGGCTTTTTCATTTTCCTCGCGGTGGACAGCCCGAATGGCACGCGAGCTGTTGCGAATAATTTCCCGGGATAGTTTTAACGCCTGATCTCGGATGATGTTCTTCTCTTCCCATTCAGCACGAATACGGTCCCCGATAATATCCAATTGATCCATACTACTCCTCCTCTTCCGGGTCTTCACTGGTGAACGGACGGAATAATTCATCCGCCAGGGATCGCCCTTCCGGGATTACGATTTCGCTGAAGTTTTTTTCATACTTCTCCAGGTTGCCTTCCAGCGCCTTCAGCAGCAGCTTGGCGTTTAACGGTGACATCACAACTCGTGTCTTCACCTGGGCACGCGGCATTTGCGGCATTACCTGTGCGAAATCGATCACAACTTCCGATCGGGAGTGTGTGATCAGGGCAAAGTTTGCGTAATTCAACTCCAGATTCGCGGGCAGCTGAAGCTGTATCTGCTTTTTCTTTCCAGCGGGTTTCGGTTTGTCGTCCGACATGAAACGCCTCCAACTTTAAACAATCCCGGCCGTTCGACCGGCTCAGCACCATTGTCTGCCGGATTCAAACGGAGAACTGTTAAACCTGCAGACAGAAATCATCTTATCACAGGTTGAACAAAGCCGATAAAGTCGGGTGGGATAGATAAATCCTCTCGATCTTTTCAACCGGAATACAACAGAATAAACCATCCCTTTCGATGTGTTACAAGAACTGTGCAACAGGAACTGTCCCCGGGCTTCAGTTCCATTATAATGAGTAGTATGACCCTGAAACAATACAGTACACCCTCACTCAGAATTAAAGGGGCTGTACAGCCCCTGAGACAAGCCTGCACAACCATCCTCTTCGATCTCGATGGCACCCTGCTGGACAGCGAACAGATCAATGCCATGGTCGTGCAGCGCATGTATCGCGAGGTACTGGAACGGGACCCCGACCCGGATGAACTGGAACAAAGCCGGACACTCTCTACCGAAGACATCCTTGCGGAACTCGCTCCAAAAGATATGGATTTCCTCATGCACATCTGGCCACAGTACTATAAGGAATACGGCCATCTGCTGTCGCTGTACCCGGAAATCCCCCAGCTGCTCTCCACATTGAAGGAACAGGGGTTCAAAACCGGCGTGGTCACACTTCAGAACAGGGCGGAAGTCGCCGCCACCAGGGACCTTGTGGATCTGGACCCGTGGATCGATACATGGGTGGCGGTGGATGATTCCACCCACCCAAAGCCCCATTCTGCTCCGATTTGGAAAGCATTATCCAACCTGGACGCTTCTCCCGATCAGACAATCATGATTGGTGATTCAGCCACCGATATTATCGCCGGGCAGCGGGCAGGAGTGCTTACCGGCGCTGCACTGTGGGGCTGTTTTCAGCCCGAACTCCTGCTGCAGCAGAACCCCGATTATGTTTTTAAAGAGCCACCGGAGGTGGAACGATTATGTCAGAAAAAAGCATAAATCCTGTAACACTTGCCATTCTCGGCGCAGGCGATATCGCCCGGAAAGCCTACTTTCCTCTGCTCCGTACCACATCTGATTTCTCCATTCAGACTGTATACAGTAGAACCGAAGAAACCCTTTCCCATATACGCGCAGCGTGGGGATTCGAGAACACCACCACCCGCATTGAAACCATTCTGGAGCAGAAACCACAGGCTGCGCTGGTGCTGACCAATACAGCGTCTCATTTTAAGCTGGCATCACAGCTGCTCGAAGCCGGAATCGACGTATATATAGAAAAACCAGCAACCGAATACAGTCATGAAACCCACAAGCTGGCGGAACTGGCGAAACAGAACAACTGTATCCTGATGATTGGTTTTAATCGTCGATATTCGCTTCTGTATCGTCAGGCCAGAGAAATCTTCGGCGACCGCCGTATGAATCTCTGTGTGGTAGAAAAACACCGCTCCAGCGCCTATCACATCAGCCTCTACAACAACCACCTCGATGATGCCATTCACCAGATAGACCTGCTGCGCTTCTTCGGGGGAGAAAACGAGCCGGAGTTTTCAACATTTCAGTTTGAAAATGGAAAAGTAACCAGTGCCATGGCTGCTACCCGCCTGGAACAGGGTGGCAAGGGCGTCCTGCTGGACAGCTACCAGGCAGGCGGCTGGCAGGAGCAAGTGACCCTGCACGGCGATGGAATCAGCATTCTGGTAAAAGCCTTCCAGGAAATCATCGTCCGTGAAGGAGACAAAGAAACCCACTACGGTATCGACCGTCCGGGGAAATGGCTTCCTTCCCTGGTGGAGCGTGGTTTCGGCCCTGCCATGGACCACTTCCATGCATGCATACTCAACCGATCTCAGCCGAAAACCGATGGCGTTGAAGGAGCACGCACCCAGGAACTGGCAGAAAAATTGGTGCGTGCAGCCGGAGAACCGGTGGAAGTAAAACCAATGGAAAACCGGGTCCATCCATTCCACGGCACGCCTGTGGAATACTGAGCCCTTGATAACCACTCATACCGGAGATACATGGGGAGGAACACCATGGTAAAAAGGCTGCTGGATTGTAACCCTTCTGATTTCGCGTCGTTTTCAGCTGATGATCTGCTGGAAAGCATCCGGTATTCTGAAGGGCGCGTAGTTGTTTGCGAAACCATCGCCCTTGTCCAGCCGCTGGTGGACAAAGTCTCCAACGCAGAGCTGGCAGCGGCCTTCGGCGCTGATATCCTCATCTTCAACCTGTACGACGTGAATGCCCCTGCAATCGCAGGCTTGCCGGATGTGGATTCTGAAACTGCCGGCGGCGGTTTCGGGCATATCCCTTCCGGCAGGGGCCGCACGCTGGCAGATGTCAAAGCATGGGTCGGCCGCCCGGTCGGGCTGAACCTGGAACCGATCGAATTTCCCGAAGCCGTAACGACCAGCGGGCGCATGGCTGTTCCGGAAAATGCTGTAAAAGCAGTAGAACAGGGCGCCGACTTTCTCGTTATCACCGGTAATCCCGGCACCGGCGTTACCCGCGAGGGAATCTGCCGCAGCATCCGGGAGATCCGGGCTGAGATCGGGCGTGACGCGCTTATCTTCGCCGGAAAAGGACATGCGGCCGGCTCTCTTGCGCCGGTTGTTGCTGAAGGGGAACTGGAAGACTATATCGAAGCCGGTGCCGATATAATCGGCCTGCCCGCGCCCGGGACAATCCCGGGTATGACACAGGAGAAAGCATCTGCGCTTGTAGATAGAGTCCACAATCATGGTGCACTTGCACTGACTCTGATAGGCACCTCACAAGAGGGTGCATCCCCCTCCACCATCGAGCAGATCGCCCTGATGAGCAAGATGGCCGGTGCCGACATGCAGCACATCGGCGATGCCGGCACCATCGGGCTGGCTGCTCCCGAAAACATCATGGCGCTTTCAATGGCGATCCGCGGCCGCCGCCATACCTGGCACCGCATGGCAGCTTCGCTGCGAAGATAATCCTTCCGGAACAAGTCCGGGAAAAATGCGTAAAAATAGCCGGTGGAATAAATCCACCGGCTGCATCTACATAATAAGTTTTACTTATCCCGGGGAAGTTCGAAATAATATACGTCATTCGAAGAATAACCGGCCTGTACGGCCAGCCGCAGCCCTTCACTGTGTGAAGGATAGGAAAAGACCAGGGCGCCCGGATAGCACATTCCTGAATGGAATTCCAGCAATGCTTCTTGATCTGAAAAGAGTGGATCTCTGATACAGCCGGTACAGGTCTGCTCGATCACGCCGCCTTCCTGATCGGAAAGATATACATCTGCACTGTCCAGATAAAACATTACCCCCGCTGTATTCATGCACATTGTCAGATCCAGATACAACATCTTCTGGCCCTCCTCCGGTGCTGAACCACGCCAGCCTTCCTCCTCAAGATCTGCCTGTGCATCAGGATTCACTTCATGAAGCTTGATCGCCAGCCGCGGACTATCGGAGGCAGTGGAAGGCTCAAGAAATGTGCCGCGGATATCAGGAAGCTGCAGCATAACCGAATCGGTATCCCCGGCTGCATACAGCAAATAGAACTGTTCCTCCAGAGTGACACCATCAAAACAGACACTACCCGTACAGTCGGTACCCTGCCAGAGAACGGGTGTGAATTCAAAGGCGATTTGTCCCCGAACCACAGAGCCCGGTTCAACTGTCAACATCTCCCCATCAAGAAACAGCGGTGCGGAGAGAAACAGTTCACTGGCGAAGATCCATGCACTATCATCTTTAGCCAGCAGCAGATTCGATGGAGTAAGCTGGACCGGTGCCTCAGCAGCCTGTACTTCCAGGTTCAGAACAATCAGCTGTTCCAGCCCTTCAGGTTCTTCAATATCCGGGTTCAACTCCTGCAGCACAGGCCAGGCATTGTCGTTTATCTCGAGTATTTCAATCGAGAGGCCGTTGGTGCTTTCCATGGAAGCTTCTTCTGTCTCCACAACCGGTTCCGAACCAGGGGCAGGAAGCTGAAGACTCATACGACGGACAAGAGGATCGCCGTCATATACCAGCCGGTAATCGCTCTGCCCCTGCTCATACGGAAAACAGAGAATACCCCGGCGTGTTTGCCCCGGTTCCAATTCAATACGTGTCTCCTCAATATAAGAATCCGAATTGAGGGATCTATACTTGCCGAGATAGGCATCACAGGTAGTGTTTACGGCGCTGTTTCCCTGGCCGTCAGTCAGGAACAATTCCGGCAGAAAGAGAGTACGATTCTCGTTACCCTGATTGCTGATAAGCAGTTCAAGAATCGCAACAGCATCTGATGCTTCATTTTCTATTGAACCCCCGGGTACCGTATCCTGAAAATCCCAGTTCAGGCTTATCAGATCGATTGATAAGCCATTACTGACCTGCATGGCAATTCCTGCAGCCAGGGGCGCCGGGTCCTCTCCGTCCTCAGAAAGTTCAAATACAACTGGAGGAAAAGCCTGCCCGCTGTAAACAAGATAACGTATACCTCCGGTTGTGTCCGGATGGAAGCAGAGCTGGCCGGTTACCTCAGATCCGTGAATGTAAATACTCTCGTGTAAGCCAAACCCGGAGATCAAAGGGTCAGGTATATCTTCACAGTAACCAAACAAAGAATATGGAATGGTATCTCCATCTTCTGTCAGCAGATTAAAATCACCATCGAAAATCTCCACAGGTTCTGTAGATGAACCCTGTATACTTACATCAACCACGATATATGCTTCATCAGGATCGTCGGGATAATATCCCTTTTCTTCCATGATCTGCTCTCTGATGATCGGCCATCCTTCCCAGGCAACACCATCCAATGTGATTTGGATACCGTCCGAAGTCTGCGCCGGTGTATTAACTGGCACAGTCTCTAAATTCTTTTTGAATTCAGGAAGTGACATTAACAAAACTGGTGCAAATGGGTTTTCAGATGTATACGCCAGGTTTATAACCTGTCGACCGGAAGGAATCTGGAAACAAATCATTCCCTGTTGGTTTTCCCCTGGTGGAATGTGTATGCCAGAGTAACCAGCTTTACTACTCAGAAGATAATCCTTCTGAGAGGACGGCGCTGTAAAACCCTCACAATCCATGAGATAACTTTCATTCTGATCATCCATGATAGAAAATCCTTCAGGCTTGACTGACACCTCCAGTGCCCCATCATTCGCCAGGAGCAAATTAACCAGCACTATCTGCGATTCCGCCTCCGGCGGCTCTCTCCAGAATCCGGCTTGCTTCAACTCTTCATAAGTGAACGAATAGGCAGATACTATTGAAGCTGAAAACCCGGAACTTTTAGGAAGTTTTGCACTCAGTTCCTGATATCCTAATTGCAGGTTGTTTGCATCCTTTGGAACGCGGAAACAGAGATTTCCACTCACATCATTGCCTGGACTTATCCGATCGGCAGCAAAAACATCAGGGAAAAAACCACACTGCCCGTATGGCAAAGGATCTTGATAATCATATCGATTTCCATCCTGATCGATCAGGAAGAATTCTTCCAGAGAAAGCTCAAGGATTGATGAAGAGGTATTCTGTAAGGATACCTCCAGCAGCACCTCCACCACCCCATCCGGTGGTTGTTCCGCTTCAGAGTTACCCTGGTTCAGCCTTTCCCATGCATCCAAATTCGCCTGTTTTACATGCAGCTCCGCCAGGCCATTAAGCTCCGTTATCACCGGAACGGGAGTTCGGGTGGGCTCCCCAAATCCCAATGACAAAGGATCATCATTTGAAAACACATAAGCCAGGGACATGGCAACTGCCATGAATACAACAGCAAGCAATCCCCACACTAGCGGGCCGAGCCTCTTCTTTCTGGATTCCGGAAGCCCACCCATCCTTGTCCAATGGAATTTCAGCAGCGGCGGAGACAGGGTTTCGAAATCCATAGTGTCAAACGTTAGAGAAGTAACCCGGTAATCGCGCTGATCCACACCGGAATCAGACCGGATCAGAAGGTCACCTGCTTCTGTATATTCAAGCTTGTAGTCTGCCCGCAGATCTCGCAGGTTAACTTCCCAGCGAAATTGCCCATCTTCTGTGAGGGTCAGTTTCGCCATTGCTCCAGCCTGGTTGCACAACCAGATACCCACCGGCGTTTTAGTGCTGGTAATTTTTATCCGTTTTCTCTTTCCGAATAGCCCTGCAAGAAAAGTCATTATGTCCACCTTCTTCTCACCTGTTTCGTTGCTCACGGCAAGTCATAATAGGAAAATCAAGAACCCGGCTTCAGTCCGTAAAATCTCACTATCCCGTCCATTGCCCCAACTGCCAGAATATCACCGGCCGGTGTCCAATCCATGGCTTTAACTGCAGACGGGATATCGATAGTCTGCAGTTCCTCACCGGTGGCAACATCCCACACCTTGAGCATGAAGCCGTTCCCTCCGCTGAACAGCAGATCACCTGATTGTGACAGTACCGCGCGCAGCACACCTGAGTGGTTGACGGTCTGGATGAGCTCCCAGGTGCTGGTATCCCAGACATTCACTCGCCCGTCATACCCTGTGCTGGCAAGAAAACGGCCGTTTGCGCTGTAATCCACATCGAAGACCCAGCTGGTATGGCCGTCGAGCTCAGCCAGCATTTTGCCCGTGGCGGTATCCCAGATTCGCACCAGGTTGCTGTCCCCACCAGTTGCAAAGGAAGCTCCATCCGGCGAAAAATCTACACACTCTGTCTGCTTGTATTGACCCTCCGGATTGGCAGGAACCGAATAGGAAGCGAAGTCATTCTCAGCATCAAGAACCCTCACAGACCCATCGAGGCTGTGAGTACAGACAGCAAATATGTCCGACACCGGAGAATAGGCCACACATTCGATGGTTTTGAGGGAGCTGACAATGCCGATATCGAGAACTTCCGGTATCCGGTCATTCGTATCGTAATGCCAGAGCCACACAGGCCCCTCATGCGGGGCATCCGCAAAGTTTTCCTTCCAGTTCTCCGGGAAATTTTCGGAAGCCATTGCCTGTTCCCATAGATTGTAACTTTCCTCATCGAAACGCATACCAAACAGGTTGACACCGCCCGGTGCGCGATAGGTATTTACCGCTTCAGGATTGATTAACAGCGGGACAAGGAGACTAAATCCTTGCCGGTAAACTCTCTCAGCAACTATTTCCATATCATCCGTGTAAGCGATGTTGTCAAAAGACAGAAACGTTTGTGGGACCAGATCACCATCCTCAACAATACTTGTCTCAACACTTAATATCGCTTCCATTATCTCTTTGTTTGAGAGGTTTTTCACCCTCCACAAAATGCCGCTGCCATGGCCGGAGATGAAGTAGCTGCTGCCCGGTGAAAAGGCAACAGCGAATGTTCCTACACCTGAAAGGTAAAAGACCCGCTCGACTGAACCTTGATCCAGGTTAAAGATCCGGGTGGTGTAATCCGTGCTGCCGGTGATCATCTCTGCGCCATCTGGCGAGATATCCAGGCTTAACACCTGTCCTCCGGGATGAGCCAGGATTTCATCCAGCAGGGCAAGCCGGGACACATTCAAACGTGATACAGAAGGTGGCATTGGAGTAGGTGTGATCGTCGGAGTACTGGCAGGTTCCGGTGTAAAAGTTTCCGTCGGCTGTGCTGTCGCCGTCGATGTTTGCACCTGAGTTGGAACCTCATCTCCCTGGGCAGTTGCGCCGGCACCTTCAGGCTGACCGCAGCCGGTAAGCAGCAGTGAAAAGACGATCAACAAAATGAATTTTTTTTTCATAGGTACTCCTCAGAAATTAAACCCGCCCAAACACATCTCATTGAACAATAAAAGCTGGTTCTGTTCAATGTCAGTCTGTACTCAACTGTCCCTGTAATTCATCCGTGATAGCCGGTACCCTTTCGAGTCCCCAGGAAAAAACCGCGCAAAGAAGAACCTGTCGCCCGAAACCAGCACAGGGAATCAGGATCTTCTGACTCCCTGTGTGGAAAGCCCGTGGTGTCCCTGTTCTCTCAATGAGCTTCCATTAGTTATCGAATAGTTATTCCCCCGGCATCGCGTACGACTGTTGATCCCCATATTGGTTGAGAATGTCTATTGTTTTCTGGGCTTCGGAGGGTGTCAGATCTCCGCCGGTGACAAGTGCAAAACCATCCTTCCCCTTATTCGTGACGTTGCTGATCGCCTGGCACGCAGTACCACGCCGGGCTTCCAGGTAGGCACCATCAAGCTTGATATATGGTATCTCCGACAGGGCTTGCATCAGTACATTCTGATCGTAGAAGAAACAGGTAAAAAGGTAAGGGCCAAGCGAGAGTGTGTTCTTTACAGCTATTTCCATCTGAGTTGTCATTGGTTCCTCCTTGAAACAACGTTGTTTGCCGGTGGAGCAGTGTACAGAAACCCCGCATACCACTCACGAACCAGTATGCCAGCACAGGAAACGGTTGTGTTGTCGGCTTTGCAACCATTCTGTAACACGGGTTTTGTAATTGCTTCAACCAAAGAATCAAATTTTATTATTGTTTTTGAAGATCCGGTAGACCAGGCAAGCAAATTAATTCTCCCCCACAAAGGCACCCACCCCTAAATCCCCTCCGAGGAGGGGACTTTGCGGTTCTTGCATCCGAAGAAGACTTGTTTCAGAAAAGGAATAATCATCGGTCGAAGATCTGCCTTCGGGTGGCTGTGAACAGATCCCCTCCGGGGAGGGGCGGGGGTGGGTCAATCCCGGCAAAAAGTGGCTGCCGCTGAGTTTTCAGGGTAGCCCATAAAAAGGTTCTTTTCCACAGTGGTTGAATACTTACGCCAGCGGCAGCCTCACCATTCCTCCGCCGCTGCGTGCCGACTGGTACCCTGCTTCCATCACTTCCTGCACCGCCATACCGGCAGCGAAATCCAGCTTCGATTCTTTATTCTCAGCAATGTTCAGCAGAAAATCATAACCGCTGGCCATATGAGCATTTGTCATCATTCCCTGTGAATACTTCCCATTCGGCCACAGTGTTTCTATCGGCCGTTCGCCCTCCACAGGCGGCACATCCAGCGAACCGTGGTACCAGCGGTTCGTCCTGATATCAAAGATATCCACCAGCTCCTGCTGGTTAAAACTGAAACGCAGCGCTCCCTTCGTGCCGAATACTTCAACCCGGGTGGTATCTTCCACTCCTGCCGCCATACGGGAGACTTCCAGAAGGCCCGGTGCGCCGTTCTCCATCTCCATCAGGCACATCAACCAATCGTCTACATCCACTGTCTCCATTTCAGACGATCCTCTGGACTTCGGACGCCGGGAAATAAAGGTACGCATGTCAGCTTTGACGGCCACCACTTCACCAAGAAGGTATCGGATCAGGTCTATCATATGTGACCCAAGGTCAGCAAATACACCGCCGCCGGATTCTGCCCAGCGCAGCCGCCAGGTCATCGGGCGATTGGGATCCACATAGCTGCCGTGGAAGAAGCGTGCGTTGAAATTGTAGACCTCACCGATCGCCCCGGCTTCGATCAGCGCCTTCATCTGGCGCACAGCGGGTACGTAGCGGAAAACCAGCGCCATATGTGTCTTGATACCATGTTTCTGCGCCAGTTCCGTCATCTGCCGTGCTTCGTTCAGATCCATGGCCATCGGCTTCTCAAGATAGATATTCAACCCGGCTGCTGCCGCCATTTCCACTTCTTCCAGATGCAGGATGTTCGGAGTGCAAATATCGACCATATCGAAATCGTTTTTAAAGAATTCTTCCGGATTTATTGTACGCAGCGTGAAACCAAGGCTGTCCATCAACACCTGTTCTGTATCCAGCTGTGAGCGCAGCACACCCTTCAGATTTGCCGTAACCGGCGCATTGCTGAAACAGACAGGGATATTGCGGTATGCATTCGCATGGATCTTGCCGATGTAGCCAAGCCCGACCAGGCCTATATCCATTGTTTTAACCATGATTCTCTCCTTCGCAGTGATATCCACGATCCCGAATGTTGCCAGGATCAGAGCCTATGTGTGAAGTTCTCCATCCCGGGACCGGATTTCAGGCAATGTGTGTCCGGGTTTGAATCCACTTTCTGATTATACGTTACCGGGCTTCCTGAAGCCACGATGGGATCCAATCAACCCGGCAGGGAACGTCCCATAAGGACCTTAGAAAACCGGCACTCAACCGGAACTGGAAGTCTATCGAATCAATCAGGGTTGAAATACCCATTCCCCCCGTACCATTGTCCGGTACACCTTCATCCTCTCATCCACAACCACCAGGTTCGCAT
Organism: Anaerolineales bacterium; assembly: GCA_016927115.1. Lineage (GTDB taxonomy): Bacteria > Chloroflexota > Anaerolineae > Anaerolineales > E44-bin32 > JAFGNH01. The sequence goes on along the minus strand of JAFGNH010000032.1, from coordinate 20,834 downwards.
CTTTTCCAACCTCCAGCGAACCGATCCGATCAAGGCCGAGCACCCGCGCCGGATTCAAAGACGCCATCTGCACGGCCTCCTTCAGCGGAACTCCGGCCTCGCGCATCATCCACGCCACACACTTGTGCAGCTGTGCGCCGCTTCCTGAAAGCGTGCCATCCTCCAACCGCGCCTGCTCATCGCGGACATGAAAGGTGGACCCCATCGCAGAAAATGTACCTTCCTGCAGCCCGGCACCCGGCATGGCATCCGTCACCAACGCCACCCGGTCCGTCCCCACGCAGCGAAACAGGATCTCTGCAGCTGCAGGATGTACGTGATAACCATCCGCGATCAACTCCACCGTTCCTCGATCGGAAACCAGTACTGCTCCGGTTCCTCCCGGCGAACGGTGATGCAGGCTGGTCATCGCATTGTATACATGGGTTACATGCGACCAGGGGCCATTGAGAGCGCGGCTCGCGGTATCATAATCCGCGTTCGAATGCCCGAAGGCAACCACAATGCCTGCGTCTTGCAGCAGTTCCGCTGCCTCAAATGCACCGGGAAGCTCAGGCGCCAGCGTCATCTGCCGGATCCAGCCCAAACCGGCGTCTATCAACTGTCTGAACTCCTCCGGATCCGGATACCGCAGCCAGTCCGGGTTGATGGCACCGCTCTTTTCAATACTCATCGCCGGACCCTGCACATGCATCCCCAGCGGCTGTGCGCCGGTGTATGTGTATTCAAACAATGATGAATACGCCTGTACAGTTTCCAGCAGAGAGATTCGGTCCGGGGCGAACACCGAACAGAGAAACCCGGTCACTCCGCTACAAGGGATACGGGCAGCGTAGGCAGTCAGGTCTTCAAAAAGCGTCGGCAGGTGCCCAAAAAGAATCCCGAACCCGCCGTGTACATGGATATCAACCAGGCCGGGAATGACGATTTTTCCCTGCAGGTTCACACGCTTTCCGTCAGCCGCCGGAGCCCCGGCAGAAGGGCCCGAGTAGCAAATCCGGCCGTCTTCTCCCACATGAAGCAAAGCCCCCTCGAGATCCTGCTCCGGTGTGAGCAATCTCATGTTTTCCAGGATCACGCTCATCAAAACCCTCCGGAATACTGGCGGTTATTAAAAGGAACGGTCTGCCCGTATACAGGCCAGATCGGAGGCGCATCAACATGCATCGGCGTTCCGGACAACACATGGCAGCCCTACAGAAAAGATTCTGCGGGTCCAGAAATTCAGTGGTCGGCGTGGTTCTATCGTGCAGGGCCAGATCCTGGTATCAGAGTTCGTTGAACACAATCCGGCCCTGAACCATCGTCAGGTATACGTTCACATCCTCATCGATTACCGCCAGGCTTGCGTCTTTCCCGACTTCCAGGCTGCCAAGCCTGTTCGAAAAACCCATCGCCCGCGCCGGGTTTAACGTGGCCATTTGCACTGCGTCAGCCAGAGATACACTGACATCATGCACCATGTTGCGCACGCAGCGGTTTAGTGTGACTGTACTGCCGGCGATGTTCCCCTCCGGAATCTTCGCCAGCCCGTTGCGTACGTAGATAGTCAGCCCCATCACTTCATAATCACCGTCAGGAAGCCCGGCCAGAGCGGTAGCGTCAGTGATAAGAACCACCCGGTCGACACCGACCGAACGCACCAGAAGTTTCATCACGGCCGGGTGCACGTGCATGCTGTCTGCGATCAACTCCGTTGTGATCTCTTCCGAGGTGAGAATAGCCCCGACAGCGCCGGGCTCACGGTGGTGCAGGCCGCGGTGTTTATTGAACGTATGCGTGATATGAGTCCAGTTACCTTCCAGCGCCCTGCGTGTGCCCTCGTAATCGGTGTCGGAATGGCCGAAAGCCACCACGACTCCGGCCTTTCGAAACAGGGAGGCCACCTCTTCCGCTCCGGTCAGTTCAGGCGCCATCGCTATCTGCCGCATCCAGCCCCGGGCAGCATCGAGATACCCCTGTGCTTCGTCCATGTCCGGATCACGCAGATACGGCGGTTTGATCGCACCTTTTTGCTCCACATTCATAAACGGACCCTCGAGGAAGACACCCAGCCCTTCGGCGCCTGACAGCCCTTTGTCAAAGAGGTCTGCATAGTCCGCCACCAGATTGGTCATCGACTCCCGGTCCGGCATGAGGATGCCGGCCAGGAAACCCGTTACCCCGCCCCGTGCCACCCAATCAGAGTAGCCATTGAGCTCATCGTTGAACTCTTTCGGCGATACACCGGCAACGCCCATGTTCACCCCGTTCCCGCCATGCACATGCACATCGATCAGGCCGGGTATCAGTGTCCGCCCGTTCAGGTTGATCCTGGGTCCTTCTACCCGCGGCAGATCGCGCACAGGGCCCACATAAGTGATTCGACCGTCTTCGCCTGCCACCAGCGCGGCGCTGGACAGTGTTTCAGTCGGAGTAAGTATCGTGGTATTGGTAAAAATGGTGGCCATAGTCCTGCCTTTCAGCGATTAAGGGATCAATTACTGGAATTGACCCCGGGATTTCGGATCAGATATGTATCAGCCCCCAGTTATTTTTCACAAACATCTGTGCAGGGCAGCTGGTTCCTGCCCCGCACGTGTTTTTCCACTTTATCAACCTACAGCTGGTTGTATACAATCTCACCCTTCACCATGGTGAGATACACATTCATATCTTCATCGACCACAGTCAGGCTGGCATCCTTCCCGGCTGCGATGCTTCCGAGCCGGTCGCTGAAACCCATAGCGCGCGCCGGATTGAGCGTCGCCATTTTCACAGCATCGATCAGGGGAACTTCCACTTCCTTATTGATGTTGTGTACACATTGATTCAACACAGCCGCACTTCCGGCCAGGGTGCCATCCTTGAGTCTTGCTGCGCCTTCTTTAACGGTGACCTCGTGACCGAGCAGTGCATACTTGCCATCCGGCAGCCCCGCGGCTTCCATGGCGTCTGTGATCAGCACCACCCGGTCCGTCCCCAGCGCCCGCACCATGACTTTCATTGCACCGGGATGCACATGGATCGTATCGGCGATCAGTTCTGCCGTAAGCGTGTCTGATTCAAACACGGCACCTATCATGCCAGGTTTACGGTGATGCAGGCCGTTCATTGCGTTGAAGGTGTGGGTCACATGGGTCCAGTCGCCCTCGAAAGCCTTTCTGGCTGTATCATAATCCGCATCCGTGTGCGCAACAGCCACAACCACTCCAGCCCTGCGAAAAATTCCCGCTACTTCATGGGCTTTCGGCAGCTCAGGAGCCATGGTTACCTGTTTCACCCAGCCTCGTCCGGCGTCTATACAGGCCTGCGCTTCCTCGGGATCCGGGTCACGAATCCATTCCGGGTTTTGTGCTCCTTTTTTCGCGATATTCATAAACGGGCCTTCCAGATGGATACCCAGGGGTTCTGCACCAGGCATGCCCTTCTCCATCAGGTCCACATACGCTCCGACCATTTCCACCAGTCCCTCTTTGTTGGCATGTGTAATCGAGGTCAGAAACCCGGTAACGCCATTTCCTGCCACCCAGGCGGAATACTTCCGCAAATCTTCCTCCAGGTTCGCCATATTCCCGAAGGTAGTATTGTGTCCGCCGTGGACATGGATATCGATTAAACCGGGAATAACAAGACGGTTTCGCAGATCGAGACGGAGCCCATCAAACCGCGGTGCTCCATCCATCGGTCCGGCATAGCGGATCCGCCCCGTTTCGTCGATTACAACCGTTCCGGGAGAGATTACTTCCTCAGGTGTGTAGATAACTGCATAATCCAGACATACTCCCTTATTCATTCCAACCTCCAGCTGTTCCCTTATATATAAAAGAACAGAATAGATTTGTATACGCTTTCTTCATTTTAACCCCTGCAGCACCCCGATGCCAATGTCAATTATAATGAACAAAAAGACAAGGTATCACATTTAAAACAATAGCGGGCTTACTGGATAAACATCCAGCACTTTGAACAGCACGCCATGATGAATGGGAACCACTCTCAGAGTACCCGGCGCTTCAGCCTTAGATTGTAAGCGCTTGACCATTAATTCCTGCCCGGTCTATAATCGATAACACTGCGTTCCCGGAGGAGGGACAGGATGACGAACGAAAATCCAGACGGTTGGATGCTGCAGGAAACTCTTTCCCAGCCGGAGGCCTGGAGCGAACTGATACCCCACATTCTTTCCCACACCGGGGAGATACAGCGGTTCTTTTCCGGCAAATCCCGGATTCTGTTCAGCGGCTGCGGCTCAGGCCTGAATGCTTCCCGCTTCGCCGCCCCATTGTTCCAATCCGTCACAGGAATCAATGCAAAGTATGCTCCGGCTGCTGATGTATTCCTGTTTGAAGACAGCCTCATATCAGAAGCGGATGGCACAGCTGCAGTGCTGCAGTCACGCTCCGGCAGTACAACGGAAGTGCTGCGCGCCATGGAGAACCTGAAGCGAAAGCGGGTACCTGTCCTGGGTATCACCTGCGGCGCAGACAGCCCGCTGGCTTTGGGCGCCGATCTGGCCCTGGTACTGCATCCGGTGCAGGAACAGGCTGTAACCACCACCCGCTCTCTCACCGGCATGATGATCACCTGCCAGCTGCTGGCCGCCCTCGCTGCTGAAAAACCCGGCCTGGTGAGGGAAATCCAGCACCTGCCGGATATCCTTACCGCCAACCTGGACGCCATGCACACAGCCGGGCGGCAAATCGGGGAACATACTTCTTTCGAACGCGTGGCTCTTGTCGCAAACGGCCCTTTCTACGGTGCTGCCCGCGAAGGACAGCTCAAATTCATGGAGACCTGCCTGATACCGGCAGATGCCTACCCGATGCTCGACTACCGTCACGGCCCCCAGGCAGCCGTGCAAAACCAGCTGCTGTTGATATGCCTGGTATCACGCCGTGGTTATCCGGATGAAGCCCCGTTTGTAACGGAGATGAAAGCACTGGGCGCCACCACGGTAGTCCTGTGTGATCAGGCGGGCCCGGAACTGCGCCATGCCGCAGATATTCTTGTTGAATTCAACGCCGGCTTGAGTGATTTTGCGGCAGGCCCAATGTATCTGCCCGTCATCCAGACAGCTGCATACTACCATGCGCATACTCTGGGTCTTAATCCCGATGAGCCGCGCAATCTGAGCTACTGGATAGACACGTCCAGCCTCAGCGCAACGTAAAGATGGATAACGATCCACAACCCCAACAACAAAAAGGGAGCCAGGATGTCAAATAAAGCCGCACCAAACAACCGAACACAGAAAGGCCGCAAGCTTGCCAGCCATCTGTATGATCTGGATATGACCGAGCTGCTGGCGCTCGACCAGGAGCAGAAGGCAGCCTTGCGCCAGCAGTATCCTCCGCTGACCACCAACGAGGTCGAGGATGTGATCCAGCAGGTGGTCGATGCACGGCTTTATGAACAGGCGCGTGTGGGCTGGTTCACCCTGCCGCACGATCTGACCGTGCTGGTGCTGGTACTCGTAACCTGGTTGTTCGGCCTGCGCCCGGGATTGATCGCCGGAGTGGCTGTCCTTGTGCTGTTGGAGAGTATCATCCAGTTCACTTTCCACTTCGGTGTGTACAAAGTGTTCAGCTACGCCGTCTGGCTGACCTATCCTGCGTACCTGCTTTTCGGGTACGTGCTGTATGCGCAGGAAGGGTTTGCCTGGTACTGGGCTGTGCTCGGCGCTGTGCTGGCCTGGGGAGGAACCTTTGTGCTTGGGGTGATTTTCCGTCTTCCTGCCCGTATGATCCTCGGCAGCCTGGCCAGAGGGCGTGAGGCGTATGAGGAGCGGAAAGGCCGGAAAAACTGAGTTAGAAGCCCGACAACCGGATGAGTAAAAATGAGTAGAAAGTGATTTGTATGAGGCCGTCTCAAAAGGCAGCCTCTACGTAATATCATCTTAACGAAGGATATGCTGTGGCAGCATAACCGGCAGGGCAATCCTTTGAAAACAGCGTCCAGCCCATTTGTTGCATGTTGGGGCGAATGATTATTCACCCCAACGTAATATCATCCCGACGAAGGATATTCGATGGAAGGACGGCGTCCCTGCTGACGCGAATAAAAACTATCGATAAGATCCGAAATATCTTTTGTCACCGGATAGATAAAGAACAACATCTTCGAGGGTTTCACATTATGCCAGCGGAAGGAATCCCCATCCTCAATGAGGAACGCTTCACCTTTCCGTGCTACAACCTTTCCAGACCTGCTGCTTAACTGTACCTCCCCCTCCAGGACATAATCGATCTCTGAAAATCCTTCAACCGAAACATCAAACCAACCCGCAGGCGATTCATAATACGCTATCGTTAATCTGCCATCTTCAGACCTGAAAAAGAAATTAACGCGTGCAACCAGATCTTGATTGGTATCGTACGGATGCTCCACCATATTTTTCAGCAGCGTTTCCTTGCTGAAAACCTTCATCCCTTATCAACTCCTTCTGCTGGTGCAGTACAAGTCTATCAACCGCCCCAGTTCTTCAGTCTTTTGAGTGTTTCACGCAGCGCAGGCAAAGGGTCATTGGCATAATGGTATCCCAGTTCAGCAGAGACGAATCCGGTATACTGCTGTAGTTCTAATTCCCTGAAAAATGCAGGGAAATCAAACTTGCCCTCACCGGGAATGGCATTCTGCTGGGATTGCCCATCATTATCACTTACATGGAACTGGAGCAGAAGTCTCCTGAGATTCCGGAAGATATCCGGCAGTTTCTCCCCATTCAGGAACAAATGACCGGAATCCATCACCACTCCGAGCAATTGGTGCCCGATAAGCCCGATGATTTCAAGAGCATCTTCATGCGTGACCACCAGATCGGTGACTGATGAATTGGCTGGTTCTATTCCCAGCCGGAAGGAATACTGTTCACAGTATTCACAGATAGTCTGTATGCTTTCTACCAACCGACTGCGGGCGTCAGATACCGTCTGTCCCGCCAGGCTGTGCCCGGGAACTATCAGCAGTATTTTCGCATCAAGGATTGCCGCATTATCTGCGCATTTCTTCATATATCCCACGCTGTCCTGCCTGACAGTATCATTCGGGCCGCTCAGGGAATGCGGATATCGGTAAAAAGCCGGCATAAATGAGGGTACTTCCAAGCTTGATTGCCGGACAACATCCGCAAGTTTCCGAAGTTCACCCGCCGAATAATCATCCCGGTAAACGTGCGGCCGTCCGCCCCAGATATCCAATCCATCGAATCCTGCTTCTTTTATGATCGGGACGACATCCTCAATCGCATAATGAACCAGCACCGAGGTTGCGGTGGAATATTTCATGGGGAGATTACTCTTTCAGAAGTCGTTGGATGCAGTACTTCGTTTTCAGGTGGAATGATCTTCTGCAGTTTTAACGCATGCTCCAGGTGGCCGGGGTAGGCATAGATCAGACTGGGAATACCCATTCTGGTAGCCTGTACCGCATTGGCCGAATCAGAATCGATAAAGACAGTTCGCTCGACCGAACTATTAGCCGCTGAAACCATATGGTTAAGAACATCCGGCATAATACGGAAAACACCCATGCTGCTTATTGGGAGACAGTGATGCCAGGGAAAAAGATTCATAAGATCGCTGTGCTCATACACTGCCATAAACCACTTTTCCGGAAGATCACAAATCATCCAGAGTAAATACTCAGGCCGAATCTTCCGGAACAGTCTGCATATATTCTGATCTGGTACCATTGCAGCCAGGATTTCACTTTCAAGCCGGGCGGGGGCCATATCCAACGACAGCAGCGTGATACATTTATCACAAAACTTTCGGGGTGAGAGTTTCCCCAAGCTTAATTCCCTGTACAACGCCCTTAGTTCCCGGCGGTAGAATACGTATTGAAGACGGTCTGTGGTATCCAGAAACCGTAATACGCACTCATCCACACGGGGGATAAAAACACCTCCGAGCCAAAAAATCAATGTATCCCTTTTTTTCATTCCTCGACCCCCTGCACCTGTAAAAAAACATATCGGGGAAGCTCTTCTGGTTGGCTGTCTACAACCAGAATTTCCTGATGGGTACCGAGAACCAGCTTTCCATCGGAGATAGGAATGATGACAGATGTCGGCATAATTGCAGTTCGAATATGAGCCCAACCATTAAAGTCTACTTCGCGCAGGTGGTGCAGGTAGTCGCCATTCTCAGGAGAAATCATCTCCAGGGCTTGATGGAGGTCAGCAATAATACCCGCTTCATGTTCACCGATAATGATTGAACCTGTTGTGTGTTTAAAAAAGGCGATTAACTGACCTTGATTCACGCCTGTTGACGACACAAAACCCATTACAGACCGGGTGATATTCTGTACAGCAAAACCCTCACCGGGAAACACTTCAAGCAGCTTCGTCTTCAGCATTTCAATTCTTGCGCCTCATATGCAAAAAGCAGCACCGAACTGTTCTGAAAACAGCCATTTATGTGGAAACACCACAAATCGGAACCGTCCAGACATCTTGGACAATCTCACCACGGACAACAAAAATACGATCAAACAACATCAGCGTGCCATTTATATCCCGAACCCATAGTTCAAGTTTGTCTGCGACTTTAAGATCCTTTCCTGCCTTTGATAGATCAACCCGGCCATGTTCCTGACTGAGTGAAAACACTTTTGCCCCCACCGGATATCGGACTTCCGGTAAACCAAGCTGTGGGCTTATTCCTTTCCGCCCGATATCGATGATGGCAAGACTCTTCGCTTCCGGATAGGACGGCCGGCTGATGACCGTTGTAAGGACAGACATTGCCAAACCGAAATCCGTTACACCGGCATCACGAAATGCGGTATCCATAAGAAGGTACGTTCCGGCTTGTATTTCTGTAATCTCTTCGAATTTCGCGGCATAGGCATAGGTGAATGTTCCGCTGGCACTTACGATTTGTACTGGAAAACCTGCTTCGACTAATTTCTGCTTCGTTTTCACAAGGAGCGCGTTCGCTTTCATGGATAATCCTTCACGTTCCTGTGCGCTGCTTTTTAACGTACAGTGGCCGTCATAGCCCATCAAACCAAGGAACTTCAGACCAGGAGCCCGATCGAGGAACCGGGCCAGGTTGATCGACGACTCACCCGAGTCAACGCCGCAGCGATTATGGCCAATATTAACCTCGATAAGAACGCCAATTTCAACGCTCTGTTGAACAGCTGCACGGGAAAGTGCTTCCGCGTTGGCCAGACTATCGACTGCAACCTTTATCTCTACCTGGTCTGCCAGCTTAACCAGGCGGGAAATTTTATAGTCGCCGACAATCTGGTTGGCAATTAAAATATCCTTCACACCAATGGATGCCAGAACCTCGGCTTCCGACAGCTTGGAACATGTAAAACCGGTTACACCGGCTCTTTGCTGCAGCTTTACCAGCTCCGGGAGGGCTTTATACGTTTTTACATGAGGCCGCAGTGCCGCGGTCGTTGACTTGAGAAACGCCTGCATGGTACCAAGATTTTGTTCAACAACATCCAGATCAAGAATCAATGCAGGAGTATCCAAATCCCATTTTAACGAACCTGTCTGATCCTTCTTTACCATCATATATTTTCCCTGTACGGTTCCTTTTCCCAATCAGTGTTGTACCATCGGTGTCCAACCAACAGAAATGAGCCCTGTCTAGTATTCTGGCAGCAGAAGCCCTGATACCACCCGTTCTTGAATCTCCATCAATATGTCAACATCAATTACATCCCGGAGAATTCGCTGAACTGAACTGTCATCCTTCCTGATTACAAGAGTTGCCCGGTTGTCCCGGCCAGCAAGTTTCGCTCGCAGGGAATCCGATACTGGTCTGGATAAAATATCCTGGCGACCGGTTAAACGTGGCTCCTCTGCATTCCAGATTGTGGCGTCAATCCTGGCGTCATAAAGAAGCCTGGGGAGTTGGGTAAAGTTTGTGTTTACCCTCGTAATCGACTGATCTTGAAACTCGATATCGGTCATATACCGGTGGTCATAGGAATCCAGGTCCACACCTACCTTGATTCCATCATCGTATGAATCAACCCCTTTCCGAAAATACACCCTGTTCTCCGTCAACCAGCTCATAGTGGGTAATTCCAGAGCAATCTTTTCCTTCGTTGAGCATTCACCCTCAGCAGTCAACCGTGAAAGCACTACGGCATTACATCGATTGTCCTGGAGCGCCCGTAAACGCATACTGGACCCCCGGATGAAGATAAAATACGTGGGAATATTGTTCTTTTCGAGCAGCTGTTTTAACGCCGTCGCCATCCCTTCAAAGCGAATGTTCGATGGTATCGTTATAGCGATAACAAAAGGACCATCCTGGATGATCTGCCACAGGCCTCCAATGGATTTTTCTTCAAGGAATGAGCCCAGATGGCCTCTGTGAGTTATTTTCACCACGCCCATTGATTCCAGATCCTGAATTGCCTTGGAGATGGTTCCAACACTCACATCAAACATATCAGCAAGATCGCGCACACTCTTTAATGCCCCATCCGGCTCCAAGCATAAGAGATATTCCGCGATCCGGACCTGGATTTCACTGATGTTGGGACGACTGTTTCGGTTGGTATTCAATAAACCATCTTTCACTGTTCAACTCCTCTTCAAAATTCTTGCTTAACTGTGATCCCATCCCTCAAACGTCGACGAAATCAGTGTCGGGATTGATCTGCGATAGAGATCAATCCTGTCCTGGTGCAGCATTTTTCTTGCGTTTTTCGGTTTATAGACAGCCCCTGTTCCTGAAATCTGGCGGCTGAACAGGTTCATATCTTCGATTTTTCCAATCGCCGCTCCCGCAAGAATTGCCGCCCCCAGGGTGCCGGCTTCCTGATGTTCAGATACTTCGATGGTGCTGCCGGTCAGGTCAGCCTTTAACTGATTCCACCAACCCGATCGCACACCTCCTCCAACAGCTCTTATGGTGTGGATACCGATGCCCTGTTCGTGAAGCAGTGACAGTGTATTGACATGGTCATAGGCAATACTTTCCATGAAAGACTGAACGATATCCACCCGGTCCGTTGCCAGGGTCAGACCAAGCAAGCCGCCCTTCGCACAGCGCCCGTTCTCCCAATACACCATTGATCCCGACAGGTATGGAACGGCCATCACCGGCGACGGCCCGGACGGGCGTGCCAGGAGTTCGTTTTCCACGTCTTCAATGGAGACATCCAGAATATCTCTCGCCCAGTTCAGCACCACATTGCCGGTAGGACATACAGCCAGAACCGAATATCCCGCATAACCCGGGTGGGGCATAACTGACAGGCCTTTTTTAAGCATGGTTCTGGTCGGCAGCTGATCGGTAACAACTATCAGGTTTTCGTAGGACCCGCTGATAAGGCATGCCACACCGTTCTCAAGCGCACCTGCCCCTACAGCAGCACAGTTGACGTCATGCCCGCCCAGAGCCAGCACCACATTCTCCGGCAAGCCCCATTCTTCTGCTGCCTCATTCCGAATTGGACCGATCAACGAAGGCCACGGCTGAATCTCCGGTAGAAATGTTTCGGGGATCTTGAATTCATTGATTCTTTCCGTATCCCATTGATGGTTTTCAAGATCGTAGACCAGGTATCGGGAGGCGATGCTGCGATCGGACACAATCCGACCTGCAAGGCGGAAGGCCAGAAAATCATGCCATCCGAAGAAATAGGTGGCCTGTTCGACGATTTCCGGATGTTCCCTGCGCCACCACGCCAGTCTGAAAATCGGATCCATCCTCTCCCTCAGGTGCCCGCACGACAGACACCACGGTTCCGGTGTTTCGACTCCTGGAGGAACCCTTTCAAACTCCGCCCCGCGAATATCTGCCCCCATCACACCCTGCGTAAGCGGATTGCCGTCCTTGTCAGCAAGAAAATTCTCGCGCCCCGAGGCGCTGATCGCAGCCGCTTCCGGAGGATCACGGCGCATTGATTCAGACTGCATCAACTGACGAACACTGCCGGCTGCGGCCTGCCAGATCTCTTCCGGGTCCTGTTCCCACAAACCCGGCGCTGGATGCTGTTGAGATAATGGAGCCCCGGCCTGCGCCAGCAGTTTGCCCTCGATTGAGTATGCAGCCGCTTTTACGGAGCTGGATCCGACATCTATCCCGATTAAACTCACTACCGCCTCCTGAATCGTACTTTATGACTGGCTATGCGATCGCGGATCTATTCAGCATTGGTGATAAATCCGCCATCCACCAGAACTTCTGAGCTGTGCATATAACTTGCTTCATCGCTTAACAGAAAGGTGATAACATTCGCCACTTCTTCAGGCCTGCCGATGTATCCCAGAGGTGTGCGATCTTCGTAATATTTTCGAACAGGCGATCCATGGGAAACCAATTCACTGCTCATCGGTGTGAGAATCGCCCCGGGCAGCACACAATTTATACGAATTCCGTGCTGGCCCAACACCGTTGCCAGACCTTTGGTCAGCATCACGATTCCGGCTTTTGTTCCGCAGTAGACTATCTGCTCCCGTGCTCCAACATACGCGGAAATGGACGAAACGGTAACGATCGCTCCTTTATGTCCTTCAGCAATCATCTGTTTTGCAGCAGCCTGACAGACCACCCAGGTGCCCCGCAGATTTGTCTCCTGGATCCGGTTGTAATCATCCAGTGTTGTGGTATCCCATTGAAGGAGAGGATTGATCGCAGCATTGCTGACAAGGTAATCAAGCCTTCCACCGCGTTTTGTTGTTTCATGGACCATTTGCTCAATTTCATCCGGCTTCCGCATATCCGCTTCCACCGCAAACGCCTTGCCGTCAAACTCCTTGATTAACGCCAGCGTCTTGCCCGGATCGCCGGAAGCACGATGGTTTACACCTACCAGAGCACCTTCCCGGGCAAGTCTGACAGCAGCTGCCTGCCCAATGCCCGAAGTAGCTCCGGTCACCAGTGCTACTTTTCCATAAAAATCGTATTTAGCCATAAATCCTCCACCAAAATTCCATCCTTACCCGTCCTGCTCCCCGGAGATGGCTGAGAGTGCACCCGGCAGAACCTGGCCTCCATCAACAGGAATAACAGCTCCGGTGACAAACCGGGACTGGGGCCCCGCCAACCATACAATCCATTCACCCAATTCTTCCGCAGTCCCCATTCTCTGTAAAGGAACTTCCTTTTTCATCCGCTCATACGCGCCTTCCAGGTCATCTCCAGCCCATGTAAGATGGATCGGGGTATCGACCGGCCCGGGAGCAATGGCATTGACCCGAATAGACCAGGGTGCGAGCTCTGCGGCCAGAGAACGGGTGAGATATTCCAGCGCTGCCTTTGAACAGCCATACATGGACTGTCCAGGAATAGCCAGCGATCCGGATGAGGAAGAGATATTGATCACACACGGGGCTGCAGATTCTTTTAGATACGGAAGTCCTTCCTGGACCAGGAAATAGGGGGCACGGACATTCACTGCCATGTGTCGATCGAACCATTCCCTGGTGGCCTCAGCTACAGGGAGATGATGAATAGCCGCCGCGTTATTCACTATCACGTCAAGCCCGCCCCATTTCTCTGCAACTTTGGAAACAATAAGATGTGGCGCAGCGGGATCAGCCAGATCAGCCGGGATCACCAGGGCTTTGCCTCCGGCAGCTTCAATCTGTGCTGCAGTGTTCTCCAGAGGTTCAATTCGACGTCCAACCACACCTACAGCAGCACCCCCACCACCAAAAATCCTGGCAGCGGCTGCACCAATTCCTGTTCCACTACCTGTTATGAGTACGATCGGAAATGATCTGTCCACAATACAAACCCTCCAAACCGAGAAAATAACCCCAAAGTTTCCTTACTCCATACCATCACAACTTCAACAAAGCAGTCAGTTTCCACTAAAAAACTGCAAAAGGATTGAACGGTGACCCGGTTGCCTTGGGCAGACGCAGCGGTGCTATCACTACCATGAATTCCCAGCGCTGCTCTTCTTCACATACCTCAACAAGTTCTTCAAACTGCAGGCTGTCAGCAACGGCCATTCCCATAGCCGTCACCTGCAGCGGGTGAAGAGGATACTGGATTTCTTTCATCAAACCGGGAACTGTTTCCCCATCTCCATCCGGCAGAAAAACTGCCACCTCCCTCTCATGCAGCAGCTGCAGCGCATAGGGATCCAGGCCCGCACGGCCTTCTCCAGTGTAACCAACATCCCAGGCACCAAGCTCAAGCCGCCGCCTGTGATGGCCCGTTCTGAACACCATTACATCTCCGGACTGGAGTTCCACACCGACAGCCTTCCCCGCTGCCTCAATTTCATCGCTGGAGACAACTTCTCCCGGCTCAAGCCACTTTACGCCGCGCAACCGGGGTATATCAATAAGCACGCCCCTGCTGACAATACCGTGTGCATAGTTCGTAATATCAAGTCCCTGTGCCCCGCGGCAGGTGACCATGTCTGCAGGTCGCCCCCCGTAAAGCTGCCCCCTGTATGCGATATGGCACAGCGCATCAATATGTGTGTGGCAATCTCCATGGAACTGCATTCCGAGGAAATCTGTAGCAAATCGAAGGTTTTGACCTGCCCCCACATCGATACCATGTGTAGTCACCATATAATGGATGGCAGGGTTGGGATTATCAGGACCGGCTTCAGTATTGATCGGGATCGACATCGAAACATGGCGTCCGCTCCTGACCAGTGCCGCCGCTTCTTGCACCTTTTGTGGGGTAATGTAATTCAGAGTTCCGAGAGTATCATCCTCTCCCCACTTTCCCCAGTTCTTCAGGGATTCAAAAAGGGCATCAAATTCATCCAAAGAAATTTTTTTTCGAGATGTCATCAAGCCACCACCTTTGATTTGCACAGCCCTGACGATCGAACATTCCGTCGACGCCACCCTGCTACCTGTGCAGGGCAGCGCCAACGAAAACCAACAAAATTACTCTTCAGAAGCAGATTTCTCTTCTGCCTCCAGCATAAACTGCATCACGTCGCCTACAGTATCTTCAGTCACCAGAACCAGACCGGAGTCGACAGACTGGGGCATCCAGTTGTTAATCCACGGATCCAGACCGGCGGTTCGGATTGCATCGTTGTGATAGGTATACAGCAGGAAAAGCGCAAGGTAATTCATGATGTCGTAGTTCTCCATCGTGATTAAATGAACTTTACCAAGCTGTATATTCTCCAGGAACTCGCGTCCTGCTTCGTTGACTGTCACAATCATTTCGCCGGATCGTCCTGCTTCATCCAGCGCTGCGATGATGCCCGGCCCCGCTTCTGAATCCAACCCTATCATACCGGTCAGGTCGGGATAGGCCGCCATCAGTGCTGCGGTTTTCTGGGCGGCGATATCCGCCTGCGAGTCATTATCCTCTTCAGCAACCACCTCAATTCCGGTTCCTGCCAGCGTATCCTTGATTCCCTGGCGGGAAAGCTGCATGTTCTCGTTCTGAATCGGGGAAATAACCGCCACCTGGCCTGCTGTCAGGCCGAGAGCTTCATGTTCACGTATTTGTGCTTCAGCCATCACAACGCCAAGGTGATACCAGTCTGTACCTACGTACGAAAGCCTGTTGGATTGGAACAGATCACCGTCGGTTACAACGACCGGAACTTTCATCTCAATACATTTGTTAACAGGCTCTGTCAGAGCAGGATCCCAGCCGCCGACCACGATGATCCCGGCAGGGCCGCGGGCACATTCCTGTTCCACTGTGGCAATATAGGCTGCAAGATCAACCGTTGTCGGGCCGGCCTTTCGAACTGTCACACCGAAATCTCTTGCAAACGCATCCAATCCCGGATACACTCGTTCCACAAACAAGGGGAGATTGGAGAACTGGGATATCCAGACATATTCTTGATCCGCGCGATCGGATCCTCCAATCTTCCCTACTTGTGTAATCTGTTCACCCCCTTCCTCTGCAGGTGCTGCTGCCGGCTGTGAACCACATGCAACAAGCAAAATCGAGGTCACGATCAGCAGTACTACCATCCGATAAACCATACCAGAACTGTGCTTCATTCTTCCACCTCCTGTGTTTTGCCGTAATCGCCTTACTGCACTTTTTACGTGTTCCGTGAAATACTAGTCCCTGCTGAAAATCAATCGTCTGATAAGCTCTTGTTCACCTCCTTCTACCAATCTGATCGATTCCAATCGCTACGAGCAAGACAATACCAACGACAATATTCTGGTAGAACACCGGTACGCGGGCGATAATCAGAGTGTTTTGGATCAGGGACATGAACAGCACACCGAGAAAAGCACCAGGAATGGTCCCTACCCCGCCGGCCAGACTGGCGCCACCCAGAATCGCGGCTGTGATACTCTTGAGTTCAACTCCTACACCAGCCAGAACAACAGCATTACTGAGCCGTGACGCCAGCAGCGTGCCCGCCAGGCCTGCCAATGTACCCATCAGGGTAAAGCTTATCAACATCAGATAATCCACCTTGATTCCCGACAGGGCAGCGGCTTTTGGGTTGCTGCCGATGAAATAGTACTGGCGGAAAAAACGGGTTCTTTGCATCATAAACCAGCCGAGCAGTACAACTACCAGCATCACCCAGAAAGGCGATTGCAACCCCAGGAATACCACCTGGCCGTAAGGGCGGAAATCCTGCGGTAGATTGGCCACGCCGGCCGGGGCGACAATCTGCGTCACTCCTCGCAGAATCCCCTGCATTGCAAGCGTAGTAATCAAGGCATTAATACGAAGCCGGGTGATGATAAAACCATTTAAAGTCCCGCACACCGTTCCAACCAGAATGCCGATCAGAAAGGACAGTTCAGCCGACACGCCCAGATCTTTTACAAAAACACCCGCAACGATTCCCGAGAATGCCATAATCGAACCGATCGACAGGTCAAATACCCCACCCACCAGCAGGAGCATCATCCCCACCGTGAGAATTCCGCTCTGTGCCGTATCCAGCAGGACTGCCGCAAAATTAGCCCGGCGCGGAAACGATTCCGGAAAACTCAATGACATTCCGAGACAAAGAAGGGAAATGAGAATAATCAGCAGAAGCGGGCGGTCGGCTGCAATCCGCTGAAAAAAACGGTGGAATAAATCTTTTAGAGATTTTTCCTGCGATGGAGCTTCTATACGTTCACTTACGTTTATTTCAGACATGGTTTAGTTTTGCTCTCTTTCTACAATTGCAGATTTCGGTGTCGCAAGCTGCAAGATGCTGACTTCATCCGCCTGGCGGGGATCCAGCTCACCAACGGTATATCCTTCAGCCATGACCACGATTCGATGGGCTAATGCCAGCACCTCGGGAAGATCAGAAGATACAACCAGCAGCGCTACCCCGTTTGCGGCCAGTTCACGCAGAAGCTTGTAAAGTTCTGCCTTCGCACCAACATCAACCCCCCGGGTTGGTTCATCGACGATCAGTATTTGGGGATTTCTGGCCAACCATTTTGCAAGGAGGACTTTTTGCTGGTTTCCACCACTCAGATACATCACATCCTGATGGATGGAACGGGTAACAATATTCAAATCACATACATAACGCTGAGCATGTTCTTCGATCTCTTTCCTGGATACAACGCCTCCATGTGTGAAAGCCCGCATATTTGCCGCTACAATGTTGGTAGCCACGCTCATGGATAAGAACAAACCCGCATCCCTCCGGTCTTCCGGAACCATTCCAATGCCCATCTGCATGGCATCGATTGGATGATGTGGGGCAATCGTGTTTCCATTAACCAGGATCTCACCAGAAACCGGCTCGTGAATACCAAAAATCGCCTCACACAGCTCCGTCCTGCCGGCTCCTATCAGCCCGGCCAGGCATACAATTTCACCAGAATGAACTTTCAATGAGGCATCTTTAATAACCGGGGGAACCACCAGGGAATGGATTTCCAGTGTGACCGGAGATGAAGAGAAATCCGGAACCGGAGCGGGTTCAAAGGAAAGCTGCCGGCCGACTTCAAGATGCATCAGCTCATCCGGATCAGTCTTGCCGATTGTCCTGATGCCGGTTACGCTGCCATCTCGCAGGACGGTGACCCGGTCCGCCACCTCAAATACTTCGGCCAGACGGTGGGTTACAAAGATAACCGCCACCCCCTGATCTGCCAGACCTCGCAGGATTTTGAATAAATGGCGAGCTTCACTGATGGTGAGTGAAGAGGTGGGTTCATCAAGAATCAGAATCCGCACATTCTGGGAAAGTGCTTTCGCAATCTCCACCAGTTGGCGCTGACCTGCAGAAAGCTGCTCTACCAGAGTGGCGGAGGGAACTTTGAGATCAAGATCAGCAAGCAGCGTTGAAGTAATATCAAACATGGACCGAAAGTCTACCGTACCCAGTGCTTTTACTGGCTGGCGGCCTGCAAATATATTCTCAGCAATGCTGAGTGGAGGAAATAAGCTGCCCTCCTGGAAAACGATCGCCACCCCTGTGTTCTGTGAATCCTTCTCATTCTCCGGCAGATATTCGGACCCATCAATATACATACAACCCGCATCCGGCTGATATACGCCAGCTATTATGTGCATCAAGGTGGATTTCCCGGCACCGTTTTCCCCCACCATTGCATGGATTTCACCTGAGAAGACTTCAAAGGAGACATCATCCAGTGCAATAACGCCCGGAAACTTCTTTGTGATTCCTTTTACCGCCAATCGAGGGATTTCTGATTCCATCTATACTGTCTCCTTAAATGGATTGTTGTGGGCGCCTTTTCTGGAAAGCAATAACAAGGAAATCCTGAATGTTCATTTTCTGCGATCGTTCAATATTTTCGAACATTCATTTTTCATGAACATTTTAGCATACTTTTTATACTTATCAAGTAACAATTCTGGAACGGGGTGGGGCTGGGTATATACCCGGCGATCGCCGCCCTTTGTCCACTTCCCGGGGAGAAGATTACTTTCCAACCTTATCGCTGCCACAACCCGAAAGGGAAATGGACAGCACAAAATATCCCGTGCTGAAAATAACAAGGGCTGTGGAAGTTATTCCTTTGCCGCTTTGTTTGTTTTCATTGTAAGATCAAGAACGTTTCAATATATCCGGATCCAGCAACCAGAGTGAGAAAAGGGGCAAAAGCATGAAATGGCATATCATTCGGCACGCCGATAAGGAAAAGGGGGATTTCTACAGCCCGGTTCTGAGGCATCAAAACATGCCAATCAGTAAAAAGGGGCATACGGAAGCACAGAAATTGCTGTCATATTTTGAGGGCAGACCAGTAAACCGGATCTACGTCAGCCAATACCTGAGAACCAGCCAGACGATCGAATACGTTGCTCAAAACGCGGGTCTGTTCTCCATTGTAGACAGCCGCTTGAATGAAATCGACATCGGCCTTACCGATGGTTTATCGGATCAGGAGCTTCAGCAAAAATTCCCGGATGTCTGGAACGCTTTCCAGGCCAGAGACAGAGATTTTAAATTTCCGGAGGGGGAAAGCGGTGAAGAGGCCCTCTCCCGGATTGAATCCTTCTTCAATGAAATGCTGCAAAACAACGAAGATATTGTTCTGGTCAGTCACGACGGATTGATTCGCCTGATGATGTGCTTCCTGCTTGGGCTCCCGGTCTACCGCAGATGGGAATTCCAGGTCGATACTTGTGGGATTATGGAAATTGAATGTGATCCGGCCCATGCAGGGTGGAAAATATGCCGGTTCAACCAGAAGTGTGTCTGACTTGCTTCCGCCAATCGGCTGGTAGAATTACATCAGGGATTCACCCCGATACATGCAGGCGTTCTGATCCCGGACGATTCCGGCCTCAGCATGGAAAGCAGCCTGCGGGAGGATCAGCATGGACTCCGAAAGCCGTCCGGAAGAGTATACCCTAAACCATAAAGATGGTTCGATTATGGCAAAAGGACGGGTTGTAAATGGCCTGCCTGTCGGGTACTGGCAATGGTTCAGGAAGAACGGCACACTTATGCGTTCAGGGTATTTCCGTGACGGGATCCAGGTGGGCGAATGGACCACGTATGATAAGGAGGGGAATGTGTATAAGGTCACGGATATGAAGGATGGAAAAATAGGCGCAGAAAAAACCATCATCAGGCGAAACGAATAACATTTACAGTATCGTATCTGGCCCGGGAAAAAACCTTTTCCGTCCAGATTCAGAAACGTCCAGAATCAAAACTGCGCTATCCGATTCGCCGCTATCCGTTTATTTAGTAAAATCGAAGACTGCAATCACAGCAGCTGCCGGCTCAAACCGGCACACCTCCGGGAAGGAATAAGATGAACCGTGAACAGATAGAGCAGATCGCCCGATCCGTGATGCTGGATTGTAAAACACATAAAGAGCGCGAACCTGGCTGGATTTTTTATCACGGGCTTCGCACAGCCAGGATTGCCGAAGACATCTGCAGCCTTCTGGACCTGAATATCGATGGAGATGTGCTCTTCACCGGTGCACTTTTCCATGACATCGGAAAAGGCAGCAAACCACACAATATAGTCGGAGCCGAGCTCACCGGGAAATTACTGGGAACTCACTTCGACGAAGAGGAATTGGATCGGATTTGTGAGATAGTGCGTCTGCATAATCAACGTAACAACGGGCACGAATATTCCCTGGAGGTCCGGGTGGTGCAGGATGCCGACCTGCTTGATCATGTGGGGCCCATTAACTCCTGGTTGGCATTCTACTGGAGCGGCACACACAATGAGACCATTGAAGACCACGTCAGCTTTATTACCAGTGAAGAGACTGAACAAGAAAGGGAGAGACTGCGCAGTCAGTTGAACTTCGACGTTTCCGTCAGAATGTATGACGAGCGAATACTCTGGGAGGACCGTTTCTTCGAGACTTTTCGCAACGTATATTTCGAGGGAGTATGGCACTCCGCAGAATAAGGACGTGTTCCACAGAACCATTCAGCTACCCGCATACGTCGCCTCCGGATCCCCGCCGCCCTGGCAACCCCTCATGGAACATGCCCGTACG